>NZ_OZ245846.1:1272857-1591071 GCF_965228935.1 Ulvibacterium sp. | reverse complement strand
AAAAAAGATGCCCAGGGAGAGGTGGTCATTACCAAATTGAACGAAGAGATTTTGGAAGAGATATCGGATGAAGGCAATGGTGAATATATAAACGGTTCCAACACAGAGGAAGCAGTGGAATTTATTAGGGAACAATTGAATCAAATGGACAAGACCGAATTCGAGGCCAAGCAGTTTGCGGAGTTCAAGGATCAATTTCAATGGTTTTTAGGGGCCGGATTGTTATTTTTATTTTTGGACATCTTTGTCCTGGACAGAAAAACAAGATGGCTTAAAAAGTTAGATTTGTTCAATGAGCATAAAGAATAGGGAATACAAAATGGTTTAGAGGTACTATTAAAGTTTTCTAAATCATAGGTTCTATGTTCTTTTTTTCGTTTTCTTTTATTTGTTGAAAGTGAATACAAAAGATATTATGAAAGACATTTGGGTATATCTATTTTTAGTCCTTGGAGTATTTTCCTTTGCCCAAGAAGACCAGCAAATGGATGAAAGTGCCTTGACCGAATCCAAAAACCTTACTTGGGAAGCCAATAAGGAACTTTCCGAAAACAATTTCATTACGGCCGAAGTCGATTATAGAAAAGCCATCTCCAAAAGCAGTAAGAACGTAGCGGCACCCTATAACTTGGGTAACGCATACTATAACAAAGAAACATACAGCGAGGCTTTTGGACGTTTTAAACAGGCGGGTGAAATCGCGGAGAACAAACCGGACAAACATAGGGCCTACCACAATATGGGAAATGTATTCATGAAACGCAAAGACTACCAAAAGGCAGTGGAAGCCTACAAGGAAGCTTTGCGCAATGTTCCGACGGATGAGGAGACCCGCTATAATTTGGCATTGGCCAAAGAGCTTTTGAAAAAAGAGCAGGAGCAGAACGATCAAAACGAGGACAACAAAGACCAACAAGATCAAAATCAGGATAACAAGGACGAAGGGGATAACAAAGAGGAAAATAAAGATCAAGAACAAAAGGATCAAGAGGATAAGGGGGATCAGGGCGATGAGAAAAAGGAGGATAACAAAGAAGGTGACGGGGATCAAAAAGAAGAACAGAAAAAACAGCCCAATCAAGGAGAAAAGCCCGAGGAACAAAAGCAACCACGCCCCAGTCAGTTGAGCAAACAACAAATACAGAACCTGTTGGAGGCCATGCAGAACGAGGAAAAAAAGGTACAGGAAAAAATTGACGCCAAAAAAGTAAAAGGCGCCAAGGTGAAAAATGAAAAGGATTGGTAATGCCCAAAAACTTTAAACATATTTCATTAATATTCTTTTTAAGTGTGGTCTTTGTTTCTCAGGGGCAGGATAAGGATGCGGTAACCTTTGCCATGAATCTCAGCAAGGAAAAATTGGGAATCAACGAACGCTTGCGTGTGGACTTTACCATGAATAAGGATGGGGACAACTTCAATCCGCCTGATTTTGAAGGTTTTAAGGTGCTCATGGGGCCATCCCAATCCATAAGCTCCTCCTGGATCAATGGAAAGCGGAGTTATTCCAAGACCTACTCCTATACTTTGGCCCCTACCGCTCGGGGAAAATTCACCATAAAGCAAGCGACCATTACGATCAGTGGTGAAGTCTATAAATCACTTCCAAAGCAAGTGGAGGTAAAGGCCGCCGTTGACAAACCCAGCGACCAGATGACCGTGGACGATATTGCCGATGAAAGTTTGTTTTTGGTGGCCGAGGTTTCCAAGACCCGTCCATATCTAAATGAACCTTTGAGCGTTGTCTATAAATTATATTTTACCTCCACGATCGGTATTACCAATTATAGGCCTTTGGATAATCCAAAATACAACAACTTCTGGAGCCAGGATATTCCGGTTTCCAGACCTGTACCACAAAATGGCACCTATAAGGGAAAAGCTTTTAGATATGTAGTATTGAAAAGGGTAGTACTTTATCCTCAAAAGGCAGGAAAATTGGAAATAGAACCGCTGTCCTTGGAAGTTAGCTTGGAGGTACCGACCAATAAGCGCGGTTTTTTCGGGGATCGTATCTACTCACAGACCAATAAGACGGTTTCGGCAGGAAGACGTACCATAAATGCAAAGGAACTACCCGTTGCAGGAAAACCGGCCGACTTCAGCGGCGCCGTGGGAAGCTTTGATTTTTCGGTAACCACAAGTAAGACCCAACTAAATGCTTCGGAATCCCTGCAGGCCAAAGTAGAGGTCAGTGGAAAGGGAAATCTAAAACTGTTCCAATTACCGGAACCCGATCTACCTAGCTCACTGGAAGTATATGAGCCTGAATTTGATGAAAAGGTCCGCACTACCTTGTCCGGCATGCAGGGAAAGGTGAGCAACAACTACACGATAGTGCCCTCCTTTAAGGGCAAGTATCCCATTCCAAGTATTTCCTTTAGCTACTTTGATCCTAAAACTGAAAAATATAAAAGGTTGGATTCGGATGAAATCCTTATCGATGTAATTCAAGGTCCGGCCAATATTGCAGCAGCAAACAATACCGTTGTGGGAACAACTAAGCGAAATGTAATCGCTACAGGTAGCCAATTTAACTTTATAAAGCTTAAACCTGATCTGAAGGCGATCGGCACCGATTATTTTTTTGGGTCAACACGTTTTTACCTTTGGCTACTATTGCCTCTTTTATTGATTCCCTCAGCGGTCGTATTTGGAAAAAAACGCGAGGCCATCGCTAGTGATGTTATCGGAAATAGAATTAAAAGAAGAAACAAATTGGCAAAAAAATACCTTTCCAAGGCAAAAAAGGAGTTAGGGAACAAAGAGGATTTTTATATTGCCCTGGAAAAGGCCCTGCATCATTATTTAAAGGCCAAGCTTAAAATAGAGACATCAGAATTCAGTAAGGACAAAATAGGGGCGTTGTTGGCACAAAAAAATGTTGACGAAACCACCAGGGATGGCTTTATTGGCCTACTTAAAAATTGTGAAATGGCCCGCTACAGCCCTTTCTCGGACGTACAGATGCATCAGGATTATAATAAGGCCAGCGAAGTAATCTCATATTTGGACAAACAATTGTAATACGGATGAAAGGAGTGGCAGGCTTCATACTATTTTGGATAGGCTTTTGGTCATATGCCCAAAATGAAGCCATCTTTGAACAAGCCACGTCGGCCTATAACGAAGGGGACTACGAAACGGCCATCACCCACTATTTGGAAATTTTGGATAATGGGAAACACTCGGCGGCACTTTATTTTAATCTGGGCAATTCCTATTACAAGATCAATCAAATCGCTCCCAGCATATATTATTATGAAAAGGCATTGCTTTTGAAGCCCAATGACCCGGAAATTCGGAATAATCTGGCCTATGCCCAAAATATGACGTTGGACGCAATCGAAAAAATGCCGGAAACGGGATTATCAAAAATTTACAACAAAATAACCGGGCTCCTTTCCTTCGATCAATGGGCCGTCACCGCCGTGTTATTCACTATCCTCTTCGTGCTCCTATACATTGCATTCTTTTACTTCAGATATTCGTCCCGTAAACGTATTGCCTTTATCACCGGTATGATTTCCTTGATCATAGCCCTAATTTCCATGACCTTCGCCTTTATTCAGTACAATGACTTCAAAAGGGATAGGCCTGCTATTATTTTTTCGGAAGAAGTAACCGTAAAATCAGAGCCGAACACTAGAAGTCAAGAAGTCTTCACTTTGCATGAAGGAACTAAAATTCATGTTTTAGACTCCCTTAACGATTGGAAAAAGATACGGATCGGCGACGGTAAAACGGGATGGTTAATGGATACGGACATTAAGATGCTCAAGGATTTTTAAACTTTCCTTAACAATCTAGCAATAGCATTACTATTATATTTGTCTTAATACCTTCCAAAATGAAGATGTTTGCCCGTAAACTAATGCTTTCCATATGGCTGTTTGGTATAGTGATGCCAAGTGTGGTTTCCCTAACCGGCGATGATCAGGTTATCGTTGTCAACCTAAATGAGGAAGAGCAGCAAGAAGCCGCTAAAAAGATACAGGCCGAGGAAGACATTATCAACGACAAACCCCGTCATTTTTTTTCGCTTCAGGCACAATCCAAAACGTGGATGACCGGAATTCATAAATCCTTGGGCGATAATGATTTTAACTTGGAGATTCTACTCCCCCCTCCCGAACGGAAGAGCTAAGATTGTTGCTTTCAACCCATTATATTTTTCCGCCTAACCGGTCTTCAAAGTGTATTGAAGACAAAACATCTCAAATAACATGTTCAATCATCTAAAAAATGACCTGCCGGCAAGTATTGTAGTATTTTTTGTGGCCATTCCTCTTTGTCTTGGTATTGCGCTGGCGAGTGGAGCACCCTTATTTTCCGGTCTTATCGCCGGTATTATAGGAGGCATAGTAGTTGGGGCCTTAAGCGGCTCCCATATTGGGGTCAGTGGCCCGGCGGCCGGTTTGGCCGCCATTGTTTTAACTGCAATCGGTGCTTTGGGCAGCTTTGAAAACTTCTTGCTCGCCGTGGTTCTTGGTGGAGTAATTCAGTTGGTCTTTGGATTTTTGAAGGCAGGTGTAATAGGTTATTATTTTCCATCTTCGGTTATTAAAGGTATGCTTACAGGCATCGGAATCATTATAATACTAAAGCAAATCCCACATTTTTTTGGGTACGACCCCGATCCCGAAGGCGATTTCGCATTTTTCCAAGTGGACGGGAAAAATACTTTTTCCGAAATCATCGATACTTTCAACAATATAAGCCCTGGAGCAACATTAATTGCCGTTATCGGTCTCTCCATTTTAATTCTTTGGGACAGCGTGCTTTCCAAAAAAGGTAAATTTTTCCAGCTGGTACAAGGGCCCCTTGTTGCTGTTATAGTCGGAATACTTTTCTACGTTCTGACCAGGGACAGTGAAATTTGGGGAATAGCTTTGAATCACTTGGTCAGTGTTCCCGTTCCCGAAGATGCTTCGTCTTTTTTGGCGCAGTTCAGCTTTCCGAATTTTGGGCAGATCGGAAATACCGAGATATGGATAACCGCATTCACCATAGCACTGGTAGCCAGTCTTGAAACGTTGCTATGTGTGGAAGCTACGGACAGGTTAGATCCTGAGAAGAGGGTTACGCCGACCAATAGGGAATTGTTGGCCCAGGGTACAGGAAACATCCTTTCCGGGATGATCGGAGGTTTGCCCATTACGCAAGTAATCGTAAGAAGTTCCGCAAACATACAATCCGGTGGAAAAACAAAAATGTCGGCAATAATACATGGTTTTTTGCTATTGATTTCGGTAATACTGATTCCTAGATTGTTAAATATGATTCCGTTATCGGTGTTGGCCGCGATTCTGTTCATTGTTGGCTACAAACTGGCAAAGCCCTCCCTTTTCAAAAAAATGTACAAACTAGGTTGGAAACAATCCGTCCCATTTTTTGTCACGATATTAGGTATCATATTTACAGACTTGCTTGTAGGTATCGGTCTTGGGCTAGGTGTAGGTATCGTGGTGATTTTATTGAAAAGCTATCAAAATTCCCATTTTCTGCATATTGAGGATAAAAGCAATGGAAAGCACAAGATTAAAATGACCCTTGCCGAGGAAGTGACGTTCTTTAACAAAGGGGCCATTCTAAAAGAATTGGACAGCCTGCCAAGGGATACCTATTTAGAAATAAATCTTCTTAATACCAGATACTTGGACAACGATATCATTGAAATTTTGGAAGATTTTGCGTTCAAGGCCAAGGAGCGGGATATTGACATAAAGTTGGTATCAAAACGGGGCACTGTAGAAAACCCGTCCAGTTTTATCGAATTCTTTGAAAAAAGACCAAAGTCGAACTTAAGTTTGAACTGAACGTCATGAAAAAAAAACAATATAAAATTGTTGTTCTTTCAGATTTGACCAAATCTTCAGCTGCAATACTAAAGAATGCCGTTAGTGTTGCCAAAATAATCAATGGCCGGATAGAAATATTCTCCGTAAAAAAGCCTACGGACATTGTAAAGATGGACAATCAATTATCGGCCATGCGAACCATCAATAGCGAACACAAGGCCATCAATAAGAAAATGCGAAATCTGGCAACTTCCATTTCCCAGGAGTACGATGTTGGCATTACCTATTCGTTTGCGTTCGGAAATGTAAAAAGCGAAATAGGGGAGTACCTTGCAGAACAAAAGCCGGATGTGGTGGTACTGGGCAAAAGAAAATCCAAAACGTTTAATCTTATGGGCGATGGCATTACAGATTTTATCTTGAATCGCTATAACGGGACTATAATGATCGCTCCCCATAACAACAAGCTAGAGCCTAATAAAGAAGTAACCTTAGGAATGCTGAATAACCCAAAACCATCCAGTAATCTAGAGTTTGCGGAAGATTTAATGCAGCACGCCCAAAAACCCTTAAAATCATTTAAAATCATAAAGAGTACCGTATCATCGCAAAAGCAACCTTTACCGGAAGGTAGAAAGACAATAGAATATGTTTTTGAGTATAGCGATAATATCATTAAAAACTTTTCCACTTATCTTTCCAAAAACAATATTAACCTATTATGTATGAATCGGATAAACAAACAATCCCGCGCAACAAGACATTTAACGGCGTCCGATGTTAAGGAAGTAATGGGAAAGTTGAATGTTTCGCTTTTGATACCGGGCGAGCAAAAAGCTTAGCTAACCATTGAACTTAATGCTTAATTGAAGCGCAACCTTTTAAAACCACATCATTATGAAAGCGCATACCAAAGAGACACAGTCGGCCATTTCACCAGATTTGGCCATATCTTTATTACAAGAAGGCAATCAGCGGTTTTTGGAAAATAAGAAAGCGAATCGCGATTTGTTGGAACAGGTTCGGGATACGGCTTCCGGGCAATATCCATTTGCCACGATCCTGGGCTGTATCGATTCAAGGGTGTCGGCGGAATTGATCTTTGATCAGGGGGTAGGGGATATATTCAGTGCCCGAGTAGCGGGGAACATCGTTAATGAAGATGTTTTGGGCAGTATAGAATTCGCCTGTAAACTAGCAGGCACAAAAGTGGTCGTCATCTTGGGCCACACCGCCTGCGGTGCGGTGAAAGGAGCATGTGATGATGCCAAAATGGGCAACCTAACGATTCTTCTGAATAAAATAAGGCCTGCCGTTAGAGCAGTAACCGAGCCCGCAGAGATTGATCTTCGTAGTTCGAGGAACTTGGATTTCGTAAACAAAGTTGCAGAAAAAAACGTACAATTGACCATTGAAAATACACGTAGGATGAGCCCTATCTTGAAAGAAATGGAGGAAAATGGGGAGATAAAAATAGTAGGGGCAATGTACGATATACTGGATGGGAAGGTGACCTTTATGACCTAAAAGCAAAAATTGTCAAGGGCAAGCCGGCAAAGGGATGCCAGCTTTTATTTGCAAAAAAATTCTACCTTGACCGTTCTAAAGGCAAGGTGCGTTTATGAAAAAACTATTCGTCGATCTTAAAGGCGACCTTTTTGGTGGAATCACTGCGGGAATCGTTGCCCTCCCCTTGGCCTTGGCCTTTGGTGTAAGTTCGGGTCTTGGTCCAAGTGCCGGGCTTTACGGAGCTATTTTCATTAGTTTTTTTGCAGCCCTTTTCGGCGGTACAAACACCCAAATATCTGGCCCTACAGCACCAATGACCGCTGTAAGTATGGTCATAATCGCAAATATCATTGCGGTCTATGATGGTAGTGTAGAAAAAGCGCTACCAGCTATTTTAACGGTATTCCTACTAGCAGGTATTATGCAGATCGGGCTTGGATTATTGGGAATAGGCCGTTATATTAGGTATATTCCCTATCCCGTGGTATCGGGATTTATGACGGCCATCGGGGTAATCATTATTCTTACACAGATACTTCCTACCTTGGGGTATTACCCTAGGGAGGATATGGATTGGGTAACCCCGTTTAAACCTGAGGCCGAGGAATTGATCTTGGAAAATATCTTAAAAGAAGAAGCAGGTGAGGGTATCTTGGTATTGGAGGATTTCAAGGAAACCATTGCAAGATCGGGCGAGGTTACCGAAGAAACTATCTTGGAAGAGGCAAAAACATTGGCCGCAAAGGAGGCCTCGGGGGTTATTGGTGCTATTAAAGTAATGCCTAAGGCCATACAAAACATAAATTGGTTAGAGTTGTCCCTGGCATTGATAACCATAATCATCATTTACGGCTTTAAGCGTATCACAACTGCCGTACCAAGTACCCTTGTTGCCTTATTATTGGTTTCAGGTGTGGCCTATGCACTTGATTTGGACTATAGGCCTATAGAAAAGATACCGGAAGGGTTTCCCATTCCAAATTTGGAAATTTTCACGGGCTTCAAGTTTAGGGCCATAAGCCCCTACATTTTTACCGCACTGACCCTGGCCCTTTTGGGAGCGATAGACTCCTTATTGACCTCCGTAGTCGCGGACAATATGACCAAGACCAAACACAAACCCAACAAGGAATTGGTAGGGCAGGGCATCGGAAATTCCGTGGCCGCTATTTTTGGGGGACTTCCAGGAGCCGGGGCCACAATTCGCACTGTTGTAAATATCAACTCCGGTGGAAAGACAAGACTTTCCGGGATGGTCTCCGCGGTGTTGCTATTAATCGTTCTGTTGGCTATGGGACCCATAGCCTCCCAGATTCCGGCGGCGGTTTTGGCCGGAATTTTAATCACCGTAGGTATTGCCGTGATGGATTATAAAGGTTTAAGAGCTATTCCTAACCTGCCCAAGGATATTAAGATAGGCCCATTGAGATTAAGTTCGGAAGTGGTCATAATGCTTGTAGTATTGGTTCTATCCGCTTTTTGGAATTTGGTCTATGCGGTTGGAATAGGCTTGGTCATCGCTTCGCTTACGTTCATGAAAAAGATAGGCGATCTTACCGCTGAACGTTCTGACATAAAATCCCTGGAAAAAGAGAAAGCTTGGGCAGATGAGAGTGGTTTTCCCAAAAACCTTCAAGAGGAAGTATTTATAAAGCATATCAAAGGACCCTTGTTTTTTGGTTCGACAAATGATTTTCAGCTATTGGCCGATCAAATCCCGGAGACGGCTTCCTATGTAATCATTCGATTGGATAGAATGCAATATATGGATCAGTCCGGTCTCTATGCCATGGAAGATGTATTGCAGGAACTTAACAAGAACAGGGTCACCGTTCTTTTTGTCGATTTACAACAACAGCCAAGATATATGATGGAGCGCATCGATATTATCCCCGATTTTATCCCTGAGGAACAAATATTCGACAACTTCAAGGAATGCAACACTTGGATAAAACAACATGTTGAGGACATCTATTGATCAATTTTCCATTTTAAACCACAGTTTTTTTATTCGTTTCGTACCCCATTTGCTATTCATAAAATCTTAATTTTGCATCTCTAGTCCAAAAAGATGATCGATAAAGTCAAGGAACAGATTGCAGAAGTCGAAAAGTTTACAGCGGATTCAAAGGAAGCTGTTGAAGCTTTTAGAATAAAGTATTTGGGTAAAAAAGGATTGTTGAACGATTTTTTTGCTGAATTCAAGAATGTACCCAATACACAAAAAAAGGAATTTGGACAAACTATAAATGCGCTTAAGCAGGTCGCGACCGAAAAAGTAAATGCCCTAAAGGAAACCCTCGAAAACAAACATGAGGAAAAAGGTATTTATGGCGACCTTACACGACCGGGGGAGCCAATTCCTCTTGGCGCGCGCCACCCTATATCCATTGTCAAGAATCAAATCATAGAGATTTTTTCAAGGATAGGTTTCAACGTTTCGGAGGGTCCGGAAATTGAGGACGACTGGCACAATTTCACCGCATTGAACCTGCCGGAATACCATCCGGCCCGGGATATGCAGGACACGTTCTTCATTCAGACCGATCCGGACATTCTTTTACGGACCCACACCTCGTCCGTACAAGTGCGTTATATGGAAAACAACAAACCCCCGATTCGGACTATTTCCCCGGGAAGAGTGTATCGGAATGAAGCTATCTCGGCCCGATCGCATTGTTTTTTCCACCAAGTGGAAGGATTATATATTGATAAGAATGTGTCCTTCGCGGATTTGAAACAAACATTGCAATTCTTTACAACGGAACTATTCGGGAAGTCCAAAATACGGCTACGTCCCTCCTATTTCCCGTTTACCGAGCCCAGTGCAGAGGTAGATGTATATTGGGGGCTGGAAACCGAAACCGATTATCGGATGACCAAGGGAACGGGATGGTTGGAGATTATGGGCTGTGGCATGGTAGATCCCAATGTATTGGATAATTGTGGCATCGATTCCAAGGAGTACTCAGGTTTTGCCTTTGGAATGGGAATTGACAGAATAGCCCTTTTGCTTTATCAAATTTCCGACATACGGCTGTTAAGTGAAAATGATCTTCGGTTTTTGGAGCAATTCAAGAGTGCCCTTTGACCATTTTTCCAAAGTCGTGGTTAATTTTGCGTGAACACTAAGGTTCCCGTAGATGACATATTCGATAAGGGCATGGGGGACATTGGTATCGGTATAGCCGATTTTCCTTGAGACTTCTTGTCGTTTTCATTTTGTAACCCGTTAACTTTATAAAAATGATCAAATCAATATACGATACCAAATATCTAAAGGGCGACATAATGGGCGGCCTGGTAGCCGGTGTAGTAGCCTTGCCCTTGGCATTGGCCTTTGGGGTCCAGTCCGGTCTAGGTGCCATTGCCGGCCTTTATGGAGCTATAGCGGTAGGGATTTTGGCTGCACTTTTTGGAGGTACCCCCACACAGGCTAGTGGTCCAACGGGACCCATGACGGTGGTTTCCGCGGCCTTGGTAGCCAATGCCATTGAGGTTACAGGAAGTCTACAGGATGCGATGGGTATAATTATTCTTAGCTTTTTAATCGGCGGTGCCTTGCAGGTGGTTTTTGGCCTCATTAACATTGCCGGATATATTAAATACTTTCCATACCCTGTGATTTCGGGATTTATGAGCGGGGTGGGATTGATTATCGTAATCCTTCAAATCTTCCCTTTTGTGGGTTTGGATTCCCCAAAATCCACATTAAAGGTCATTATGGATTTACCACGACTTTTTGCTGACTTCAATTGGCAAGCACTGGCGCTTGGTGGACTTACCATTATCATTTATTTTCTCTTTCCCAAAGTTACCAAAGCTATTCCTAGTGCTCTTGTGGCATTGATTGCCGTATCGGTTTTTGCATACTTCATTAAATGGGACGTTCCCATTATTGGGGAAATCCCATCCGGACTTCCTTCATTACAGCTGGAAGGCCTCTTTAGTGTAGAAAGTAGCTCTTATTTTATGGTTCTGGAGTATGGTATGGTGCTTGCCGTCCTAGGATCCATAGACTCCTTGCTTACTTCGGTCATTGCGGACAACATGACCAAAACCAAGCACAATAGTAACCGGGAACTAGTAGGTCAAGGCATTGGGAACATGGCCGCTGCCTTGATTGGCGGAATCCCTGGTGCCGGAGCCACGAAAGGGACAGTGGTAAACATCAATTCCGGAGGGCGTACCCGACTCTCAGGGGCATTACATGGCGCATTTTTATTGGCCGTTCTTTTGGGGCTAAGCTCATTGGCCGCCTATATTCCCTTAGCCGTTTTGGCAGGCATCCTAATCCCTATCGGATTCAAGATTATAGACAAAAAGGGCCTGAAACATTTAAAAATTGTTCCCCGCGCGGATGCCATAGTGCTTTTGGTGGTACTCTTATGGACCACGTTTGGAAGCCTAATACAGGCAGTCGGTATCGGAGTAACCCTCGCTGCGCTTCTATTTATGAAAAGGGCCAGTGATATTGGGGAAAAAGGGATGCAAGTAGGAACACTGGCCGGTTTTGATGGTGAGAAGCCCTGGCAAGATGAGACCGAATTTTACCGACAATTCAAGGACAAGATTTACATAAAACACCTTTATGGTTCCCTATTCTTTGGGTTTACTTCGCATTTTCAGGAACAAGTAAAGAGCATTGGGGAAGAAATACGGGTTTTGATTATCCGAATGGACAGGGTACCCTATGTGGACCAATCCGGAATCTACGCCATGGAAAATGCTATCTTGGACTTGACCTTAAAAGGTACCAAGGTAATCATTACGGGTTTACAGGAACAGCCTAAGGATTTATTGACCTCTATAGGTATTATACCGGACTTGGTTCCCGAGGAACAAGTATTTGAAAGAGCCGGGGAAAGTTTTAATTGGATAACCAAAGAGTTGAGCCCATAACCCGAAAGGGCGCTATCGTAAGGGGAATCCCTTGGCCGCCCACCATGGATGCATTTCGATGACCAATCGTCCTGATTTTACCATGGGATCTATGTTGGCCAGGCTATCGGCAATCTCCAAGGTAGGGGTATTATAGATGGTAATTCCCCGGATTTCCCCATCGTCGCCAAAAGGGCCGGAGATATCCGCATATCCCTCTTCATACATTTTTCCCAAATGGGCCAAATGTAGTTCTTGCAAGCTATCCACTTCTTTTTTATTGGATGAACGATTGGGCCCCCGTTTTAAAAAGGCGATGAAGTATTGCTGCATGATGACGGTGTCCTTAGTTTTCTCATCCACATAATCAAAGATCTTAAATCCCTTTTCCGTTAGCTCCTCCTTAATCTCCCTTGTGGATCTTTCTACCTTTTCCTTTACAGGTTCAGTAGTTTCCCGGGGAGCTTCGGCCACCACCTTACAAGCACCAAACGTTATAAGAAGTACAAGGAGCACCAAAGTATATTTTTTCATTCTTTCCAAGTATTAAAAGGTTGTTTGCTCAATTGTGAATTATAGTATCTTATCTCCCCGGTGATCTCTTTTCCGAGCCAATCCGGTATTTCAAATACCTCCTTTTCGTTCTGCAGTTCAATCTCGGCTACTATCAATCCTTCATTCTCTCCATAAAACTCGTCCACCTCAAAAAAATGGTCCCCAATGGGAATCTTGTATCGGGTTTTTTCCAATACTTTTGGTTCACATAAAAGTAGTAATTCCTCGGCTTCCTTTGGTGTAATCTCCTTTTCCCATTCAAATCGGGAAGTCCCTGTTTCATTGGATAGACCCTTTATCGTCAAGTATCCAAAATCACCATCGATTCGAACGCGAACCGTACGTTCCGGATGGGTATTTAGAAAGCCCTGGACCAATCTTGTGGAGGTCATAGCCTCTTTCTTAAAAGCATCCGATT
Organism: Ulvibacterium sp.; assembly: GCF_965228935.1. Taxonomy (GTDB): domain Bacteria; phylum Bacteroidota; class Bacteroidia; order Flavobacteriales; family Flavobacteriaceae; genus Ulvibacterium. The sequence goes on along the minus strand of NZ_OZ245846.1, from coordinate 1,577,907 downwards.
TGACCAGGAATTTTCTTTCTATCTCTAGTGCCATGGAACATCTGCAATTCCTTAAAAATAATCAAATCAAACGGGCTATGAAAAAGTTGGCATGCATTCCCGCCTTTACGCGAACTGAAGATGATACCGTACCGGTACTAAACGTTGGGTAAGTCATTTTTTACCTGATCCCAGAAATAAGCATCGAACAATTGGGCACTTCCCAGTATTGCCGCTTCTTCCATAAGGAGGGATACCTCAAAACGAATGTCCAGTCCTGCACCTAGTACTCCTGATTTTAATGAAGGTAGAAAAAACTGACTGGCATGGGAAATATTGCCTCCAAGAACTACCAATTCTGGACGGAACTTTTGAAGAAAGGGTATCATAAACTCGGCCATATTGACACCGAATTCCTTAAAAACCGTTTGACTATGATCGTTGTTCGCCTGTGCAATTTCCTTTACCCCCTTAACCTTTTCCGAGGAAAGTTCATAATATCTCTTTATACACCATCGGGTAGAGAAATAATCATCCCCAATACCTTGCTTAAAGGGCTTATCCCATAAACATCCATTTTTGGGGACCTCGGTATGGTTCACCTGAGGAATTCCATCCTTAACAAATGCAGAGCCAAATCCGGTTCCCAGGGTCACCACGATAATTTTGGGATATTGTTTTGCACCCCCTTGGGTGGCAACCCCCACACCAAAGGAAGTGGCATCGTTGAGAAATCTGAAATTCACGTTTTCGCTATCCAGATATCGTGTCAACTCCTTGGGGACGGATACCCCATACATGTTTGTATATTTATCATTTTCCCCTTCATAAAGGGCAACACCTCTACCGTAATCAAAGGGTCCGGGAATGGCAAAACCTATATTTACATTTTCTTTATCGGGAATATGGGCCATGGTCTTGTTAATAGCGGTACCCCAAGTTTCCAATACCACCTCCTTTGTGGCCTTATTGTCCACTTTAACACTAAAGGTCGTTCCGGGCAAAATCCGTAGTTCCTTTAAATTTACGGCAGCACTTACGATATGGCTTCCCCCGACATCTACCCCAATGGCAATTTGATCATGCATTTCCATTTTCCAGTTCCTTATTTTGTTGTACTACAACTTTTGGATGCCGTTGTACTTCACAACGACCGCTTTATTTCAATATCATATGTAAAATAGGAGGTGTGATAGTACACCACATTATACTCAACGGGTCTATCCCCGGGATCGCATACCACCCGTTCCCTTTTTAAAATAGGGATATCGGATCCTACGTCGAGCAAAGATCCGATATCCCCAGCCGCTTTGACCGCACTGATCTTCTCCTTGGAGGTCATCACGATGGTATCATGCTCCTTTTCCAACAACTCATATAGGGGAATTGTAAAATCCTCCTTTCCCGTAATCCCAACCCTAGGGTGAAAATACGATAAGGAATACAAATACTTGGCTTTCTTTGACCCCCTAATTTTCTCCAATTTCCAGACTTTCTTTGATGGGGAAATCCCCAATGCCTTGGACACTTCATCGGAGGCTTTCGCATTTGAGATTTGAACACTGTAATTGACCACCTCTATCCCCTGATTTTCCATTTCCTTGGTAAAGCTGATCCAGTTGTCCAATCGTGTTGTAATCTTTTTGGTAACTACCTTGGTGCCCACTCCTTTTTTGCGTTCCACAAGTCCGTCATTGACCAAGGTATTTACTGCCTGCCGAACCGTATTTCTGGAAACGCCCAACTTTTTGGACAGGGTCACCTCTTTGGGTAGGAAGCTGGCACCGTTCCTGTAATCTTTCCTAAGGATAAGCTCCCTTAAGTATCCTTCTATTTGGACATGAAAGGGAACGGAACTATTTTGATCTAATTTAAAATCCACCGATACCGGATTTATTGTCTTTCTTCAAATAGGCCATCAACATACTACTATTTTTTGGATTCTGCCCATTCTTCCAACAAAAGAATAGCTTTATACAGTACCCCGGCAGATCCCCTAAAGGTGCCTGAGCCTTCCGGTTGGTTGTCCACGGTATACCATTCGTAGAATCCATCGTTCTTGACGACCCTCTGGGTCATGGGCAACAGTTGTTCATAGGCTTCCTCGATAAAACCGTTTTTGACCAGTTGTTGGATCATTCGCCCCCCGAACCAGGTCCAGTCTCCCCCATTTTGATATCCATAGGGATACATTCCTTTGTTCTCAAATGCCCAATCTGGATAGGGAGGATACAATGTTAATCCTATGGATCCCGCTCCCGAGGCCTTTACATTGGCCACCATTTTATTGAGGGAAACTTTAATCTGTTCCTTGTTGAGCAGCCCCGCTTCGATGGCGACTGCTGTTCCCCCGTGATAGTAGATTTCATTTTCATTAAAATCATCGGGGTATGGGGATTTTTCCAAATACACATGGGGAATGAACTTTTGGTTCTCGGCGTCCCAGAGTGTAGTCATGGTATTCTGTGCGATAGCGTTCCGGATTTCTTGCCATTTAGCCTTGGTTTCCGGGAGCAATTCCATCATATTATCCAATGCAATCAACAACATGGCATTGTCGTAGATGTCCACACAATAGTGGGTATCCTCAGTAATGTAGACGCCCCATGGATGCGTATGCTGAACATCTCCCCAATCGGCCGTAGTAGCCCCATAAATCAATCCATGTTCCTTGGACCAACGGTAATCCAACAAAAATTGCATGGCCTGTTCCATACGTTGGGCCACTGTACTTTGGCCCACTTTTTCCTGTAAGAATTCCGTGTTTCCCGTTGCTTGGATATACTTATATACGGCCTGGATCAAGGATGTTTCGTGATCCGTCTCCACAGTGTTCTTGTGGCCACAATAATCCGGTTCCAAATCGGAATAAATATAGGTATATCCTCCCTCCACGTTTTCGGCTTTTTCCTTGGGGATAAAACCGTCCACAATATTCCCGTCCTCACCCTGAAGCCTAAAAAACACAAGTAGGTTCTTTTCCAGTTCCGCGGCATCAAACACCTCGGCGGAAAGCGCTATGAACGTATTGTAATCCCGTATCCAGACTTCGCCATATCCGTCCCCGGCATTGAATCCAGTTTTAACGACTTCCAAGGCCCGGTTCTTTACTTCTTGAAAATCGCTATTATCCAAAATTTTACGGACTAATTCCTGATTTTCCTTTTGATGGGCGCATCCGAACACCAATAGTCCTAAAAGAAAGCTTATGTATTTTTTCATCCGTTTAAAATTTTTAAATGTCTGTAAATAAGTTATTTAAAAATTTAAGAACTAATGCAACCCTGCCTGCGGCAGGCAGGCACGCGTTGCACTCGTTCTCTCATGATATTAGTTGTTTTCATTGGACATGGATGGTGGCACTTGCCCAACTCCCCAATCCCTATTTGGTTCTGGGCCCATAGTAAAGACCAGTGTTCCGCCTTTCATTAACTCCTCCCTTGGCATCCAGCAATCGGTAATAGGTTTTCCGTTAAAGGAGACCGATTGGACATACGGATTATTCGGATGTTGATTTCTGGTTTCGATGATCAATTCCTTTCCGGGATAGTAGTTTTCATGAAGCTTCAGGCTTACTTTGTCAAACAAGGGGCTTCCAAACTGAAAGGTAGGATTGGCCGAAGTATGTCCCTGCACATCAAATAGGCCCATGGCCGCCATTACATACCATGCCCCCAATTGTCCTTGATCCTCATCTTGGCCCACACCATAACCATGTAGGGGGGTTGTCCCATAAAATTCGTTACAAATGGTACGTGTCCATTTTTGGGTAAGCCAGGGCTTGCCGGAATAGTTGAACAGCCACGGATTGTGCAAACAAGGCTGGTTCCCATGATTATACAATTTTTCCACCCCCGAAAAACTATGGATTTCTTCGGAACCTCCGCCGAACATACTTTTTTGTGCGTTGGAGAACATGGTCTCCAGTCGCTCATTAAAAGTCTCCTTTCCGATCAAATCCATCAGTCCGGCCACGTCATGGGGGGCATACCAACTAAACTGATACGCATTGCCTTCCTGAAAACCGTCCCACCCCCGCATGGGATCAAAATCCTGGATAAAGGATCCGTCCTCCAATTTGGGTCTTATAAATTGGGTTTCGGAATCGAACAAATTTTTATAATAGCCCGCTTGTTCCGTAAGCTTTCCGTAGTTGTCCATATCCTTCATCCCTTTGGCCATTTGGGCCACGGCATAGGAACTAAAACTGTATTCCAGAGTATGGGAGGCGCCAAAATTGAATACCCATCCATTGGAAATAATGGTATCCTTATAGGGAATGTACTTTTGTTTGATGAAATAGCTTAGGTCGTACTTGCCATTCCCCAGGTTCCTCCCCCGATATTCCAATTCATTCTTTAGGGCCGCCTTGTATCCCATCTTGACCTCAAAATCGCGAATGCCTATATTGTAGGCCGAGGCCAACAACAAGCCCTGAAAATTGGTCTGCACCCCATTGGTAAACACCCCATTGGCGGCCCCGTCATGAAGCCACCCTCTATCCTTGTAAAAATCGATATTGGATTGCACATAATCCCTGAAGTAGATGGGATAGGCCAGGCCCCACACTTGGCTCAAGTTCCAAAAACCGCCCCATATTCCATCCGTATTATAATGGGCATATTTCGGTTTACCCATTTCATCCAAAGGGGTTTCCCCTATTTTTCCATCAATCTGGGGATAGTTTCCATTGACGTCACTGGACAGCCCACGGCCCAATAGGGCGTGGTATAGTCCGGTATAAAATTTTACCCGGTCCTCCTTTTTTCCGCCTTCGACTATAATTTTGTTTAAAGCCTTGTTCCAAAGCTTACGGGATTCCTCCCTTACCTCATCAAACGATTTGCCGTTGGATTCCGTATTCAGGTTTAAACGTGCATTGGCGATCGAAGTATGACTTAATCCGGTCCTAATCTCCAATGGTTCGTTCTCTTCCATGGAAAAGGTGAGGTACAGCCCGTTGTTTATGCCTTTTGTTTCCGAAGCCCCTTTCTGTTGAACCGTATCTACGAAACTTCCGGTACTTAGAGGCTTTTTGTTCAGTTTCGCTACAAAATACATTTTGACCCGTTTGCCCGGATCGCAAAATTTTGCGTATTCCGGATAGGTCTCTATATGACCCTCTATTTCCGTTTCATTTACGATTTGGGCAAAGGCTTCGGTTACATCGCTACTTTCACCTTGCTTGTGGCCAATATCGATAATCAAATGTGCCGTTTCCGTCTGTGGGTAGGTATATCTATGGTATCCTACCCTTTCCGTGGAAGTGAGTTCCGCTTGAATATCATAGTCGCTGAGGTGAACGGTATAATAGCCTGCCTCGGCATTTTCCGTAGCTTTGTCAAATCGCGAACGATAACCTGTATCCGGTTCCTCCAACGTTCCCGGAACTGTCTTGAGGTTGCCGGTCATGGGCATAAATACCAAACCCCCGATTTGAAATTCATGAAAATGTCCAAATCCTTCCAAAGAGGTATGTCGATCATCATAGCCCGTAGGGCCCCATCCGCCATCACTGTTATAGGCGTTGGTATGGGGAGCCAGTTTGGCCATACCAAAAGGCCTTGCGGCCGGGGTGTAAAAAAACCATCGACCGTGCACCGATCCAATCTGCGGGTCTACATACTGCACCAGATTATATAAGGTGGTGGTACTTTCTTGTTGCCTCTCATTTGTACAGTTGATGAGAAGTAAAACTAGGATAGGGACGAGCCATATATGTTTCATGAGGTTCGAATTTTATCTAGGACTCGGGGGCAATGCATGCACCCCCCAATTTTTATTGGGTTCAGCACCCATAATAAGTTCCAAAGTACCTCCCTTTAAAAGCTCGTTTACCGGGAACCAAAAGTTTTTCAGCTCCTTTCCGTTCAGGATGGCCTTTTGCACATATTTGTTGTTGAAGGAGGTATTTTTGGCCAGTATGGTAAATGTTTCTCCTCGGTCATAGCGTTCTCCCAAATCAATTTCTACCTTGGGATACAAGGGGCTTCCTATTTCATAGATAGGGGCCGTTCTTGTACCTCCATCCATTTGAAAAAGCCCTAAAGCCGACATCACGAACCAAGCGCTCATCTGCCCTTGGTCCTCATCACCCAGATAGGCATTGGAAATTCCGTAACCATAGTAACGATCCATGATGTCTCGGTTCCATTTTTGGGTAAGCCATGGTTTTTTGACCCAATTGAACAAAAATGAAAAATGCAACGATTGTTGATTACCCTGGGTTACCGGAAAATCCCAGTATAACTCGTTGGGTGCATTATAGCGCCATGGACTACTTACCTTAAACCCATCGTCCAAACGTTTGGAAAATGCTTCTTCGCCAATGATAGATGCCAAGGCAGGGATATCTTGGGGCACAAAAAAGGAGAGTTGCCATGCATTGCCTTCTACGTATTGATGGTTGCCCGCTGTTTTTATTGGATCGAAATCAGGATACCAAGTACCGTCCGAGTGCCGTATCCGCGCATACCCTATTTCTGGATCAATGGCATTTTTCCACCAATAGGCACGATCCAGGAATTCTTGATATGCCTTTTTTTTACCCATGGCCTTGGCCATTTGTGAGACGGCAAAGTCGTCAAATGAATATTCCAAGGTATTGGAAAAGCGTCCTTTGTTATAGGGCACGTATTTGTACTTGAGGTAGGCTTCCAAATCCCGGTTTCCGGCATACCCATTGCCTACCTGTTCTCCCAAGGTAGTCTGCATCTTATGGATAGCTTCAAAGGCCTTTTCCGCATCAAAATCCCGTATTCCCATTTGATAGGCCCCAACGATCAACGGAATCTCATGTTCGGCCACCATTACCGGGATATATTCCATACCGGCCGGGCCTTTGGCCAACCAACCATTGGCATCGTACATGGCCAATTGCGATTTTACCCATTTTGAGGACCATTCCGGAACCACCAAGTTCCAAAACTGGTTTAAATTCCAGAAGGTATTCCAAAAGGCGTCACAACCCAGTGCCACTTCGTCGGGATTTTTAAATTTCCGAATCTGTTCGGTTGCATCTACCCAACTCCCATCAACATCGCTAAAAATATTTCTACTGACCAGGGCCCTATACATATTGGTATAGAACCTCATCTTTTCCATCCGATCTGTTGTAGTTATCCGAATTCTACCGAGCAAATCATCCCAGACCTCTTCCTGATGATGTCGCACCTTTTCGAAATCCCATCCAAAAGGTTCCGCAATTTCCTTTTCAAGGTTTAAGTCGGCCTGATCCATACTTACATAGGACAATCCCGTCCTGGTTTGGACCACATGGGATTTGGAAGTATCAAATTCAACAAAGGCCACCACATCCTCGGGTTTGGATATGGTATAGGTGTCCGAATCTCCTTCAGGAAGAACACTCCCTTTGTCCGTACGGATTCCAAATCGGGTTATGGGACGATCAAATTCCATGGCAAAATGAACGATATACTCCTGTGCTATCTGGTCCCACTCCCTGGGCCTATCCCCATCTTCTACCATCTGTTTCCGATAGTAGACCTCCCCCCAGACCGATGATGAAACCTGCTTGCTATAGCCCACTATTTTGGTATCGCTTACCTTTTTAAAATAAGCTTCTTCTATGGAATAATCATATTCCGCGGGAATCTTTAAGTCTACCAGTATTCTTGACCCAGATCTGTCTTCGGGATAGGTATACCGTTGAAAACTACACCTGGTGGTCGCTGTAAGTTCTGCCTTTATATCATAATCGGTCAATAGTACCGAATAGTACCCCAAAGGGGCTTGTTCGGTAACCTTGTCCATACGCGAACGATATCCACTATCCGGAGCTTCAGGACTGCCCATGGTGGTAATCAACGGCCCGTTGGTAGGGAAAGTACCCAAACCAGCCATGGTCCATTCATGGATATGGCTAAAGGTGCCTACATTTTCAAAAGTAGGCTGATATCCCGCTTGCCATCCCATATCCTGATTGTCCGGACTTATTTTTACCATTCCAAAGGGCATCCAAGGTCCCGGGGCTATCATCCATCGGGAATGGCCGGTACCCATTTTGGTATCGACATAATCCACTGGTCGGTTCCTCATTTTTGGACTTCTCGCTACCCTACCCTCCTGAACCACCTCACCATCCAATATCACCTCATACGTACTATGCTTTTTTGATGTCACCGCTGGCATTGGGGCTTCATAGATTTTTCTGCCATCTTCCAAAGTCTCTTCAAAAATGGTCTCGCCGTCCAAATGGACCTGTATGTTGGGGTTCCCTTCTATGTGCTGAACTTCCACTAAAAGTGGCTGAACGTTCTGCAAGTCTTGGGCCAATTCATAATCTGCGGGGTAAACCTTCCTGATCATTGCCTTTTTTGGAATACGTAATTGTGTTCCCCTTGGACCTTCCAATCGTATCTGGTCAAAAACCAACCAACTACCTTCCAATGTAGTCAATTGGATTTCATTGCCTCCATGGTTTATCAGTTCATTGGGCACGGGTAATTGGATTACTTGTTCTTGACCTGAACTCGTTTCCCCATCCAAGACACCTATTTCCTTTCCCTTTTTCATCTGGAATTTCCAGAATCTCCCATTTACCGAAATCTTGAAAAGGGGCGGCGCTTCGGGGCTACAGTCCAAAATATCGACCACTAATTTCCATCTTCCGTCATCGCCCTTTTTTTTGACGTTGAACAAAAGGTTCAATTGATGTGGACGTATGCCCGCAAGGCCGGATGTTCCTCCCCAGTAATCGGTCGCCCCCGGCAATACGTAAGGAAAGTCTTCCTCTGTTTTTGAATGTCCAATAACAAATACACGGTCTTCCCACCCAAAGTCTTCCTGGAGAAATTCCTGATACCCCTTGGGAGCCAGTGCAAATTCCGAACAACTATTGTCCGATTCGCCAATTTGCCATATCGTTTTCTGTTGGGCAGCACAAAGAGCAGCCGCAAAAAAGCAAACCCCTATGTAAATCCATTTTCCGTCCTTCATATCATCTCGGTTTTAACAGGCCTCGTCCTTTACAAAGGATACGATTACCTTGGCTTTTCTTCTTCCTCTATTAATTAGGGTATAGCTTTCCGTGGCAGCAGGAACTGCAAACGTCTCCGCAAAATGAAATTTTTGTGATGGGATATCACCCACCTTTAATTCCAAGGCCTCCCCCTCTACCAGCATCAAAACATGACATTGGCCTTTAGTGATAAGGTCTACCGTAGTTTCAAAATCATACCGATATATATCATAAAAGTGAAGGGGGTGCGTGGGCAAGTGTATTTTTTCCCAATCCGATCCAGTTTCGACAATAGCGGGTTTGGATATGAGACTTTCGGACACATACGTTCCCTTCTTTCCAAAATCCAGGTTTTGCATGGCCCGCTCAATATTCAAGGGTCTGGGATTGCCATCCAGGTCCATACGTTGCCAATCGTACATTTTAAAAGTGAAAATATAGGGAGTGGCACTGATTTCCAAAACCAGGTTATTGGTTCCGGAACAATGTACCGTTCCATGTGGAATAAGGAAGAGGTCATGCTTTTTGGATGGAAATTTTTGTACAAAACGATCCACCTCCAAGGTTTCCTTGGTTTTGTAACTGTTTTCCAAGGCTTGCTGGAATTCATGTCGATCCACTCCTTCCTGAAATCCCAGATATACTTGGGCCCCTTCTGTGGTGTCCAATATATAATAGGTCTCGTCCTGGGTAAAGTTCTCCCCAAATTCCCGTTTAATGTAGTCGAGACTTGGATGGCATTGAACGGAAAGATTTTCCCCTTCAAAGGTGTCCAAGAAATCAAAACGGATAGGGAACTCGTCCCCAAATTTGTTGACCGCCCTTCCCAATATGTTTTCTTTTTCATGGTACATCAACATATCGAAGGACACTTCGAGCAAAGTCCCACTACTTTCAAAAAGAAGGCCGTTTTCGGGAACAATCATTTCAAAGGACCAGGCATAATTGGGTACGTTTTGGTTTAGATCCCGAAATTGACGCTTCATCCATTGACCGCCCCAAACACCAGGTTCAAACCACGGCCTTACACGAAAATAGCTTTTGGACATCCGGTTCAAAGTCTTTCGTAACACTTCGCCTTTTATCCACGTAGGTTCCTGGGGCCGTTGTTGGTCTACCACAATATCCATTTGGGGCAACAATCGTTTCTTTTCCCGATTCAGTACCACCCAATCCACAAAATAGAATTGCTTGTACATGGGTTTGGCATCCTTTGGGCGGGAAAGCCCCAAATTGGTGATGGCCTGCGCACGCATCCGATATTGCAGCTCGTTCTTGGGCACATCAAAATAGACAAGGAACCCATCCATAGGGGTCAGGGCGGCACCAGTACCATAAATAATGTTCAGGTCGGCTTTTTGGTCCAGTTCCAAATGGTGCAGTTCCTCTTTTTTAAAATAATCCTGGAGCTTAAGATCTGTCCTATATCCAAAAATAGGGTCGTCCCCTCCCAAAAAAGGACGTACCAAGGATAGGATTTCGGCTTCAGGTTTTAAAAAATCCGCAATGTTGAAAGTAGCGACCCTGCTTCCCTTTTTCTCCAATAGGCTTGTTAAGCTACCAATGACTTCGTCCCAATCCACTCCAATATAACCGTCCAAAATCACTTTCTTCTTAAGGATAAGGTCTTCGGCCAAGGTCTCGTACCCGTTTTGGATGCTTCCATCCGACAGATGAAAAGAAGGATATAGGTCATAAGCCGTATCATCTCTTTTTTCCTTTTTTAGGGGCAACAGGGGTTGAGCGGTATTTCTTTTCATTTGATGGGTCGTGTTCCAAAGGTTGGAACAAAGATACTTATGTCCATATGTTTAAACATATTTATTTTGTTAAATATTCGCTGTCCCACCTTACATGTTGACTTTCGCAAGGAGACCCTTAATTTTGTGATATGTCCGATACAATTCCTTTGCGAAAAATAATCCATGTAGATATGGATGCCTTCTATGCCTCAGTGGAACAGTTGGATAATCCAGAGCTTAAGGGAAAGCCTATTGCCGTAGGGGGAAGTTCCAAAAGGGGGGTCGTGGCCGCGGCCAGTTATGAAGCCCGTAAATTTGGGGTACGCAGTGCCATGAGCAGTGTATTGGCCAAACGGAAATGTCCCGAACTCATTTTTGTAAAGGCCCGATTTGACCGGTACAAGGAAATCTCAAATAGTATTCGTACCATCTTCTTTGAATATACGGATTTGGTAGAGCCGCTTTCCCTCGATGAGGCCTATTTGGATGTTACCCATAATAAAAAGGGAAATCCGTCCGCCACTTTAATAGCTCGGGAGATTCGACAACGGATTTTTGACGAGACCGGATTGACTGCGTCGGCAGGTATCTCGATTAATAAATTCATCGCCAAGGTAGCCAGTGATATGAACAAGCCCAATGGGCAAAAGACCATTAACCCTGAGGAGGTAATCCAATTTTTGGAGGATTTGGAAATACGCAAGTTTTATGGGGTGGGCAAGGTAACTGCGGAGAAAATGTACAAGTTGGGAATTTTTACAGGCAAGGACCTCAAACAGAAAACATTGGAGTTTTTGGATTCAAATTTTGGAAAGAGTGGAAGTCACTACTACCATGTGGTACGTGGGGTACATACCAGTGAGGTTAAACCACACCGTATTCCAAAATCCGTTGGGGCGGAACGCACTTTTAGCGAAAACCTGAGTAGCGAAATCTTTATGTTGGAAAAACTGGAGCATATCGCCAATGAATTAGATCGTCGCCTAAAAAAGTCCAACCTTGCCGGAAAGACCATCACCCTAAAAATAAAATACAGCGATTTTACCCTTCAAACCCGAAGTAAAACACTTCCCTATTTTATCGCGGATAAGGTATTGATTCTTGAAATGGCAAAGGAGCTGCTGTACCAGGAACAGTTACAGAATTCCGTACGTCTATTAGGTATCTCCCTGGCAAACCTGAATACGGAAAACAAAGCGGCCGAAACGAAGGAAGATGCGGTTTATGTTCAGTTGAAGTTTGATTTCTAATTGATACTAAACTTTTACCAGATTTTCACTTAGAACTAAAAAACAGACAGACTTGTTCAATTTTTATTATATTTGCCCGTGAAGCATTCGGAAATAAGACAGCACATCATTGATACCGCGTCCAATCTGTTCTATGCCAATGGGTACAATACCACGGGTATAAATGAAATCATTGCCAAGGCGGGCATTGCCAAGGCAACGTTGTATAACCATTTTAGAACCAAGGACGACATTTGTATCGCGTATTTAAAATATAAGCACGCCTATTTTATCCAAGCCCTGCGTGACTATATTGAAGGGAAACCCCAAGGGAAGTTTCAACTTTTGGGGGTCTTCGATTTCCTAAAGGAATTTTATAGGGAACCCTCTTTTAATGGTTGTTGGTGCATCCGAACCATCGCGGAAATTCCTGCGGACAATGTAAAAATCCGAAATGAAATCCAAAATCAGAAAAAAGAACTATTGGCTTTTTTAAAGGAAGTGGTTACCAACAATATCAAAAATCTTTCCAATGCAGAAGCCGAAAAAATTACAAATGGACTGTATCTGTTGTACGAAAGTGCCGTTAGTGAAAGTCATTTGCATCAAAGTGATTGGCCTATTTATTCGGCAAGGGAGGTTGGGGCCCAATTGATAGCTTAAAAATTTTAATTTTAACAAGACAGACTTGTCTGTCTATTACTAATTTTATCTAAATATATATGATGTCAAATTTTCAAAACAAAACAGCAGTTGTAATAGGGGGTACCAGCGGTATAGGCCAGGCGACCACAAAGGCTTTGGTAAATTCCGGTGCCATCGTTCATGTAGTTGGACGCAGTGTGGATCAGCTACCGGATACCAAAGGCATTATTCCCCACAAAACGGATATCACCCATGAAAAAGATGTGGATGCATTGGTTGCCGAAATAGGGAAACTACCTAACCTGGACTATTTGGTAAATGCCTCTGGAGTGTTCGGACCCAAACCCTTTTTAGAACATACCCGGGCCGATTACAATTCCTATCTTGATCTAAACAAAGGGTTTTTCTTCATCACCCAAGCTGCTGCCAAGAAGATGAAGGCTACTGGCAGAGGAGCAATCGTCAATGTAGGTTCCATGTGGGCCAAGCAAGCCGTTAAGGCAACACCCTCATCGGCCTATTCCATGCAAAAAGCCGGTCTTCATAGTCTTACCCAACATTTGGCCATGGAACTGGCAGATGACCATATACGCGTCAATGCGGTTTCACCGGCCGTGGTGCAAACACCGGTCTATGATTCGGTTTTCGGAAGTCGTGAACAAGCTGAAAAAGCTTTGGAGGGATTTAACGGTTTTCATCCTATAGGAAGAAATGGCCAGGCCGAAGATGTGGCCAAAGTAATTACCTTTTTGCTATCTGACGATGCGTCCTGGGTAACTGGAGCCATTTGGGACACCGATGGTGGTGTAATGGCCGGTAGGAATTAATACAGTAAAAAGGCCCGAAAGTTTTTAAACCTATCGGGCCTACACCACTTAAACCTAACCTAAATTATTGCACGATCAATGTATTGTCCGTGGCGGTTGGATTCATCGGACAGAAATATACGTACTCCCCTTTTTCCAAGACCGTGGGATTGGATCGTTGACTTTCTCCAGTTTTGACCACCTCGGTCACATAAGCCGTTTGGATGTGATTTTCAGGTTTACTGATGTCCTTTCCTTTCTTGACCAAAACAAATCCTACATCATGTCCTACGCCATTATTGGCTATTTCAAAAACATACGTTCCCGCTGGAACGGACAATTGTTTTTGGGTGAATTCCCCTGGTGTTTGTTCCAAGGCAATTGTTTTTTTGGACTTTTTCATCATTTTGTCCTGAGCGGTCATGGAAAATACCAAGCCGATTGCAAATACTAGTGTTGTGATTACTTTTTTCATGATTTTTAAATTACTTATTATTGTTTCTATCTACTCTATTTCCAGTCCCTTCCTTCCAGTTGTTGTTCCATGGAGTAACATATGGAAGGAGGAAAAAAGGAATATTCTAAATTGATTACGCCCCAATGGATTCCAAAGGTTGCGCTACGGGAAAGTCCACGGGTACTTGAGTGGTTTTGTGCAAATAATTGCTTATCGTTTTATCACCGACCAAGACAATAGTATCGATTAGGTTTTCTTTGGTCCAACCTGCATTCAAGAAATTTTCAACAACTTCGTCATCGGTACCACCTCTGTTCTCGGTGATGTTTTTGGCTAAACGGGCCAAAGCATCCAGTTTATTGTCGAATGAGGAATAACCCGCCCTTAATTCAAGAATCTGCTCATCGGTGAAACCATTCATTTTTCCAATGGCCGTGTGGGCGGATAAACAATAGATACAATTGTTTACTTCACTGACCGCTAGGTTCACTACTTCTTTTTCCTTGGATTTTAAGGATGTCTTTGCGTTTTGTAGTGCCAAGTAGTTGCCCAATGCATTTTCTGAATATGTATAGGTGGCATAAAGGTTGGGCACAAAGCCTACTGCTTTTTCCAAGTTGTCAAAAATAGCCTGATTATTGGCGCTTACCTCTTCTCTTTTAGGTACATTAAATGTGCTCATGATCTTACATTTTTAGGTCATTCCCTAAGAATGACGGTTATTACTTATTTATTTATTATGTATTGAATTTATTCATGGGATTTCTCCATATCGCAATAGAAATCGTGATGCTGCTTTTGCTCACAATGCGTTTTCGCATTTATCATATGCAGCACTGGTCTTTTAGGCTGACGGAATATTTCGATAAGATTGAAAATGGAAGTCTGTTTGTTATTCATCTTTCCCCGTTTTTTAATTACAGTACAAAGATGGGATGGAAAAAGGGGGTAGGGTTAGGAAGGATTGCCCGACTACTTGTAGAAATTTCCCTTTACACGGAAATCGTATTTGTTTCCCGATATTTTGTTGGCGATTGGCCTATCATTTTTTTAAAGAAACGGCTAAAGTGGGCAGGGTCGTTAAACCCCAGTTCATAGGCAATCTCCTGATTCTGCTTATCCGTAAAATTGATAAGCCGTTTGGCTTCCAAGGCCAAACGATCCAAGATAATCTGCTGTGGCGATTTTTGATTGTAGATGGCAAATAGGTTGGATAATGTTTTTGGGGATTTGTAGAGCATGTCCGCATAATCGCTTACCTTTCTTTTGGTCTTATAATGGGTATCTACCAATACATTGAATTTACGGATGACATCAACTTGTTCGTTGTCCAACTTTTTCACTATGTGTTGTTCCTTGGCCAAACGGGTACAAATAATAATCAAACGTTTCAGCAACATCTGAAGCATATCGCCCTGAATGTTATCCGGCGTGGAAAATTCCTCAACAAACACCTGGTATAACAAATTGAATTTAGGCTTCTGGTTCTCGGGTATGGACACTATGGGAATGTCCTGTGTACCAAAGAATAGGATTCCATTACAGGAGACCTCTTCGTCATGGTCCCGTATACAATAGAACTCCCTATTAAAAACAAAAGCGGTAATCGGGATTTCGGCCTTTTCATAGGAAACATGTTGAAGATATGTAGTGGTCATCAATTGATCGGGAAGGAGTTCAAAGGGAATCCCATCCACTTCGACAGTAACGGGCTTTTCGTTTTTGTTCCAAAGAATACTGATATTTCCTGCACCGATCGAAAACTGATCTCTTGTGTTTTTGATATCATTTGTCAGTCCAAAAATTGAACCCAATTTGGGGTCGTGAAACTCAAACTTCATCCTCTAATTTTATGCGATAATGCACAATTAGTCTCTCTTTTTTGTTCATCCTTACGATACCTAAAGTGCTTTAAAAGAAGTATTTATTAAACAAAAATGTTAATGGCAGCCATAAATTTTTGGGCCTTAAAGGGTTTTTGTAGTATTGATTAAAAATTGTTCTTTATCGGTTTTTGGATAGAGTACTTGAGGATAACATGAACATGAACGAAATCAAGAACTACGATAGGGCGGCACATAAATTCTACAGCTCCCAAAGTATATCCAGTCTGCCACTAATTTCATGGGATTTCCATGCTGCGCATTTTCAAAAAGTCTGTAAAGATCATGCCGATGTGTTCCTTCTTAAAAAGTTGGCCCAAATCAACAAGTGGTCAACACCATTGGAATTTGATGAAAAACTAATACAAGACGAATGTGTTATCGTCGTTACCGATAGCCATCTAAAAATAGTACATGCCACCCAAAATATCCTTGAAATGAACGGGTATATGCCCGATGAAATTATTGGAAAAAAGCCCAAAATGTTTCAAGGTAAGGATACCTGTATACAGACCTCCAGAGAAATAGGACAAGCCATAAGACAACGAAAGCCGTTCGAGGCGATTGTGTTAAATTATAGAAAAAATGGCTCTCCCTACAAATGTTGGATAAAAGGGGAACCTATATACGACATATATGGTGAAGTAGTAAACTTCATTGCCTATGAAAAAGAAGTTGCCTAAGTGTGATTCTGTTCAAATAAAAGCCCCAAGGCCTGTTCCTTGGGGTTTTTTCTTTTTATGTGCACCGGCCCTACTTAAAAACTACATGTTTCGATTTCGGTGACCCGCAACGTATTTACCATTCCTTTGTCCTTAATGGGCATGGCCGCCAAACTGATAAGCATGTCTCCGGTATCCAAAAACCCTTTTTGGCAGGCAATCTTGTTTACATCCTCTATGGTCTCGTCCGTTGATACATATTTGTCATAATAGAACGCCTTTACCCCCCAAAGTAAATTCAACTGGGTCAAGATTCGCTCGTTGGAAGTAAATACCAAAATATGCGCACTGGGCCGCCAAGCTGAAATCTGAAAAGCGGTATATCCACTATTGGTCAGGGTGGAAATTGCCTTGGCCTTTATCTCATTGGCCATGATCGCCGCGTGATAACAGACCGATTTGGTTATATAGCGCTTTGTACGGATATGCGGCGGCTCTTGCGGTACCTGTATAAGTTCCGATCCTTCCACACTTTTGAGTATGCCGGACATTTTTTGAATTACTTGAACGGGATAATTGCCCACAGAGGTTTCACCGGAGAGCATTACCGCATCGGCCCCGTCCATAACGGAATTGGCCACATCATTTACTTCTGCCCTGGTCGGGGTAAGGCTGGTTATCATGGTCTCCATCATCTGGGTGGCAATAATGACCGGAATCCGTGCCCGCTTTGCCCGTAAGACCAGTTGTTTCTGTATCAAAGGAACTTCTTGGGCCGGTACTTCAACACCAAGATCGCCCCTAGCCACCATTAAGCCGTCACAGTATGAAACAATTTTATCTATATTCTCTACTGCCTCGGGTTTTTCAATCTTGGCAATAATCGGGATTTTGTGTTCTGAATGCTCCTTGATCAAATTTTGCAGGTCGATCAAATCCTGACTAAAACGAACAAAGGAAAGTGCTATCCAATCTACCTGCTGCGATATGGCAAAAATGGCATCATTTACATCCTTTTCCGTAAGCGCTGGCAAGGAGATGTTCGTATTCGGCAGATTCACCCCTTTTTTGGATTTCAACGGCCCGCCTTGAACCACTTTTGCCTTAACCTCATCCTTTCTATTGGAGGACAGTACTTCAAAAATCAATTTCCCATCATCCAACAGGACACGCTCCCCGGGATTTACATCTTTTGGAAAAGTTTCATAATTCATGTATACTTTTTCCGCTGTACCTTCAAACGGTTTTCCTGTAACAAAGGTAATTTCATCTCCCGGGGCCACTACCACTTCGCCGGCCATTACCCCTACCCTAAGCTTGGGGCCTTGTAAATCCGCGAGTATGGATATGTTGGTATGCAGTTCTTTATTCAATTCCCTTATGATCTGAATACGTTCCTTAACGTCCTCATAATTGGCATGGGAAAAGTTTATCCTGAAGACATCCACGCCCGCTTCGATCATTTTTTGAAGCACTTCCTTTTTGCTCGTTGCCGGGCCTAACGTGGCTACTATTTTTGTCTTTTTCTTTCCTGGCATTCCGTTAAAAGATTAGGTTCTTTTTAGATTTTAATTTATCGGTCTCTATAGTGTAAGCTGCCATAATATGTGGTATTGTATTCAAAATCCGAATAACATTCGTTTCCAAATCAATATCTTCCTGTTCAATTTTAAGAAAGTAATCCACTTCTTTGTATTCTGGTAAAAAGTGATAGGTTACTACGGAAGTTTCGTCTTCAAAAAGATTATCCCTGGTCATACTTTCTTCTTTTAAACTGCTGTTATTGATCAGATTCCAATACCCATCGTTGACCTTGTCCTTCCACTCAAAAAGCGGGAAAGAAATGTGTTCCATGGTTTCCAGGTCCTTAGAGGTTCTTCTTAAATTCGACTTTAAATGAAAATTTAATGTGTACACCAGGGCATAATCTTCCAAACTACTATGGAGGGCTATAAGATCAAAGGAATCCTCGCATAAATCTTCCGTAATTCTATGTACTGCTACCATGGGTGTACAAAACGTAAATATAGGATTAATAACGAATACAGCCTAAGTTGGGACAAGCAAAGAATTTTTTGAAAAAACGATTTCGATTTTTCTATGAGTTACGGTTTTTCCATTTTATCCTGCAATGCATAATATGCCCTTTTTGAGGCCCTTTCCTCGGCTTTCTTTTTTGAGGTGGCCCTTGCCTTTGCCATTACCCTTCCATCTATGGATAGTTTAACCGCAAAGTGTTTTAGTGCATCGTTGCCCGTATCCTCATATACGTTATAGTTAAAGGTCTTTTTCTGTTTTTGGCACCACTCGATAATAAGGCTTTTATAACTTATTACCTTCCCTTCCAATTGTTCAATATCAACATAGGGTTCAATGACCCTTTCATTGATGAATTTTTCACAATATTTATAGCCTCTATCCAAATAAATGGCACCTACCAAAGCTTCGAAAACATTTCCGTGAATATTGTCCCCGAAATGCGATTTTGGAATCCTGCTTTCAACAAATTTTATGAGATTCAAATCCTTTCCCAATTCGTTGAGGTGTTTTCTACTTACGATTTTTGAACGCATTTTTGTGAGATACCCTTCATCCCCACCTGGAACCTCATTGTAGAGGTGCTTTGAAATTATAGTGCCCAACATGGCATCTCCCAGGAACTCCAAGCGTTCATAGTTTAGGGGGTTCCCATTTTCATCCTTCTTGTTGATGGATCGATGCAGGAAAGCCTTCTTGTATATGTTCAACGTTTTTGGCCTGAATCCCAGAATTTTCGTTATCCCCAAAAAAAAATCCCCATCCTCCTTGGAATGGGAATTGAATATATTGGAACGAAAATTCATCTTGGAACTTAACTGATTTTCTTAAAGACTACACAGGCATTATGCCCTCCAAATCCGAAGGTATTGCTCATCGCAACATTTACCTCCCTTTTTTGGGCTTTGTTCAAGGTTAAATTTAGTTTCGGATCTATATTCTCGTCCACTACACTATGGTTTATAGTAGGGGGTACCATACCGTTCTCCATGGCCAAAATGGATGCAATGGCTTCTATGGCCCCGGCCGCACCGAGCAAATGCCCGGTCATGGACTTTGTTGAATTGATGTTTATGTTTGGTGCATGTCCCCCGAATACCTCTGAAATTGCCTTGAGCTCGGCTACATCACCCAAAGGCGTAGATGTTCCATGTGTATTTATGGCATCTATTTCATTGATTTTGAGTCCCGCATCATTGAGACAATTCTGCATCACCTTAACGACCCCTATCCCTTCGGGATGTGGGGCGGTCATATGATAGGCATCACTGGAAAGCCCTCCTCCTGCAACTTCAGCGTATATTTTTGCTCCCCGGGCCTTGGCATGTTCATATTCCTCAAGAATCAATGACCCGGCTCCTTCGCCTAATACAAAGCCGTCCCTAGTGGCATCAAAAGGTCTAGAGGCAGTGTCCGGACTATCATTCCTAGTGGACAAGGCATGCATGGCCCCAAATCCACCCATACCCGCAATAGTAACGGCAGCTTCGCTACCCCCGGTGACTATTACATCGCAATACCCTAAACGAATATAGTTAAGGGCATCTATCATAGCATTGGCCGAGGAGGCACATGCAGATACCGTTGTATAATTGGGGCCCATAAATCCATGCTTTATGGATATGTTCCCTGGTGCAATGTCCGCAATCATTTTTGGAATGAAGAAGGGATTGAACCTTGGGGTACCGTCACCAGCCGCAAAGTTCATTACTTCGTTTTGAAAGGTCTCCAAACCTCCAATACCCGCTCCCCAAACTACGCCGACGCGAAATTTATCCACCACGTCCAAATCCAATTTGGAATCATTGATGGCTTCATCCGAAGAAACGATGGCATACTGCGAAAAACGATCTAGCTTACGCGCCTCTTTCCTGTCAAAAAAGTCTTCTGGCTTATATCCTTTAAGTTCACAGGCAAATTTGGTCTTGAATTTTTCGGTATCATAATAGGTAATCGGTGCCGAACCGCTTTTGCCATTGACCAAGCCGTCCCAATATTCTTTTATATTGTTTCCGATGGGTGTCAAAGCACCCAATCCGGTAACCACAACTCGCTTTAATTGCATTGAACCAAATTTTTATTTTCTGGGAAATGGTCTGGATTTCCCCAATCCGTAAGCCAATCGTAAATTAAAAAAATTATCCATGCGATAGATTTACCACATGGATAGTTTCAAACCTTGTTCAAAAAATCATACGATTACTTCGCTTCTTCTATATAGCTTATGGCCTGACCGACCGTTGCAATATTCTCAGCCTGATCGTCAGGGATTTGAATGTCAAATTCTTTCTCGAATTCCATAATCAACTCAACAGTATCCAATGAATCCGCCCCTAAGTCGTTGGTAAAGCTAGCCTCTGATACCACTTCATTTTCATCAACCCCCAATTTATCGACGATGATAGCTTTTACTCTTGATGCAATGTCTGACATAATAATATCGGTTTTAAAAATTTAAATTGTTGGCAAAAATAAAAAACTTTGGTGTAATAATGTTATTTGTGTCCAAAATGTCTTGTAATTTAAGAAATTTAGGCACAAGAATGGTATTTTAGCCGGGAAATAAATACATCGCTTTTTAAGGCTTATTCGCCCCATGAAAAACATAGTTCTATTTGCTTCGGGTTCCGGTTCAAATGTGGAAAATATTGTGCATTATTTTAAATCCAATCCAAACGTTACCGTAGCCGCAGTACTTTCAAACAAAAGGGACGCCAAGGTCTTGGAAAGATGTAATAAGCTAAATATTAGCGCATTCTATTTTAACAGGAGTTCTTTTTATGATAAAGACCTAATTCGGAAAATACTAAAGACATTGAACCCGGACCTTATTGTATTGGCCGGATTTTTATGGAAGATGCCGTACGATCTCATTCAAGATTTCCCGAAGAAAATCATCAACATTCACCCTGCGTTATTGCCCAAATATGGGGGAAAAGGGATGTATGGCGATCATGTGCACCGGGCGGTCAAGGAAAATAAGGAAATCGAAACCGGGATAACCATCCATTTTGTAAACGAAAATTATGATGAGGGGGCCATCATATATCAAGCCAAGACCAACATATCCCCGGAAGATACGGTCCAATCCATAGCTAAAAAAGTGCAAGCGTTGGAATATAAGCACTTTCCAAGAATAATCGAGAAATTGCTTAATGAAGGATAATGGCCAAAAAAAAGAAATTCTACACGGTCTGGAAAGGAAAAAGACCTGGCATCTATACCACATGGGAGGAATGTAAAGAAGCCATATCGGGATATAAAGGGGCACAATATAAGTCCTTTCCCAGCCTAAAGGCCGCCGAAGATGCCTATAATGACAGTTATGAAATACATAGGGGCAAAAAGAATAATGGCCAGGGGCTTACCCCACAACAACTTCTCAAAATTGGAAGTCCTAATTACCACTCCATTTCCGTTGATGCGGCCTCTAGTGGTAACCCGGGGATTATGGAGTACCAGGGCGTGGACACCAAAACGGGGAAAAAACTATTTAGGCAAGGTCCTTTTGAGGAAGGAACCAATAACATTGGGGAGTTTTTGGCCATTGTACATGGACTTGCATTCTTAAAGGAGCGAAAGAGCGATCGCCTTATTTACTCGGATTCCAGAACCGCAATCAGTTGGGTTCGGAAGAAAAGCTGTAACACTCAATTAAAGGAAACCGAAGGGAACAAACCTCTTTTCGACCTTATCCGGCGTGCGGTCTCCTGGTTGAACAGTAATTCTTATGTTACCCCTATCGTAAAATGGGAGACCAAGGCATGGGGCGAAATCCCGGCCGATTTTGGCAGGAAGTAAGACCCTTCGTACATTCCAAAAGAACTATGTCATCCATTTGAAGGGTTTTGATAACTTGATTCGACACATCTTCGCTATTAGTTTTTCAAAACCGTATATTTGCAGCAAATTTCAAATCTTAAATGGGTAAACTCCTGATTGTCGGTACGGTCGCTTTTGACGCCATTGAGACACCTTTTGGAAAAACGGACAAAATATTGGGAGGGGCCGCTACCTTCATTGGCCTGGCAGCATCACAATTTAATGTAGACTCGGCCATTGTATCCGTAGTGGGCGATGATATGCCCCAAGAATATTTGGATATCCTTTCCCAGAAAGGTATTGATCTTTCCGGGGTGGAAATTGTTAAGGGCGGAAAGACCTTTTACTGGAAAGGGAAATACCATAACGACCTCAATGCCCGGGACACCCTGATTACCGAATTGAATACGTTGGCCGATTTTAATCCCATCGTCCCCGACAATTACAAAGATTCGGAAGTAGTAATGTTGGGCAATTTGCATCCAAATATTCAGATTAGTGTAATAAACCAAATGACCAAACGACCAAGCCTAATCATTTTGGATACCATGAATTTTTGGATGGACAATACATTAAAGGAATTAATGGAGGCCATTGAAATGATCGATGTCCTTACCATAAACGATGAGGAAGCCAGGCAACTAACCAATGAATATTCCTTGGTAAGAGCTGCCGAGGAAATACAGAAAATGGGGCCAAAGTATGTGGTTATCAAAAAAGGAGAGCACGGAGCACTTTTGTTCCATGAGGACAATGTATTTTATGCCCCCGCCCTGCCTTTGGAGGAGGTATTTGATCCGACCGGAGCCGGGGATACCTTTGCCGGCGGATTTTCCGGATACCTTGCCGCAACGGGAAACACTTCCTTTAATAGTATCAAAAATGCGGTAATCCATGGATCCAATCTGGCTTCCTTCTGTGTGGAACGCTTTGGAACCGAACGTATGCAGGATCTGCAAAAGGTTGAAGTGAGCAAAAGGTTACATCAATTTAAAGCCCTGACACAATTTGAGATTGAATTACAATGAGAATATGCCCTGATAAATCGGGGCTTTTTTAATTTGGAGGTAAAATGAGTGATGCTATCAAACATGAATGCGGGATTTCCGTAATACGTCTGCTGAAACCGTTGGAATACTATCATAAAAAATACGGTACGGCCTTTTATGGTGTGAACAAAATGTACCTAATGATGGAGAAGCAACATAACAGAGGGCAAGATGGGGCAGGTTTTGCCAGCATTAAGTTGGATATGGCTGCTGGGGAAAGGTATATGAGCAGGGTACGATCTATACAACAGCAACCGATACAGGATATCTTTGCCCAGATTACGGATCGTATTAATACTGCTTTCAAAACGCATCCCGAAGAGGTAGATAATGTCGCTTGGCAAAAAAAGAATATCCCATATGTAGGTGAACTATTATTGGGCCATGTACGCTATGGTACTTTTGGCAAGAACAGTATCGAAAGTGTGCATCCCTTTTTAAGACAGAACAACTGGATGCACCGCAATCTCATAGTGGCAGGGAATTTCAATATGACCAACGTACATGAACTTTTTGATAATTTGGTGCAATTGGGACAGCATCCCAAGGAAATGGCGGACACCATAACCGTTATGGAAAAAATAGGTCATTTTTTGGATGATGCCGTCGCCAAACTCTACAAACAGATAAAAAAAGAAGGGTTTACAAAACGGGAAGCTTCCCCGTTGATCGCTGAACGATTACGAGTTTCGAAAATTCTAAAACGTGCGGCCAAAAATTGGGATGGAGGTTACGCCATGGCTGGATTGTTGGGCCACGGGGATGCATTTGTATTACGAGACCCCGCAGGTATTCGTCCTGCCTATTATTACAGGGATGACGAAATCGTTGTGGTCGCGTCGGAAAGGCCTGCCATACAGACCGTCTTCAACGTAAGTTATGAAGATGTTCGGGAACTTGAACCGGGGCATGCCATTATCATTAAAAAGAATGGGGTTTCGGCCATAAAGGAAATACTGGAACCCACGGAACGAAAAGCCTGCTCCTTTGAACGCATCTATTTTTCCAGGGGAAGCGATAAAGAGATATATCAAGAACGTAAAGAACTGGGGAAAAAGATTTTCCCCCAAATCCTGACCGCCATTGATGGAAACATCAAAAAAACGGTGTTCTCCTATATCCCCAATACTGCGGAAACCTCATTTCTGGGAATGATACGGGAGGCCCAAAATTACCTTAATAAAAAGAAGGAAGAACAAATTTTATCGTTGGGTAGCAAAATAACCAGCGAACAGTTACATGAGATTTTGGAAGTACGGCCAAGAATCGAAAAAGTTGCCATCAAGGACGCAAAGTTAAGAACCTTCATTACCCAGGACAGTAGCCGGGACGATTTGGTGACCCACGTTTACGATATCACATATGGTTCGGTCGAAAAAGGGGACAACCTGGTTATCATAGATGATAGCATTGTAAGGGGAACAACGCTAAAAAAGAGCATCCTTAGGATCTTAGATCGATTATCTCCCAAAAAAATAATCGTAGTTTCCTCGGCACCCCAGATCAGATATCCCGATTGTTACGGAATAGATATGGCAAAATTGGAGGATTTCATCGCTTTTAGGGCAGCATTGGCGTTACATAAAGAAAGAGGAAGCTATTCCATTGTAGAGGAAATATACAAGAAATGTATTGACCAATTGGAAACGAAGGATAAGGATGTCGTCAACTATGTAAAAGAGTTTTATGCTCCTTTTACCGCTATTGAAATATCCCAAAAAATCGGAGAATTACTGAGTCCCAAGGATATTCGATCCGAAGTACAAATCATATACCAAACCATAGAAAGTCTTCATGAGGCGTGTCCGAAAAATCTGGGTGACTGGTATTTCACCGGAAATTATCCCACTCCCGGGGGAAATAGGGTAGTAAATAAGGCATTTATTAACTTTTTTGAAGGTAAAAACCAGAGAGCTTATTAATTGCTCTGATCGATGAAATGCACAAATTTGTGCATTTCATCGATCATTGTTGCCTTTTGTCGGGTTTATGTCCTACAAGGAGTACAGCCAACCTATTTTAGGCCTGCCATAGCATAAGTAGGTTAAGTTCATGGTAAGATTTGGGGCAAAAAAGGTGGAGGCTACTCCACCTTTTTTATTTTCACGACACCTCAACAGTATAAATCATTTTGTCATCGTGTATCTTGACCTACTTAGTGGTCGTTCATCCAAAACCTTTTTTAGAATAGACTCCATGCGCTATGTTTGGGGCACCATAGCATAAGTAGGTTAAGTTCATGGTAAGATTTGGGGAAAAAGGCGGAGCTCGGCTCCGCCTTTTTATTTATGTCCTGCATATTTTGTATTCCTTTTCCTATGCCTTCATGGGACAATGATCCCAAGTAGGCATTTCAACTATAAGATAAGGGCGTTCGTCCAAAACCTTTTTTAGAATAGATTCCATGCGCTATGTTTGGGGCACCATAGCATAAGTAGGTTAAGTTCATGGTAAGATTTGGGGAAAAAGGCGGAGCTCGGCTCCGCCTTTTTATTTGTACCAGGTATGTTTTCATTTCCTATGCCCTTACGGCAGAATGATCCAGGGGAGGTATTTCAACCATAGATAAGGGCGTTCGTCCAAAACCTTTTTTAGAATAGATTCCATACGCTATGTTTGGGGCACCATAGCATAAGTAGGTTAAGTTCATGGTAAGATTTGGGGAAAAAGGCGGAGTTCGGCTCCGCCTTTTTTATTGCTGAAAGTCAAGTAATTAACAAGGTTTAACCCACTTTTCCCCCGTCTTAATACATGTCCTTTTGGTTTAAATCCCTTAAAATTTCTTAAAATTTCTTTTTTATTTCCCACAATACCAGTAATTTAGTGATGCCATAGCATAAGTAGGTTAAGTTTATGGTAAGATTTGGGACGAAAAGGGTGGAGGCTTCTCCACCCTTTTCTATTTCAATCTCTTTCAAAAAAAACATAAAAAATCCCGCATTTTGCGGGATTTTTATCACTTCACTTGGAATTGCCTCCAACTTAAAACAAATAGAAAATTATCTACTAACTATTGGACGCATAGAGCTCACTTACTTTTTCCCAATTGATTACATTAAAAAATGCATTGATATAATCCGGTCTTCTATTTTGATAATTCAAATAATAGGCATGCTCCCAAACATCCAATCCCAAAATGGGGTAGCCGCTGCAGCCTGTGTCCGGCATTAACGGATTGTCTTGATTTGGAGTAGAGCAAATTTCCAACGCTCCTCCGGGATGTACACAAAGCCAGGCCCAACCCGATCCGAACCTAGATCCGGCAGCACCGCTAAACTTGTCCTTAAAACCATCAAAAGAACCAAAAGCACTTTTGATGGCGTTGGCCAACTCCCCGGATGGGACTCCTCCACCATTGGGGGACATAATCTCCCAAAACAAGGAATGGTTGTAGTATCCACCGCCGTTGTTCCGGACAGCGGAATTGGACATGTCCAGATTTTTTAGAATGTCCTCTATGCCCTCGCTCGCAAGACTACTTCCTTCTATTGCTCCGTTTAATTTTGTAGTATAGCCATTATGATGTTTTGTATGATGAATTTCCATGGTCCTGGCATCAATATGTGGTTCCAATGCATCGTAGGCATAGGGTAATTTAGGTAGTTCAAAAGCCATTTTTATAGTGTTTTTAGTTAATAATTATTGCACCTCAAATTTACATTTTTTAACAAACATATTCCCATAATTATTTGTTAAGAACCGTTCCATATTCCGTATTTTGCAATTAGTAATGTTGGGTGCATCTTTTAAAATATATGACGCTTCCGCGGGGTCTGGTAAGACGTATACCCTTACCCGGGAATATTTAAAAATAGCTCTTTCCCCGTCCAAAAGTTTCAAGAGGATCCTGGCCATAACGTTTACCAACAAAGCGGTGAACGAGATGAAAAATCGCATTTTGGAAAGTCTCTTTGCTTTTAGTCGTACAAAGGATTTAAAAGCAGCATCCCCTTTGTTTCTGGATGTAATGGGCGATCTAGAATTGGATCTGGAGACCTTACGAGATCTCGCCAGGCTCACGCTTAAGGACATACTGCATAATTATGCCTTTTTTGATGTTTCCACCATAGATAAATTTACGCACCGTTTAATCCGGACTTTTGCCCGTGATTTAAAATTGCCCCAGAATTTTGAGGTGGTTCTGGACCACGACATTCTTTTGGACGAGGCGGTGAATCGTCTTATTGGTAAAGCTGGGGAAGATAAACAATTGACCCAGGTACTGCTTGAATTTGCACTTGAAAAAATTGATGACAACAAGAGTTGGGATATCGCCTTTGACCTTAAAAGAATAGGGGCTCTTTTGTTTAATGAGACACACGTTTCCCACATAAAAAATCTGGAAAACAGAACATTGGACGATTTTTCGGCACTGAAAAAACATATTCGTTCGGAGATAAAATCCCTTGAACAAAAGGCAATCCTATCGGCAAATGAGGCTTTGGAAACAATAAAGGCCTATGGATTGGAAGCCCATGATTTTCCAAGGGAAACGCTTCCCAACCATTTTAAAAAAATCAGCGCTTCGGAATTTGATCCCTTTAAACTTTATAATAATAAATTGGAAGACCATCTTCTAGAAGGGAAAATACTGAAGTCCGGTGTTCAACTTCCCTCAATGGAAATCCCTGCGAAACTTCTTGCCTCATATCGGGATATAAAGGAAATCCTGTATCAAAGGGCATTTCTAAGAAACGTTTACCTGAACATAGTTCCCCTAACCGTTCTAAACGCCATTGACCGGGAAGTAAAAAGTATCCAATTGGAACGGGATCAATTGTCCATTTCCGAGTTTAATTCCATAATATCCAGGGAAATTAAGAATCAACCTGCTCCATTTATCTATGAACGTTTGGGGGAAAAGTACCGCCATTACTTTATAGACGAATTCCAGGACACATCGGAAATGCAATGGAACAACCTTATCCCCCTTATAGACAATGCTTTGGCCAGCGAAAACGGATCTTTATTTTTGGTCGGGGATGCCAAACAAGCCATATACAGATGGCGGGGTGGTAAAGCGGAACAATTTCTCAATCTAATAAATTTAACCGGTAACCCATTTGTTATTTCCCCGATCATAGAGAGCCTTCCCAAGAATTACCGCAGCTTTGAGGAAATCGTAAAATTCAACAATTCCTTTTTTAGGAGTACAAGCCCTTTCCTTAACCATACGATGTACAAAACCTTATTTGAGAAGGGCAACGAACAGGAGTACAATTCACAAATTGGTGGCTTGGTCAAAATTACTTTTTTGGAAAGGCAGGAAAACCAGGGCATTGACGAGTTGTACTGCCACAAAGTTTTGGAACACATTGAGGAATTGCTGGAAAAAGAATACCGATTTGCGGATATCTGTATCCTTACCCGTAAAAGAAAACATGGAATCCTTTTGGCAGATTTTTTGATGCGGCAGAACATTCCTATTGTTTCCTCTGAAACCCTGTTGCTCTGCAATAATCCTAAAGTAAACTTTCTCATTAACCTCCTTAGCTATGCCAATCGACCTAAGGATTTGGAAACGAGTTATCAAATCCTGTATTTTCTAGCTGGTGATAGGGAAGGGGAACACTCCTTTATAGTAGACCATTTGGAAAACCCTACATTTTTACTACGTAAAGAATACGATTTTAGTTTGGAGGAGCTGAATCGATTATCGGTGTACGATGGCCTGGAATACGCCATAAGACAGTTCCGCTTAGCAGAAAAATCGGATGCCTATATCGTAAATTTATTGGATTTTGCGCTGGAGACGGAGCATAAGGAAGAAGGTGGTATCTCCGCATTTTTGTCGTATTGGGAAAAGAAGAAGGAAAAATTGAGTATAATAGCTCCTACGGCTTATAATGCCGTACAGATAATGACCATACATAAGGCCAAAGGATTGGAATTCCCTATCGTAATTTTTCCCTATGCCAATTCCTATATATACGAGGAGATAGACCCCAAAATCTGGTTGCCGGTTAAAAAGAATCGCTTTAATGGGTTTTCAGAAGTTTTGATCAGTAAAAAAAAGGAAATAGCCGAATATGGTGAAACAGAAACTAAGTTGTTCAATGAGGAACAATACAAATTGGAACTCGATGCCTTTAATATATTATATGTAGCCCTAACCCGTGCCATAAAAGGTCTTTATATTATTTCGGAAAAAGACCTTACGGCCAAGGGTGGCCATAGAACGGATCGGTATTCCGGACTTTTCATCCATTATTTAAAGGAAAAGGGAGCATGGCAAGATACTCGTTCCCAATACCTATTTGGTACCCTCCCCTTGCCAACTACCAAAACTGGTCAACGGCATATGGAGGAGAACGTTCCCTATATATATTCGTACAAAGATCGGGCAGGTTTTAGGGTTTTGACCAAATCTGGCATGTTATGGGATACAGAAAGAGAAGCAGCCATTTTGCGCGGTAATCTTATACATTATATATTAGGTAGAATTGAGACCCAGGAAGACCTGGATGTCACTTTTGATCTTTTGATTCAAAACGGGGACATTGAAAAGGACGAGACCGATTTTTTAAAGGCGATGGTGCATAAGATTATCTATCACCCAAAACTGCTTAGCTATTATGGCCAGGGAAACATTGTAAAGAACGAAAAGGACATTGTTTCAAAAGATGGTACTATCCTAAGACCGGATAGAGTGGTGCTTAAAGATAATAAAGCCACTATTATAGATTATAAAACCGGGAAAAAGAACCCCAAGTATCACGAACAACTATACATGTATGCAGATACCTTGGAGCTTATGGGATATGAAATTGAAAATAGAATCATTGTATATATTGAAAAAGAAATAACTCCAGAATTCATATAGAAATCAAAAACCTATGTACGGAACGATAAAAGAACATTTAAGGGAAGAATTGAACGCCATAAAGGAGGCAGGGCTCTTTAAGGAAGAACGCATCATTACCACACCGCAGGATGCGGTAATCAAAATTTCTACCGGGGAGGAAGTTATTAATTTTTGCGCCAACAATTATCTAGGGTTATCATCGCATCCAGAAGTCATCAAAGCGGCCAAGGAAACTTTGGATTCACATGGTTTTGGAATGTCGTCCGTACGCTTCATTTGTGGTACACAGGATATACACAAAGAACTGGAACGCAGAATAGCGCACTTCTACGGAACCGAGGATACCATATTATATGCAGCGGCCTTTGATGCCAATGGTGGAGTCTTTGAACCTTTGCTTACCGCAGAGGACGCCATTATCTCAGATTCCCTAAACCATGCCTCGATAATAGACGGGGTTCGTCTCTGCAAGGCAAAGAGATATCGGTATGCCAACAGTGATATGGGCGACTTGGAGAAACAGTTGAAACAGGCCAATAGGGATGGTGCCCGATTTAAAATCATAGTAACCGATGGTGTCTTTTCCATGGACGGCTTGTTGGCTCCCTTGGATAAAATATGTGACCTGGCGGATAAATACGATGCTATGGTAATGGTAGATGAATGCCACGCGGCAGGTTTTATAGGTGAAAAAGGCAGGGGAACCTTGGAGGAAAAAGGGGTAATGGGCCGTATAGACATCATTACAGGTACCTTGGGGAAAGCCCTAGGCGGGGCTATGGGCGGTTACACTACAGGGAAAAAGGAAATAATTGAAATATTGCGGCAACGTTCCCGACCCTATCTCTTTTCAAATTCCCTGGCACCCGCCATTGTGGGCGCCTCTATAAAGGTCTTTGATATGTTGGAAAAGGATACCTCGTTACGGGATAAACTTCAGAGGAATACGGAATATTTCAAAAAAGGGATGAAAAAGGCAGGTTTTGATATTATAGATGGGGACTCCGCAATAGTACCGGTAATGCTCTATGATGCCAAACTATCACAACAAATGGCAAACATGCTATTAGAGAAAGGAATCTATGTAATCGGCTTCTTTTACCCTGTGGTTCCCAAGGGGCAAGCAAGGATCAGGGTGCAATTATCCGCAGCCCACGAAATGGACCATTTGGATCGGGCACTAGCCGCATTCAAGGAGGTAGGAGAGGTATTAAATATCGTTTAACGGTGTTATTTTTTCCATAAACTGCGTTAAAAAAAATAGAAAATTGATTTTGTTAATAATATTTAACAACTTACATTTGCAGCTAATAAACACTTAAACTTAAAATTTTGAACATGAAACATCTTAGCAAATTATTGGTTGTTGCCCTACTTGTGGTAGGATTCAACAGCATACAAGCGCAAGACGAGAATAACCCTTGGCAGGTTCAGTTTGGGGTAAATGCCATAGACGTATATCCAACTGGTGATGTAAGCTCTTTTGGCAACGAGTTCTTCAATGCGAACGACCACTGGAATGTCCTTCCATCTATCTCCTACGTAGGTGTGTCCAAGTCTGTGGGCAGTGGATTTTCCGTTGGGGTTAGAGGTTCCTTGAACAAGATAAGCAAGTTAGGTGACACAAGAGTAGATGACCTTTCCCATTATGCTATAGATGGTACTATAAAGTATGCATTTCTTCCCGACAGGTTCATAGATCCCTTCGTTGAAGTCGGTGGTGGTTATACTTGGGTAGATGAAATAGGTGCTGGTACGGCAAATGGTGGTGTAGGTGTCAATTTCTGGTTTACTGAAAATTTAGGTCTAACCGTTCAAACATCATATAAGCACGCGTTTGAGGATTACGGGGTAACCCACTGGCAGCATTTGGCTGGTATTTCCGTTAAATTCGGAGGAACCGATACAGATGGCGATGGTATATATGACAAAGACGATGCGTGTCCGGAAGTTGCAGGTCTTGAGGCTTTCAATGGTTGTCCTGATGCTGACGGCGATGGAATAGAAGATAGCAAGGATAGCTGTCCTAACGAAGCCGGTTCTAAGGAAATGAACGGATGTCCCGATGCTGATGGCGATGGTATTGCCGATAAGGATGATGCCTGTCCTAACGAAGCTGGTCTTGCAGCTTTGGCCGGATGTCCCGATGCCGATGGTGACGGCGTTGCCGATAAGGATGATGAGTGTCCAAATGAGGCCGGTCCTGCAGAAAACAAAGGATGCCCATGGCCAGACAAAGATGGCGACGGTGTCTTGGACAAGGATGATCAATGTCCTGATGTTGCAGGTACTGTAGCAAACCAAGGTTGTCCTGAGGTTACCGAGGAAGTTCAAAAACAATTGAATGACTATGCAAGAACTATCTTGTTCGACACAGGTAAAGCTAGCATCAAAGCAGAATCTACTTCTGTAATGGTAGACATTATCCAAATTTTGAACGAGTATCCTACTGCCAAGTTTACGGTTGAAGGACATACCGATAGTGTTGGTAGTGCTAAATTGAACCAAGGTCTATCCGAGAAAAGAGCACTTTCAGTAAAAGAGTTCTTGGTAGATAAAGGTATAGATGAGTTCAGATTATCGGCCATAGGTTATGGTGAGGAAAAACCAATAGCCACCAACAATACAAGAGCTGGTAGGAAGCAAAACAGAAGGGTAGAGATTAACTTGGTAAAGTAAGCTCTAACCAATAATACTGGGATAAATTAAGTTTAAAGCCCTGACAATTATGTCAGGGCTTTTTTTATTTTTAGCCATGCAAAGTTTTTTGGAAGAAGTCATTAGCGAGACATGGCAGAAGTATGATTCTCTTGAGGACGTGATTTTTATTCTCCCCAGCAAGCGGGCCGGGACTTTTCTAAAGCACGTAATAGCAACAACAAGTAAAAAACCTATTTTCCTTCCCGAAATCCATAGTATTGAGGGTTTTGTTGAAAAGGTTTCCGGGCTCACCTCCGCCAAGCCTGCACAACAGCTCTTTGAACTTTATGGTGCTTACAAAAAAAGTTCATACTCCAACAAAGATGATTTTTTTGCCTTTTCAAAATGGGGAAGGGCCCTACTCCAAGATATTAATGAAATAGACCGTTATGTAATTGATGCCAAAGAACTGTTTTCCAACTTATCCAACATTCAACAACTGAACCATTGGTCATTGGATACGGGAAAAACCGAAATCATGAAGGAACATTTGAAGTTTTGGGATGGTCTGCATGAACTTTACGACATATTCAACTCAACACTATTGGAAAAAGGATTGGGTCATCAGGGATTGCTGTACAGAAAGGCTTATGAAAGGTTGGATAGCTATGTTGGCACCATTGGAAGCCAAATCCATATCTTCATAGGTTTCAATGCCCTAAATACATCGGAAAGCCAAATTATCCAAAAGGTTCTTTTGACCACTAAATCCGATATTCATTGGGATTTGGACACCTGTTTTTTGGAAGACCCCGTTCATGACGCAAGTCATTTCATTAGGCATCATCTTAAAAAGTGGCCCTATTTTCAAAAGAATTCCCCAAAAGGTATCGGTACCAATTACAATTCCAAAAAGAAAATCCAAATTATTGGGGCTCCCAAAAACGTGGCACAGGCCAAATACGTAGGGCAGCTTCTAAGGGAATTGAATGAAACCGCTTCAAACGGATTAAGGAATACGGCCGTTGTACTTTCGGATGAGACACTCCTTAACCCCCTGTTGAATTCCATTCCGAAGGAAATAGAGCACATAAATATTACCATGGGGTATCCCCTACAAAAAACAGCGGTTGCTACTTTGTTTTTACAGCTTCTGAATCTCAATATTCGTAAAACCAAAAAAGGCTGGTACCATCAGGATGTTTTGGATTTGCTCTCCCATCCTTATGTTCAAAAGGTACTGGAACACGATTTAGACGAACCGGCAATCTCCTTGCCTGAAGAAATCAAGAAAAAAAACTGGATCTATCTGGATTCACGTAAAATCGAGTCCATATTAGGTACTAGAAAAACAATCATTTCCCATTTGTTTTTGGATGGGACACCTACCCCAAAAGAGTTTGTTAAGAGCTGTTTAGATATTATCGAACTCCTAAAAAATAACCTGCAGGATTCCAATGACCTGCTTTCTTTGGAATACCTCTACCGATTCTACAATCTTTTTAACCAAATTTCGGGACTACTTACCCAATATGATTTCATAAAGGATTTAAAATCGCTTCAAGGTCTCTATCTGGACTTGTTATCCGTGGAAACTTTGGATTTCAAGGGGGAGCCCTTGGAAGGACTTCAGGTAATGGGCATGTTGGAAAGTCGGAATCTGGATTTTGAGAACGTAATTATTACTTCGGTCAATGAAGGTATCCTCCCCTCGGGCAAATCCAATAATTCCTTTATCCCCTTCGATCTTAAACTGTATCATGGTCTACCAACCTATAAGGAAAAGGACGCTGTTTATACGTATCATTTTTACCGGTTGCTTCAACGGGCAAAACAAATTTATATCCTATACAATACAGAACCGGATGTCCTGGAAGGTGGGGAGCGAAGCAGATTGATTGCGCAACTTTTAACGGATGAACACAAAAAAGGTGACATTCTTGAAAAAATAGCCGCCCCTATGGTAATGGCTCCCTCAAAAAAGGTGAATTCCATTGAAAAGGACGAAAACCTGTTAAATCTTATAAAAGACCATGCCGGTAGGGGATTCTCACCTACGTCATTGAGTAATTACATCAGAAATCCGTTGGACTTCTACAAAAGAAATTTGCTTGGCATTGATGACATAGCCGAAGTTGAGGAAACTGTAGCCGCCAACACTTTTGGAACGATTATCCACGATACTTTGGAACAAATCTACACTCCTTGTGTCGGCAAATATCTTTCCAAGGAATATCTCAAATCGGCATTATTGGACGTGGAACGGTTGGTAAGGTCTAATTTTTCGAATAGCTATCCGGGTAGTGATATTACCATGGGAAAGAATCTTATCGCCTTTAATGTAATGGTAAGATACATCAACAACTTTATAAAGCTGGAAATTGAGCAGCTAAAGCATCATCAAGTTAAAATCATTGCTTTGGAAACCAAATTGGAGGCCCAATTGGATATCCCCGAGACCAGTTTCCCGATTATCCTAAAAGGGAAGATCGATCGTATAGACGAAGTGGACGGTGCCACTCGAATCATTGATTACAAGACCGGAGCGGTTACACCGCCACAAGTGGAAATAACAAATTGGAACGACCTACTCGAAGATTATAAATACAGCAAGGCCTTTCAGTTATTGTGCTATACCCTGTTGTATCGGCAAAAAAATCCGTTGAATTCCTTACAGGCCGGTATCATTTCCTTTAAAAATCTCGGTGCCGGACTTCTTCAATTTGCCGTTAAGGATAC
The DNA here is from genome assembly GCF_965228935.1 of Ulvibacterium sp. GTDB lineage: Bacteria > Bacteroidota > Bacteroidia > Flavobacteriales > Flavobacteriaceae > Ulvibacterium. Next base: position 1,542,432 of record NZ_OZ245846.1, on the reverse strand, counting down.
CAGGAACAGTAGAAAAAAGGAAAGGGGAATCACGCAAAAAACCTTGGAGGCCTTTACAATACAATTGAAAGAATTGGTATTGGAAATATGCAATCCCGATGTACCCTTTACAGAAAAAGAAGTTTAGCGCTACTTTTTATCCGGTCTACTAGGTCTCACCTCAATTTTGCTGGGTAAGGTCCTAGGGTGCATTTTAAGCAAGTCCAGAACCAATTCCCCGATATCTTCGGGTTGTATCTTCCAAGCATCCTTTTGATCGGGCTCATTGCCATTAAAATGGGTGGCCACGGATCCGGGCATAATAGTGGACACCTTGATATCATATTTGCGTAAATCCAACATAGCGGCCTGGGTAAAACCGACTACCCCAAATTTGGTGGCGTTATAGCCTGCACCCGAAGCAAAAAAATTAGTGCCGGCCAAACTGGCAAGGGTCATATAATACCCTTTTGATGCCTTTAAGGCCTCCACGGATGCCTTCAAGGTATGGAAGACCCCATTAAGGTTGGTATTTATCATCTGATGCCATTGTTCTTCAGACATTTCATCCACGGGAGCAAAATGACCTACTCCGGCATTGGCCAGCACAACATCCAATTGCCCCCAACGATCCAAAATCCTTTGTATGGCAGCTTCTTCGTCACCATGTTTGGTTACATCGGATTGCAGGGCCAGGACATTCTCACCATTGCCCAATCTTTGGGCCGCTTTTTGAACGGTTTCCAAGGTTCTACCGCTTATGGCAACCCTTAGGCCTGCCGCAATCAATTTTTCGGCCACTCCATATCCTATTCCTTTTGAGCCTCCGGTTATATAGGCCACTTTATTTTTTAAGTCCATCATCCCATTTAATTTTTCCAAAAAATACTACTCTGTAAATTAAACTTGAAAGAGAAATCGTTATTGTTTTCTTAAAAAAAGCAGACCACCGCCTTCGCGGTGGTCTTGGTGGAGAATACCGGAGTCGAACCGGTGACCTTCCCGACGCTTGTCGGGACGCTCTATCCGGCTTGGCTTTCCGAAATCAGCCATTCGATATACTTTCTGCTTTTTTTCCTTTTGATGGCCCGTTCCAGTTCGGCTGCTTCGGCCCTTGTCTCGAAACCCTTGCTGTATTTCGACTGCCAATCCTTTGCTTTTTTGGTATAGGAAGCCCCATTGCCCTGGTTGTGCCGGCGAAGTCTTTCCTCCATATCCCGGCAATGGCCGATATAATATCTGTCCAGGGACGGACTATAGATAATGTAGAAATAGTATCCCATATCCCTTGTAAACAAAAAAAGCACCGAACACTTCGGTGCTTTGGTGGAGAATACCGGAGTCGAACCGGTGACCTCTTGCCTGCCAGGCAAGCGCTCTAGCCAGCTGAGCTAATCCCCCAAAAATTTAGGCAGCAAAGGAACTACTTTTTAAGAAAGTATCAAAATGCAAATCAATCTTTCTTAACGCTAAGAACCAATACTGGGATAGGAACCGAAAATTCCGATTTCAATATAGTATTCTTCTCCCACAATTTTTTGAAGAAGCCTCGCTTTCTTCTAAAAACGCATAGCAAATCAGGGTTTATGGATTGAAAATGCTCCAAAACCCCATGATATGTCGTCGCATTTTCGGTAATGGTCAAATTGGAACAAATGTCCATCAAAGCTGTATTCACCTGTAAATCCTCATCTGAATATCCGGGAGTCTTTACCAACAATAAATTTACCTTGGATCTGTGCTTCTTTTTTATGGCAATGAGCGGATCTAAGATTCGGTTTCTTTTTAGAATCCCCGATCTAAAGGCGGTCAATATATTCTTAAAGGCCTTGTATCGGGTCCCTTTGGGAATAATCAAGGTAGGGATGTCGGTTCTTTTAATGATTCGTCCAGAAACATTGCCCAAATACAATTCTTCCTTAATATCCGAACTGCGGGGCGCAATGATAATGAAATCTATCCCCAATTCCGCGTCGATTTCCTTGATGCCATCAATGATATCCCCATTATAGGTCACTATTTTTATGGAAATTCCCTTGGCATCTACCTTTGCCACTACTTCTTTTAGACGTTCCTTGCCACTTTCGGCCAACTTTTCCTTAACATTTCCTAGAGTACCCGCTTTGGTCGTAGCACTAAACGCCTCCATCACGCAAATATCAAAAGAAAACTTTACGGCAAAATCCACTGCATATTGCAATGTTTCATGAGAATCAGGAGAGGTACCTATCGGTACCAGAATTTTGTCCATGTTCCTACTATTATGATTATTCCTCTAAATTTACAATAAATAAAGCAACTGTGATAAGACGCGCAAAAATAGGGGAAATACCCGAAATACTCACCATCACCAAAGCCTGCGCCGCTAATATGGTAAAAAAGGGGATTCATCAGTGGAACGAACATTACCCATCGCAAAATGCATTTGAAAAGGATATTGAAAGAGAGGAGCTCTATGTACTGGAATCCGATAATTCCATACTAGGTACTATTGTAATCTCTACCCTGATGGATGAAGAATATGTGCCTATAACATGGCTGACTTCCCATGGGAACAATGTCTATATCCATAGGTTATCCATTCATCCGCGATACCAGGGAAAGGGGTATGCACAACGACTGATGGATTTTGCCGAAAAATATGCCCGGCAAAATGGCTTCATCTCCGTTCGCCTTGACACATTTAGCCAAAATAGGCGTAATCAAAAATTCTATGAAACAAGAGGCTATCAAAAATTGGGGGATATATATTTTCCAAAACAAAGTACGTATCCCTTCCATTGTTATGAACTACTTCTTTAATTCCCAAGCTTATCCTTGAAAACCGCCATTAGCTTTAAAACTATTAACAAATTGGCAGTTCCCGCAACCATTGCCGGAATTGCCGAGCCCATTTTATCGATTACCGACACCGCTATTGTGGGAAACATTCCCGTGGACGGACTGGAATCCCTGGCTGCTGCGGGCATTGTGGGTTCGTTCTTGTCCATGCTAATTTGGGTTCTGGGACAGACACGTAGTGCAATTTCGGCCCTTATTGCACAATATCTGGGTGCAGGACGATTGGAAGATATAAAGACCTTGCCCGCACAGGTTATCTACTTGAATATTGCGCTCAGTATCCTCATTTTGCTTTCAACAATTTTTCTTGTCGATGATATTTTTCGTTTAATGAACGCTTCAGGCAAGATATTGCAGTACTGTATCTCCTACTATTCCATTCGGGTCTGGGGATTTCCCTTAACACTCTTCGTCTTTGCGGTAATAGGTATTTTCACAGGGCTGCAAAACACCTTTTGGCCCATGCTTATTGCCATAACCGGTGCGGTACTGAATATTGCATTGGATTTCATCCTAGTCTTTGGTATAGACGGTATCGTGGAACCTCTTTATTTGGAAGGAGCGGCATGGGCCAGCCTTATCGCCCAAAGTATAATGGCACTTATGGCATTTGTTCTCCTACTTGCAAAGACCGATATTCGTTTAAGACTTCAATTCCCGATACATCAAGAACTGGGAAGGATAATCGGAATGAGCCTTAATCTCTTTGTGAGGGCAATAGCCCTAAACGTTGCCTTAATTTTGGCCGTTCGTGAGGCGACCCATTTGGGGGATAGATATATTGGGGCCCATACCATAGCGATCAATCTTTGGTTGTTCTCCGCCTTTTTTATCGATGGATATGCCGCAGCCGGAAATATTATGGGAGGACGACTTTTGGGCGCCAAGGATTACCATGGTTTATGGCGATTGACCAAAAAAATAACCCGATATGGCCTAGTGGTCAGTCTTATTTTAATCCTAATAGGTTTTCTTTTTTATAAACCCCTGGGGGATATTTTTTCCAACGATGCCATTGTCCTGGAGACTTTTTACAGCATCTTTTTCATTCTGATCATCGGGTTGCCCATAAATTCCACTGCGTTTGTGTTGGACGGCCTCTTTAAGGGTCTCGGTGAAATGAAGTATTTGAGAAATGTACTGCTATACGCTACTTTTTTAGGCTTTGTACCTATGCTCTATTTCGGCAAATATTTAGGTTGGGGGTTATATGGTATTTGGATCGCCCTTACCGTTTGGATGATCATTCGCGGCGGAGCCCTTATCATCAAGTTTAGGCAAAAGTTTCGGCCACTGACACAAAACAACTAATTTTGGGTAAAACCAAGAGATATGGGCATAAAAAGGGAAAACGGAAGTCTGTATACCAAGATAGAGGGTAAGGTAGCCCACGTGGAATTTGGGCACCCTGCAGGAAATTCCTTTGTGGCCGAACTTTTGGATCGGCTGGCCAATACGTTCCATAACCTTTCCGAAAATCCAAATATCTCCGTTGTCGTATTAAAATCGGAAGGTGACCGTGTTTTTTGTGGAGGGGCTTCCTTTAATGAATTGACCGCTATCACGAATCTGGAAGAGGGGAAACTGTTTTTCAGTGGATTTGCACATGTTATCAATGCCATGCGCACCTGTAAAAAGCCAATTATCGGTCGCGTTCAGGGCAAGACCGTAGGGGGAGGTGTAGGTTTGGCAGCAGCCTGTGATTATGTTTTTGCCTCGGTGAATGCATCTATCCGACTTTCTGAAATCTCCATAGGTATTGCCCCTCTGGTAATTGGCCCAGCCCTGGAGCGAAAGATGGGAAAGGCTGCCGTTTCGGAACTGTCCTTCTCCCCTACCGAGTGGAAAAATGCCTATTGGGCCAACGAAAAGGGGCTTTTCTCCAAAGTCTTCGATACCATTGAGGAAATGGATAAGGAACTGGATTTTTCCGTAAGTCAGCTTGCCGGGTACAATCCCAAAGCCCTTCAGGAATGGAAAAAGGTGCTTTGGGAAGGCACCTCACATTGGAACGATTTATTATTGGAACGGGCAGCGATAACCGGAAAATTAGTGCTCTCCGAATTCACAAAAAACGCTTTGTCAAAATTCAAAAAATAACCGCTGAATAGCCTTGTCCTTTTTTGTGGCAACAATATCTAGCACCAACGGCAAACCCTCATGAAAAAAATACAAAACCCGAGATTTATCCCTATCCTGCTGCTAGTCTTTTTGATATCAGGCAGTTGTAAAAGAGATAAGGCTACGTCTAAGGACGATCAGTCTTTGAAATGGTACAAGGGCAACCTGCATACACATTCCTATTGGAGTGATGGGGACGAGTTTCCTGAAGTCATTTTGGATTGGTACAAATCCATGGGCTATCAATTTGTAGCCCTGTCCGATCATAATATTTTGGCCGAAGGTGAAAAGTGGGTTGAAATCTCCAAGGACTCCCTTTATCAAAAGGCGTTTCAAAACTATCTGGAAAAATATGGGGCTGATTGGGTGGAACATAAGATAGATTCAGGGCGAACTTTGGTCAAGCTAAAAACGTACAAAGAATATAAGGGATATGCCGAGGATGAAGGGGAATTCCTGATTATCCCGTCCGAGGAAATCACCGATAGCTTTGAGAACAAGCCCCTGCATATGAATGCCACGAACATTCAGAATATAATTGAGCCCCAAGGCGGGAACAGTGTCCTGGAAGTACTTCAAAATAACATAGACCAGGTACACAAACAAAGACAAGAGACGGGAATACCCATAATGCCCCATGTAAACCACCCAAATTTTCATTATGCCATTAGCCTCGATGACATGATAGCCTTAAATGGAGAGCGGTTTTTTGAAGTATATAATGGCCACCCCATGGTTCACAATATGGGTGATTCAATCCATATTTCAACCGAAGAAATGTGGGATCTTATCAATATTTCATACTTGGAAAAGGAAAAGCCCATACTTTATGGCCTGGCCACCGACGATTCCCACCATTATCATAAAAAAGGCAGTGAATGGAGCAATGCAGGAAGAGGTTGGGTAATGGTACAGGCCGATTCCCTTTCCGCTGCTGCGTTGATCAACGCTATGGAGTACGGGAATTTTTATGCCAGTACGGGAACGTTGCTTAAAAAATTGGAGTTCAAAAACAATAAGCTGTCCGTTGAAGTAATGGAAGAGAAGGGGATAACCTATACCATTACGTTCATAGGCTGTAGAAAAGGGCAATCGCAACCGGAAGAGTTTATTTCCATCAAAGGAACCAAAGCGGATTTTGAACTTGCCGATGATATTTTGTTTGTGCGTAGCAGAATAACTTCATCCAAATTGCAGGACAATCCCATCGAGGACATCTTATATGAAATGGCCTGGACCCAGCCGGTTATTAAAATCGATAGCCCTTAAAAACTAATTTCCTGGCAAATACATATATGGATGACCGAGAAACACCTTGCAAAATTGAAAGACTTAAATTCCAATAATACTTAAAATTGCACGTTCTATCTTTCAAAAATAAACCATGGATATTCTAAATTTTCTAAACGGTGATATGGTCTTTCCGCTACTGGCACTCTTCGTAATAATCGCTTATTTTGTAAACCGGATCAGGATCAGAAGGAGGTTCAAGCGATAAGGGCCTAAAAGCGAAAAACCTATTTGCAACCTCTTCCAAACACATTTTCTTCTTGGCAAATACGCAACTTTTTACAAAATACATATCTATACTATAAAAAATGTTATGTATAAAATGCGCTTAATTTCCGTATTGTTTTCCTCTATGATTTTCTTAGTGAATTGCTCGGATGATGATGATAATGGATTAGAAAGAAGTGATTGTAATGAAGTGGTTTGTACTTTGCAATTTGTGACCCTAAACGTTACCGTAAAGGATCCTTCCGGTGTGGTTATCCCCTTGGACGCTTTTGAAGTAACTATAACCAAAACCGGTGAAGATATCACCCGTGAAGTCTCCGGTCAGGAATTTGAAACATTTAGGCGAAATGGTACCTATCCCCTCTTTGGGGATGAGTTTGCAGAGCAATATAAAAACAAGACCGAGCTGATCAATTTTAAAGGTTTTATAGAAGATCAGGAAGTGGTAAACAGCAGTTATAAAGTGGGGGCGGATTGCTGTCACGTATTGTTGATCGATGGTGACCCGAATATTGTAGTAGATTAACCTATTTCCAAAGACTGTTCTCTTTTTTAGAATTCCTACCTTTGTCCAATTAATTTAGGAGATGGGTAAAATACGTATCACGAAACAATTTACTTTTGAGATGGGCCATGCCCTCTATGGGCATGATGGCAAATGCCGAAACATTCATGGGCACAGTTATAAATTGTCCGTGACCGTTATCGGCGAGCCTATTGCGGATACTTCCCATGCAAAGTTGGGAATGGTGATTGATTTTGGAGATCTAAAAAAAATCGTGAAGGAAGAAATCGTAGATCCTTTTGACCATGCTACGGTTTTCAATAAAAACACCCCTCACGGGGAATTGGCCAAAGTACTGGAAAACGAGGGGCACAAAGTAATCCTGACCGATTACCAACCGACCAGTGAGAACATGGTCATTGATTTTGCGGAAAAAATAAAATCGAAACTTCCCAAAGGTATAGTACTGCACTGCCTAAAGCTAAGGGAAACCGAAACCGCCTTTGCCGAATGGTACGCCGAGGACAACGGCGCTCCCCCTCAGTGAAGGTCGATAGGGGCTTTTTCCTATCTTTACAGCTAAATGACGACCATAGATATTCCACAAGGCAAAAAAGTCTATTTTGTCAGTGATAACCATTTAGGTGCACCGACGCGAGAGCAAAGTCTGCCCCGTGAAAAAAAATTTGTCGCGTGGCTGGACGAAGTAAAAAAGGACGCAGCCGCTATTTTTCTTTTGGGCGATCTGTTCGATTTTTGGATGGAATACAAGACCGTCGTCCCCAAAGGTTTTACCCGAACCTTGGGGAAACTGGCCGAAATATCGGACGCCGGAATCCCCATCTACTATTTTGTGGGCAACCACGACCTTTGGATGAACGGTTATTTTGAGGAAGAGCTCAATATTCCCGTTTTTCACAGACCCCAACAATTTAAGCTAAACGATACCTCATTTTTTATTGGTCATGGTGACGGACTGGGCCCGGGGGACAAGGGCTACAAGCGTATGAAAAAAGTGTTTACCAACCCTTTGGCCAAATGGTTCTATCGTTGGTTACATCCGGATTGGGGGGTTCGGATGGCCCAATACTTTTCGGTAAAGAACAAACTGATTTCTGGTGATGACGACATTAAATTCTTGGGTGAGGATAAGGAGTGGTTGGTACAATACGCCAAACGAAAGCTGGAGCAGCAGCACTATGACCATTTTGTTTTTGGTCATCGCCATCTCCCTTTGGAAATTGATCTAAACGGAAAATCGACCTATACCAATTTGGGGGATTGGATTACGTATTTTACCTATGGGGTTTTTGACGGTAAAAAACTTTCATTGGAGAAGTTCGAACCAATGGCATGAATCATCTCAAATCCCTCAATTTCAATTGCAAGCTCACCGTACCCTGCCACTCATTTTCATCCAAAGAAAAAACGGCATCGAATGAATTCCTATTGGCCGCTACGGACAATTTCTTACCTAGGTTAAATCCAATGGCCCCAATGGGTCCGGTACCATTTTGTAAGATGGATAACTTCAGATGCTTTTCATCTTCCCCTACTCCTTTTACATAGCCTGTGTCCCGAAGACTTTCTGCCATGAAAATCGGGGTCATATTTCCTGGTCCAAAAGGCGCAAACTGTTTGATGATCCGCAACAGTTTGGGCGTAATATCGGTAAGATCTATTTGGGCATCCACTTTAATTTCAGGGGTAAGCAGATTCGGATCTATGGTTTCCGAGACCACTTTTTCAAATTGTTCCTTAAAAGCTTGGTACTGCCCTTCCAAAAGTGTAAGTCCGGCTGCATATTTATGCCCGCCAAACTGTTCGATGCAATCGGAGCACCCCTCCAAAGCACTATAGACATCAAATCCCTTAACGGAACGTGCGGAAGCGGCCAACCGATCACCACTTTTGGTAAAGACCAAGGTAGGGCGGTAATAGGTTTCGGTCAGTCGGGAGGCAACAATACCGATTACCCCTTTATGCCAGGTATCCTTATAAACCACCGAAGTGAACTTCGCTTCCTCTTGGTTTTCCTGAATCTGTAAAAGGGCCTCCTGTGTAATTTCTTGGTCCAAATTTCTCCGGTCCAAGTTAAATTGTTCAATCTCTACCGCAAACTTCCGGGCTTGCTCCAGATCGGTCTCGGTCAATAGGGTTACCGCATGTTGGCCATGCTCCATGCGCCCGGCCGCATTAATTCGAGGGGCAATGATAAAGACCACATCGGTAATGGTCAATTCCTCTTTTTTTATGTGCTCGATAATCGCTTTAAAACCGATTCGCGGATTTGAATTGATGATTTGTAATCCGTAATAGGCCAACACCCGATTTTCGCCCGTTATGGGCACGATATCCGCTCCAATGGCCGTAGCCACCAAATCAAGATAGGGGGTCAAATCCTCCGTTGTCCTTCCATTTTTGGATGCCAAGGCCTGGACTAGTTTAAAGCCTATTCCACAGCCACAAAGTTCGTCATAGGGATAATTGCAATCTTCCCGTTTGGGGTCTAGGACGGCAATGGCCTCTGGTAATTCATTACCTGGTCTATGATGGTCACAAATAATAAAATCGATTCCTTTTTCCTTGGCATAGGCCACTTTGTCAATGGCCTTTACCCCACAGTCCAAGGCAATGATCAATGAAAAGCCGTTGTCCTCGGCAAAGTCAATCCCCTGAAAAGAAACCCCATAGCCTTCCGTATATCTATCCGGAATATAAGTGGCCACATTAGGATAGGACTCCAATACATACGAAGAGACCAATGCCACCGCAGTAGTGCCATCTACATCATAATCCCCAAATACCAGGATGTTTTCGTTATAGGCTATGGCCTTTTCAATCCGGTTTACTGCCAAATCCATATCCTTCATCAAGAAGGGATCGTGCAGATCGGAAAGTTGGGGCCTAAAAAATTGTTTGGCCTCCTCATAGCTGGCAATTCCGCGTTGCAACAAAAGTTGGGCCACCAGGGTATCCACCCGTAAGGCATCCGAAAGCCTATGGATATCCTCTTGCTTAGGTTTGGGTTTTAACGTCCAGCGCATGATTAAAATTCAAATACAAAAATCAAACATAAACGGAAAGGAGGAACTTGGTTGAAAGGTAAGTTAAGGCGTTTATTTCAAATTATCGACTATATTCTATATAATTTTGATTGTTTGCCTCGGACTCCATTTTTTGTGAAAGACCGTTTTAATTTCCAGCTTCGCAAACTGCCGGAACATTTCCATAACGCCACAGTACTTTTCAACGGAAAGCTCTACGGCACGGTCCAATTTTTTTTCGTTGAGATTGTTCCCGTAAAAATGGTATTCTATGGTAACTTGATCATAGTACTTGGGATGCTCGTCCGTGAGGTTGGCGATGGTCTCGATATGAAAATCATCTACTTCCAATTTCATTTTTTTAAAAAGTCCCGCTACATCCAATCCAGAGCATCCTGCCAAACTGGAAAGCATTAAAGCCTTGGGGCGGAGTCCGTCCCCTTCCCCACCGTCATCGGGACTTGCATCGATTTTTATACTATGCCCTGAAAGGTTATTACTTTCAAAGGCCATTTTGCCCAACCATTTGGTCGTGATATGATTTGTTGTACCCATAAATTTTTGTTTCTTGTAAACCATAAATGTACGACAAATAGATGCCTTTCAAAACATTCGATGTTTAGGATTTTCTCATTTCGAACCTCGTATTTTGTAATTCAAAATTTAGTATATGCCCTTAGTAATCCCTCTTGATCCCAATCACGATATCGAAACCAAAAAACTGGCCGAATTCTTCAATGAGACGCTCGGTTTTTGTCCCAATTCCGTATTGACCATGCAACACAGGCCAGCCATTTCCAAAGCCTTCATCAATCTGAACAAGGCCGTAATGGCCAATGAAGGCAGGGTAACCTCGGCCCTAAAACGAATGATCGCCTGGGTCAGCAGCAATGCCACAGGATGCCGTTATTGCCAGGCCCATGCCATACGCGCGGCGGAACGTTATGGTGCGGAACAGGAACAATTGGACAATATTTGGGATTACCGTACGCACCCCGCCTTTTCCAAAGCGGAACGGGCCGCCTTGGATTTTTCCCTGGCCGCATCCCAAGTACCCAATGCGGTAAATGCCGAAATCAAGGCACGTTTGTATGAACACTGGAACGAAGGGGAAATTGTAGAGATGCTGGGTGTTATTTCCCTATTCGGCTACCTTAACCGATGGAACGATTCCATGGGCACCTCCATTGAGGACGGGGCCTTGGAAAGTGCCACACAGTATTTGGGAAAACACGGTTGGGAGAAAGGGAAACATGGAGGCGAAATGTATTAAAGGTTTCTAGGAAATTTAAAAATGCAGCATATTAGAGAACATCTGGAATCCTTTGCTCCCCTTTCAGATGATGATTGGCTTGTCTTTAAATCCAAACTGGTCTTCCAAGATTACCCCAAAAACAGTGTAATCCTCAAACAAGGAACTACGGAGAACTATTTGTCCTTCATCGAATCTGGAGTAGTCCGGTTGTACATTCCTAAAATTGATAACGATCTTACTTTTGGTTTTGTCTTTGCCCATAGTTTTGTGAGCGCCTATGATTCCTTTTTGACACAATCCCCCTGTACCTACCAAATCCAATCCATAACCCCTACGAACCTTTGGCGGGTAAGTTATACCGATTTACAAACGATATATAGGGAAACGGCCATTGGTAATGAGATTGGCCGAAAAAATGCCGAAAACCTATTTCTTATCAAATCCAAACGCGAACTGGCGCTTTTGAACAAATCGGCCAAAGAACGCTATTTGGAATTATTTTCGGAACGGCCTGAACTGATTCGGGAAATTCCCTTGAAGTATATCGCCTCATATATTGGCATTACCCCACAGGCTCTGAGCCGAATTCGACGACAGATTTCTTAACCTAGGTTCATTGCACGGCATCTTTTTAATGGGAATCTTTGCCCTATGAAACCACTACTCGTATTACTGGTAACTTTTCTGCTTTCCTTAGTCCTGATCAAGTTTATAAAAGGGCAGTTGTCCCTGGCCCTGGCAGCACAAATCGCCATGGCCGCGATGCTGGTATTTACCGCAATCGGTCATTTTGCTTTTACCGATGGGATGGCACAAATGCTCCCTAATTTCGTTCCGGCCAAAAAAGAATTGGTCTACATCACCGGTGTCATGGAAATAGGGTTCGCCATAGGTTTGCTCGTTCCTAACTATAGAGTTACCGTAGCTTGGCTCCTAATCGTTTTCTTTATCCTAATTCTTCCGGCGAACATTAAGGCGTCGTTGGAGAACATCAATTACCAGACCGGGGAGCTTAATGGTAAAGGGATAACCTACTTATGGTTTAGAATTCCACTGCAGTTGTTTTTTATCCTTTGGGTCTATTTTTCGATTTTAAAGAAAGGACTTTGAAACATAAATTTTTATTTTAGCTTACCGAGTAGAGCGAATAATTCCATAAAGAGCTTCTGTTGATGATACAACCATAAAACTGGTGTAAACGGTGATTGATAGAAGGAAAAGCATAGGGCGTCAAGTATTAAGATTCGATAGTAGATTAGAATGCAATATTGCGAGTTTTGCAAAACAAAGAGAGAACCAGGAGTTTCGGAATGCCAAAACTGCGGCCTACCTTTTGAAGGTTCCGAAGAGGAAAAGTCAAATCATATTTCTGGTATTTTCAGGGCAAATGAAAAACTGCAAGAAGCAAGTAATGCCATGCAACGTGCAAAATGGATATTGTTTGCCATTGGATTAATAACTCTCATTTTTCAGTTTCATTCATTTTATCAACAAAAGGTTGAAATTGGTGATTTCGTAATAATGGCGGGTTTAAGTATATTAATCACTATATGCGGTTTCACGACTACTGATTATCCCATTCCGAGTGTGACCTTAGGAACAATTTTTGTAATTGGCATATATGCTTATTCTATTTATTTGGAGCCTAGAAATATGCTTAATGGCATTATTTGGAAAGTTTTAATACTTTCTGTTCTTGTTTATGCAATAAAGACAGCAAATGATTTTGAAAAAATGCTCAAGAACAATCCAAAAATTAACTATTAATAGATAGCATAATATCTTTCAAATCTTGCAAAACCTCTTTTTCAAACCATAGATTTTTGCTTAACCAAAATCGGTTGCGAGGTGAAGGGTGGGGCAATACAAAATAACGGGGCAAATAGTTTTTATAGGCCCTTACCGTTTTGGTCAGATTCTTTTCCATTTTTTCGCCCAAATAATGGCGCTGTGCATATTGCCCGATTAGGATAACCAATTGTAGGTTGGGCATTTGATCAAAGAGCGGTGTATGCCACAAAGGGGCGCACTCCGGCCGTGGAGGCAAATCACCACTTCTCCCCTTTCCCGGATAGCAGAAGCCCATAGGGATCAGCGCAATTTTCCTTTCGTCATAAAAAACGGCATCCGTAACGCCCAGCCAATTTCGTAATTGCTTTCCACTGGGGTCATCCCAAGGGATACCTGTTTTATGCACTTTGGCTCCCGGAGCCTGTCCGATTATGGCAATCTTGGATTCCGGATTTGCAGCAATAATAGGCCTCGGACCCATGGGCAGATGGGCTTTGCATACTTCACAGTTCCGTATTTCAGCAAGTAAATTATCCATGAATATTAAACAAATTGTCGAAAACCAAAAGACAAACTAACAAAGACCCTTAATCCCCTTTTCGTTTTTCTTGATACAAATCAATATTTCCAAAAGGCAAAAGTTGGACTTTTGTATCGAACAAAATCACTTAGTTATGCCTCCCTTATTGATTACGTCCGAAAATCAAATTCAACGCTTGAATCTCTTGATGAAGACCATAGACCAACTTCAGGGACTGGATATCTCAAAGTTGAACACCCCTCCAACACCCAAGGCTTGGAGTGTTTTGGAAATTATCGAACATTTAAGCATTGCGTATACGTTTTATGTTGAAAAAATAGATGCAGCCTTAGCAAAATCAACGGAACGTACCACTGAAAACGAAGTGCTCAAGGCACGGGCATGGCAAAAGATAATAATTAGGGGGCAACGTCCGAAAGAGGGCAAACGCAAATGGAAAATGAAGACGTTACGGAAATTTGAACCCGTCTTTCCCAATAACCTAAGCCAAGAACAAATCAATGAGACATTTGAAAAATTCAACCAGCTATACGGTCATTTAAAACAGTCTATTCTTATAAGTCGGCAAAAAGAAGTCTCAAAAACCAAAGTTTCTTCGGCCATAGGGCCTATCGTCACTTTTTATTTGCCCGAATGTTTTGAGTTTTTGCTGAGCCACGCGGAGCGGCACCTTGTTCAAATTAAGGAAACCTTGGATTCGCTATCTTAAAGGGGGCAGTAGGTTACTTTTACTTAAGTAAACCTTATTTTTATAATCCATATGGCAAATAGCTTCCATGGACGACGCTACTTATCAAAAACTGAAAGGCTTTTTCCCTCAGGTTCATTTAGGTTCCGAGGAGGAATCAAAATTCCGCTCGTTGTGGGTTCTCAAATCTTTTAATCGATCAGATCTTATTACCGAAGCGGGTACTACCGAGCGCTACTTTTATTTTGTGCTGGAAGGTGTACAGGCCCTATATATCCTCAATGAAAGAGGAGAAAAAGTGGTTTTGGGGTTTTCCTATTCCGGAAGTCCCTCAGGGGTGTTCGATTCCTTTATCTATAAGACCCCGTCATTTACTTTTTTGGAAGCCCTAAAACCTTCCAAAATGCTGGCCATCAATTGGGAAAACTACCAGAGCCTCTTCGAGCTTTATCCGGATTTTCAGACTTGGGGGCACCATTTTTTTAGGGACATCCTTATAGGACGCCTATATCGCGAGGTGGAGTTGCTTACCCTATCGGCGGAAGAACGCTATATACGATTCATGCAACGCTGTCCAAAAGAGCTACAAGTAATTCCACAAAAATATCTAGCCTCCTACTTGAATATGAAACCGGAAACGTTTAGCCGTCTTCGAAAATCCACCCGCTATTGAAGTACTACTTTTTTCCAGCGACTACAATAACTATTTCACCTTTGGGCGGCCTCTCGGAGTAATATGCTAAAACCTCGGCTGCCGTTCCCCGTATTGTTTCCTCATACATTTTGGTCAGTTCCCGGGAAACGGAAACGGCGCGATCTTTCCCGAAATACTCCACGAACTGGGTCAAGGTCTTTACCAGTTTATGGGGCGATTCATAGAATACCATGGTACGGGTCTCCTCGGCCAAAAGCTTTAATCGGGTCTGGCGGCCTTTCTTTACGGGAAGAAATCCCTCGAAAACAAATTTGTCATTGGGAAGTCCACTATTCACCAATGCCGGTATCAAGGCGGTAGCTCCCGGAAGACATTCCACCGCGATTTCATTTTCAATACAGGCCCGGGTCAATAAAAACCCGGGATCTGAGATAGCCGGTGTACCCGCATCGGAAATAAGGGCAATGGTTTCTCCGGACAACATTCTCTTGATGAGGGCATCCACAGTCCTATGCTCATTATGCATGTGATGGGACTGCATTGGGGTGGTAACGTTATAATGTTGTAACAGCTTCCCACTGGTTCGGGTATCCTCGGCCAGTATGGTATCTACCTCCTTCAAAATGCGCAAGCTCCTTAGGGTCATATCTTCCAGATTGCCGATGGGCGTGGGTATTAAATAAAGTTTTGCCATTGTGCTTTATGATTTCTGTTCCAAAAGGCGATTTAAAAGTAGGGAAATCTATAGTAATGACAGGCTTCCCAAATCGTAGGATAAATTTTCATTTTAATGAATTTACATTTTTTGATGCTCCGGTATTTTTCTATTTTTCCAATATGTATACCAAAGTCTTGCCTTTTAAGAAATCCAGTCTACAGTTCATACTATATGGTTGGATAATATGCGGTATATTCCTGGCCTCGGCCTGTTCCGGGATTCCCAAAAACGTTGTATCTCCCCGATTGCAGAATCCTTCTCCCATGGAGGAGCATATACGAATCCACAAACGGCTTGGGAAAACCGAGCCTCCGGGCAAAAAATGGGTTTTGGATAGTGTTTTGTCAAAATCGGTGGTACTATATCTTCCACCAAAGGCCGAAAACATGAAATCCCTGGATTTGCTTATCCATTTCAATGGAGCGTCGCATATACCTATGAATGCCGTTCGGTACGCGGATCGACCCTTGATATTGGCAGTAGTCCATCTGGGTTCAGGTTCTTCTGTCTATGAAAGTCCATTTAAAGATGTCGAAGTCTTTAACCGCCTATTAAGAGTCATACAATCGAAATCATCCATACAAAGAATCAACAATATTTATTGTAGTGCCTTTAGTGCGGGTTATGGGGCCGTTCGTGAACTATTAAAATCACAAATGCATCGAATTGATGGGCTTTTGCTCCTCGATGCGCTACATACAGATTATGTTCCCAAAGCGACTCCTTTAGCCGAGGGAGGTCGGTTGAACACCGAAAAATTGGCGGGATTTCTGGACTACGCGCAACAGGCAATCCAGGGTGAAAAAAAAATGTTGATGACACATTCCGAGATTTTTCCGGGAACTTTTGCCAGCCTTACGGAAACCACAGATTGGCTTCTCAACCGTTTAGGGATACCAAGAAAACCCGTATTGAAATGGGGCCCGGTAGGCATGCAACAAATTGGCGAGGCGGGCAAAGGACAATTTCTTATCATATCATTTGCCGGAAACAGTGCCCCAGATCACATAGACCACTTACATGGGATGCCCCATTTTCTCGAGATGTTTTTGGAAGACTGACGAATAGAATATTTCTTGAAATCAACAATCCCGGATATCAAGACCATGGTGATATTCCGTCGGTCCTATTTTAATATAAGAGTCAAAAACCGAAATCTTATGGTTTGGATTCCCGCCCTTACCAAAACAAGTTCGGAACATGCCTGGTAATTGCATTTTGATGAACCCCCTGCAATGGAAGGTTCAAAGCAGATCGTAAAGAAGTTCTTTTCTACTAAAGTCCCTCACCCCGTCCAGACTTTTCGGCCCTGGCCATGGAATTAAGCAAATCTTCGCCCTACCAATGCCATAAATCGTTTTTCATATTCCTCTTTCCCTTCCCAATGATTATAATCGGGTTTTACCATGTTGGTGATAAAGGAAATGGAACGTTCCTCGGAATCTATGGTGTTCAGTTGGGAGATAACCCTATTGAAATCTTCCGTACTCTCATTAAAAAGATGTTTCACAAAGGCCAATCGGTCATTGAGATCTACTTTAATGTCCGTATTCCCGAATCTGTCGTTTAGGGACTTTGGCCTTGTTTCCCGCTTTGCGCCGTTCTCTTTGGAAGGCATAAAGAGTTCCTTATCGTTCTTCACATATTCCGGTTTTGCCATAAATTCGGCCAAAACCTCATCTACCGGCGCCTCATTGGGCATTTCCGAGACCATGTCCTTTATGGTATCAATTCCCGGGGTCATGATATCCTCGCTATGCGGATTGCTTTCCGGAACTGATGAATTGGCACTCAACACGGCATTTGCCATTGTTTCAAACTTGGAGGCCATAGTGCTTTTGGAAACATCCACTTCCACATCGTTCAACTCGTTGTCTATAAACTTCAATACGGCAAGTTTTTCGTAAAGACTTCTGGCCGCTTCGTAGAGGTCGGTAATTTCCTTTAAGTCCCTGGAGGTAATGATATCCGTGGACAGTTTCCGCAATTCCTCCTTCAATTTTCGTTTCATTGCTTTTATTTTATCCTTTCGGAAAAGGTGTCCCTTTTTTAGTAATTTTAATGCTTGCTATAATTAGGAACGAAGAAACCCCTTATTTTCGTCTAAAATTACAAAATGTTTCTCGAAAATACCGTTAATAACAAAGAACAATTCGGCTGGATAGAGGTCATCTGCGGCTCCATGTTTTCTGGTAAGACCGAGGAACTTATCCGAAGATTAAAACGTGCGAAGTTTGCCAAACTTAAGGTAGAAATATTTAAACCTATTGTGGACAATCGGTATCATGAGGATAAGGTAATTTCCCACGATGCCAATGAAATCCGTTCCACACCTGTCCCCGCAGCGGCGAACATTCGTATTTTGGCCGATACCTGTGATGTTATTGGAATTGATGAGGCCCAGTTCTTTGATGATGAAATAGTGACGGTCTGTAACGATTTGGCCAATAAAGGTGTTCGGGTGGTGGTAGCCGGGCTCGATATGGATTTTAAGGGAAACCCCTTTGGGCCGATGCCAGCATTAATGGCCACTGCGGAATATGTGACCAAAGTGCATGCAATCTGTACCCGTACGGGAAACCTGGCGAATTATAGTTTCCGAAAATCGAGTAATGACGATTTGGTCATGCTCGGCGAAGTCGAGGAATATGAGCCCTTGAGCAGGGCCGCTTTTTTTAAGGCAATGTTGCGGGAAAAGATAAAAAAGATGGATGTGGAAGTCGAAGAGCTCCCACCAAACTCTAAAAGCCCTAATGCCTAAGACCAACGAAACCATTCTTGAAATCGATTTGGGTGCCCTTGAGCACAATTATCGTTATTTGAAATCCAGATTGCGGCCTACCACAAAATTCTTGGCCGTGGTAAAGGCCTTCGCATATGGTAGTGATGTAGCAAAAATTGCCCAAAAATTGGAAGGATTGGGAGTAGACTATTTTGCGGTGGCCTATGTAAACGAAGGCGTAACCTTACGCGATGGAGGAATACAGGCCCCCATTCTTGTATTACATCCACAGCCCTCAAATTTTGAAACACTTATAAAGAGAAATCTAGAGCCCAGTCTGTACTCCCCAAAAATACTTAGGGAATTTCTCGAAGTTGCCAAAAAAAGTGGGCAAAAGGATTATCCAGTACATATCAAATTTAATACAGGTCTGAATCGATTAGGATTCTGGGAGAACGATGTGGATTATATTGTTAAGCAATTGGTTGGGCGGAGCGAAATCAAAATAGTTTCTGTCTTTTCCCATTTGGCGGCATCCGACGACTTGGAGGAAGCCGCATTTACAAATGGCCAAATCGATACGTTTCAAAAAATTGCTGCCGAGATGGATGAAAAATTGGATTGTACCCCTTTTCGGCATCTATTGAATACCTCGGGTATCATCAACTATCCGGAATCCCAATGGGATATGGTAAGAAGTGGGATAGGTCTGTACGGGTATGGCAACGAAAAGACCATCGATGCACAATTGAGACCTGTAGCTTGCCTTAAGACCATTATTTCACAAATCCATAAAATAGAGCCCAATGAAACCGTAGGATACAATAGGGCCTTTATATCCGATGGGTACCGGGTAACGGCCACGCTGCCCTTGGGACACGCCGACGGAATAAGTAGGCAGTACGGCAATGGAAGTACGTATGTAACGGTACATGGCAAAAAAGCCCCTATAATTGGAAACGTCTGTATGGATATGATCATGATAGATATCACCGGAATTGATTGCAGTGAAGGGGATGAAGTCGTCATCTTTGGACAAAACCCGACTGCAGAGGAATTTGCATCTACGGCAAATACCATCTCCTATGAGCTTTTAACAGGTATTTCGCAGCGGGTAAAACGTGTTTTTATCGATAATTGATTTGACTATTAACATTTTGTTAACAGTATTTTTTTAGCTACATTGCGGGCAGATGCTAATAACAATTTATTAAAACACTAAAACCATGTGGAAAGAATTCAAAAATTTTATCATGACGGGAAACGTCATCGATTTGGCAGTGGCCGTAATATTGGCCGGTGCCGTTGGTCTTGTCGTAAACGGATTTGTGAATGACATTATGATGCCCATAGTCGGCTATTTTGCTGGTGGAATGGATTTTGCGGATATGAAAGTTGTCCTTTCCGAAGCCGTGATGGCAGCCGATGGA
The DNA here is from genome assembly GCF_965228935.1 of Ulvibacterium sp. GTDB lineage: Bacteria > Bacteroidota > Bacteroidia > Flavobacteriales > Flavobacteriaceae > Ulvibacterium. The sequence continues at coordinate 1,522,621 of NZ_OZ245846.1, read as the reverse complement.
ACCGTAGAAAAACCTGAAAGTGCCATCCGCTATGGTGCCTGGATAAACACGATTATCAATCTGATCATTGTAGGTTTTGTGTTGTTTATGATCGTGAAATCTTATAACAAGGTACGGGCACCCAAACCGAAACCTGCCCCATCAGGGCCTACCCAAGAAGAGCTCTTGGCCGAAATCCGGGATCTGTTAAAAAAGCAATAACTCATATCAAGCCTTTTACAAGGCACCGCTACATCACAATTAAAATTAAAACCATTAACCCCTGCGTAAACAGGGGTTTTTCTTTTCTGAACGTGAAATTCATTTTTATAACATTTTGTTATATTTTTTAAATTTGATTCGCTTTACTTGTACAGTCCGTATCCATGGAGTACATTTGCCTTTCCAAATTCATAGGCAATGAAAGTAGCGGTAGTAGGTGCCACGGGAATGGTCGGCGAGGTGATGTTAAAGGTATTGGCGGAACGCAATTTCCCTATCTCCGAATTGTTATTGGTAGCTTCGGAACGTTCCGTAGGCAAGAAATTGACCTTCAAGGGCGAGGAACATACGGTTATAGCCCTTAACGAGGCGGTAACGGCAAGGCCCGACATCGCCATTTTCTCGGCTGGTGGAGATACCTCTTTGGAATGGGCTCCCAAGTTTGCAGAGGTCGGTACTACGGTTGTAGACAATTCCTCTGCCTGGCGCATGGATCCAACCAAAAAGTTGGTAGTTCCGGAAATCAATGCCCAAGAATTAAAGGCAACGGACAAAATCATTGCCAATCCCAATTGTTCTACCATTCAAATGGTTATGGCACTGGCACCCCTACACCGGAAGTATCGGATGAAGCGGGTAGTGGTCTCTACCTATCAATCAGTCTCGGGAACCGGTGTAAAGGCCGTAAAACAACTGGAAAACGAAATGGCGGGTGTTCAGGGCGAAATGGCCTATCCCTATCCCATCAATAGAAATGCATTGCCACATTGCGATATCTTCATGGAAAACGGATATACCAAGGAAGAGATGAAACTGGCTCGTGAGCCACAAAAAATCTTGGATGACCGTACATTCTCGGTAAGCGCCACAGCCGTGCGTATCCCCACTGCGGGAGGACATTCGGAATCCGTAAACGTGGAGTTCGAGAACGATTTTGAACTTAACGAAGTTCGGAAATTGTTAAACGAAACCCCAGGGGTAACGGTACAGGACAACCCAGATACCAATACGTATCCCATGCCTATCTATGCACATGATAAGGACGAAGTCTTTGTGGGCCGTATCCGAAGGGATGAAACCCAGCGCAATACATTGAACCTATGGATTGTGTCCGACAACCTTAGAAAAGGAGCGGCGACCAATGCCGTTCAAATTGCGGAATACTTAGTGGAAAATCAGTTGGTGTAGGTAATCCGGAGGTCACCAAAGTTTTACTTTGACCAAACCTGGTTCAAAGGGTGCAAAAGCATCAGGGTATCTGAATTTTGCTCATCCCTGTCCCGTTTCCTTAAATAAAGTTAAATCTTTCCAAATCCATTGATTTCATTTGCTTTTGGGATATTTTTATCAGATTTAATCCCAACTGACATGAGAAAAATCGGCGTCTTTTTGCTAGTGCTTATCTTTGCTGCCTGTAACATCAAAAAAGAGAGAAATCCCATCATTGTGAATTATCCCAACACGAAGAAAGTCGATACCGTAGATACGTATTTTGGTACCGAAGTAAAGGATCCCTACCGTTGGTTGGAAGATGACCGGAGTACGGAAACCGAGGCCTGGGTAAAGGCACAGAACAAAACTACCTTTGGCTATTTGGACAGGATCCCTTTTCGGGACGATCTTAAAAATCGTCTTGAAAAGCTTTGGAATTATGAAAAGTTGGGCTCCCCCTTTAAGGAAGGGGACTATACCTACTTCTACAAGAACGATGGTCTACAGAATCAATATGTGGTCTATCGTAAAAAAGATGAAGGAGAGGAAGAGGTTTTTCTAGACCCCAATACCTTTTCCGAAGATGGTACCACTTCATTAATGGGGCTAAGCTTTACCAAGGACGGTTCAAAGGCCGCATACCTTATTTCCGAAGGAGGGAGCGACTGGCGCAAAGGGATAGTAATCCATACACAGACCAAGGAAATTGTGGAGGATACCTTGGTAGATATCAAATTTAGCAGTATTTCCTGGAAAGGTAATGATGGTTTTTTCTATTCCAGCTACGATAAGCCCAAAGGCAGTGAGCTTTCTGCCAAAACCGATCAACATAAGTTATACTATCATAAATTAGGCACTCCCCAGATTGAGGATCAGGTTGTCTTTGGTGGGACATCAAAACAAAAACATCGCTATGTGGGTGGTTATGTTTCCGAAGATGAACGCTACCTATTTATTTCCGCATCCACCTCAACTTCGGGCAATAAATTGTATCTGAAGGATTTGATGGATCCCGCTGCCAAATTGGTCACCGTGCTGGATGATACGGAATCGGATACCAGTGTTATTGAAAACGTAGGAACTAAATTGTATTTGGTCACTAACCGAAATGCCCCAAACAAAAAAATTGTTGTTACCGATGCTACCAATCCCGTTCCGGAGAATTGGAAAGACTTCATCCCGGAAACAGAAAATGTGTTGACCGCGGGTACCGGAGGCGGATATTTCTTTACGGAATATATGGTAGATGCCATTTCCAAGGTCTTACAATATGATTATGAAGGAACCCTGATACGGGAAGTGGAACTCCCGGGTGTTGGTAGTGCCGGTGGATTTGGTGGCAAGAAAGAAGACAGGGAGTTCTATTTTTCCTTTACCAACTACAACACCCCAGGTTCCTCCTATAAGTATAATGTGAAAACCGGAAAATACAGTCAATACTGGAAACCGGAAATTGATTTTGACCCGTCCGATTACGAATCCAAACAAGTATTCTATGCTTCAAAGGATGGCACCCGAGTACCTATGATCATTACCTACAAAAAAGGAATTGAACGCAATGGAAAAAACCCGACCATCCTATATGGTTACGGGGGGTTCAACATTAGCCTGACTCCTTATTTCAGCATAGTCAATGCAATTTGGATGGAGCAGGGAGGCGTCTACGCCGTGCCCAACCTCCGTGGTGGCGGTGAGTATGGTAAAAAGTGGCATATTGCCGGTACAAAAATGAAAAAACAAAATGTGTTTGATGATTTCATAGCCGCAGCGGAATATCTCATTGACAACAACTACACCTCTAAGGAATATCTGGCTATTAGAGGTGGTTCCAACGGAGGGCTTTTGGTGGGGGCTACCATGACCCAACGACCAGATTTGATGCAGGTAGCGTTACCGGCCGTGGGAGTCTTGGATATGCTCCGGTATCATACGTTTACAGCGGGTGCCGGATGGGCCTATGATTATGGAACCGCCGAGGAGAGTAAGGAAATGTTCGCTTATTTAAAGGGTTATTCACCCTTGCACAACATAAAGGAAGGAACCAAATATCCTGCCACCCTAATAACCACCGGGGATCATGATGACCGAGTGGTGCCCGCCCACAGCTTTAAATTCTCGGCGGAGCTACAGGAAAAACAAATCGGGAAAAATCCTACTTTGATCCGGATAGAGACCAACGCTGGGCATGGTGCAGGTACCCCAGTAAGCAAGACCATTGAGCAGTATGCCGATATTTTTGGATTTACCCTCTACAATATGGGCTTCGAGGAATTGCCCAACCAGACCGTGCTCAAAGAATTTAAGGATTAATACGGGCAATTATCAATATTTTTTTGGAAAATCCGTTTCTTAATTTGGGAGCGGATTTTATTTTCCCTAGAACAACACTTCCTATGCTTCAAGTAGATCATGTATCATTTGCCTATGACGAAACATCGGTGTTGGAAGACATAAACCTGAAAGTCTCCAAAGGCGAGCACGTTTCCATTATCGGGGAAAGCGGTTGTGGAAAAAGCACCTTGCTTAAAATTATTTACGGCCTATTGCATATTAAGGTCGGGGAGGTTTATTGGGATGAAAACCAAATAAAGGGGCCTTTGTACAATTTGGTTCCCGGTGAACCCTATATGAAGTACCTGGCCCAGGATTTTGACCTGATGCCCTACACTACCGTTTTTGAAAACATAAGCCAATACCTTTCCGTTTTCGAACCCGAGGAGCTTAAGGCCCGCACTTCTGAGCTTTTGGAGATGATAGAAATGACCCATTTGGCCCAGACGAAAGTACGTTATTTGAGCGGGGGACAACAACAACGGGTAGCATTGGCCAGGGTGCTGGCGCAACAGCCCCAAATTCTTTTGCTGGACGAACCCTTTAGCCATATCGATAACTTTAGAAAAAACGCCTTAAGAAGGAATTTGTTCACCTTTTTAAAAAAAGAGGGGATAACCGTTTTAACGGCGACCCATGATCATAATGATATGCTTCCCTTTGCCGATCGGGTAATCGTTCTGAAAGACCGAAAAATTATTGCCAAGGATACCCCAAAAAACTTGTATGAGCACCCGAAGGATTTATATATCGCCTCTTTGTTCGGTGAGGCCAATAGAATCCCGATCAATGTCGTTAAATCGTATGCGGATACCAAACGCCGCATTATCGTCTATGCCCATGAGTTCAAGGTCTCAGAAAAATCAGGGCTGGAAGTCGTTGTAAAAAAATCATATTATATGGGAGGGCATTATCTGGTCGTAGGAACCTATGAAGAACAGGACATTTTCTTTAACCATCATTCCGCATTGGAAGCAGAAAAGAATATTTTTTTGAATATCTCCATAGAAACCATAAATCAACGGTTAAACATCTGATCTTTATGGACACGGGGCAACTTATTCGAGAAGTTCAATTTAAGGCCGTTCGCAGTGGAGGCGCCGGTGGACAGCATGTGAACAAGGTCTCTACAAAAATTGAGTTGACCTTTAATCTGATAGGTTCCTCCGCTTTGTCGGAAACGGAAAAGAAACGTCTGCTGGAGAAACTTGAGTCTCGACTGACCAATGACGGTTTGTTGCTTTTGCAATGTGATGCGACCCGTAGCCAACACAAAAACAAGGAGCTTGTAATCCGTCGTTTTTTGGATGTCATCGAGTCGGCATTAAAAGTGCCGAAAAAAAGAAAGAGAACAAAGCCATCACAAGCCGCAAAGGAAAAACGCTTAAAGGCCAAAAAAATAACCGCACAGAAAAAAGCCAGTCGCGGGAAACCCAATTTGGAGTAATTTCTACCCCATATCGGGTACATCATAAAAGAATTGTGCTTTTTTAATTTTACCATTTTCAACTTGGTACAAACACAGTTCTTCCATTTTCCATCTGCCTTGCCCTTTGAAGGTGGCATCACTTGTCATAGGAAGCATAAAGTGATTCCCGGCAACCACGGGTTCTCCCACTGAACCCCCATGAACCTCTTCAATACTATTGGCCCACTCATAGTATCCGTCAATAATTTTTTCCTTACCCTGGGTCACTTCATCCCCTGGCATGCCGGGCATTTCAATACTTACCGCATCATCTGCATAAAGCTCGTAAGCTTCATCGTATTTTCCCTCCTTGCAAAGGCTCACTAACTTATCGGCAACTTCTTGTGTAGACATTCTTAAAATTTTAAACGGTTAATTCCTTTAAATTTAAAAAGAATCCCGGTTCCTTTTCTTAATTTATGGTTAATTATAAATAGAGTGGTCGTATAAATATTCCGATATTCGTTATGGCTTATGACCGATTGTTTGCGTATTGCATCAATCTATCGTTACATTCCAAAATGAAAAAGCTATTCCTAATTTCAGTAGCCTTACTGGTAGAACAAGGCCATGCACAGGAACCCAATAGGACCGAAATCGTAAATGTAAATGGTATTGAGTTGTACTATGAACAATACGGTAAGGGCGAACCGTTGCTTCTTCTTCATGGCTGGACACAATCTTCCCAATTTTGGTCGGAATACATTTCCACCTATGCCCAAAGTTATGAAGTATACGCCGTAGACCTAAGGGGTCATGGTAAAACCACGCCATTGACCGAGGATTTTTCCATACAGAAATCGGCCAAAGATATCATAGCCCTAATGGATTATTTAAGCTTAAAAAGGGTCAAGGCCATTGGTCTGAGTTACGGAGGACTGGTCTTGCTTCAAATTGGCGATTTACTTCCGGATCGGCTGGAATCCGTAATACTTATAGGTGCTTCCCATAATTATAGTGGCGGGGATAACCAAGCGCTTGATAATCAATTCTCCTTTGAAGATCTTCCTCCCTCCTTTGTTGAACAACTTCGGGGGCTACATCCCCAGGGAGACCAACAGATTAAGGCGCTGTTCAATCCAGGCTTAAATTATGAAATTAGACTTAAGGACGAAGATTTAAGGGCAGTGCGTACCCGAACATTGATCATTAATGGTGACCGTGATGAGATATTGGGCGTGGACGCGGCGCTTGCACTTCATAAGCATTTGCCCGATTCGGAATTGTGGATCGTTCCCAATTCCGGACATATCCCAATTGGCGGCACAAATAAATCCCAATTTCTGGATATCTCCATTGAATTTCTAAATCGGAAAAAAGCGAAGTAAGCGATTCTATCCAAATACAAATATGACACATCTTGGAAATGTTTTAAAAGGCAATAAAATCAAACAATGTTTTATCGGCTATTCAATTTCCAAAATTTTGATTTTTTGCCCATTGAAAGCAATAGTATCTCCAATAGTCTTCCCTAACAACAGCTTTCCAATAGGTGTCCCTGCGGAGATACAAAAAAAAGATCGGTTCTTTTTTTTAAAGGCCCCTGCAGAAATGGCCAAAAAATAATTGCCTCTTGAAGTAATGACACAGCTGCCAAGGCCTATTATTTCCTTATTTTCTTGTAAATGTACTTTAGCCATGACCTGCTTCATTGCCTCGGCCGCTGTCAATTGATGACCCAATTTTTCACGCTCCAACTGCAACATGGCCCTCCCCGTTTCATGCTTGTCGCCCGCACTACTTTTGGTTTCGGAGGTCAATGCTTCTTGTATATCTACCATATTCTTTCGGATACGGACAATTCGGTCTACAACAAAAGTCTCGCAAAACTCCAGCAGCTCCTTTTTGATTGTTCCTTGCATTAAAAAACCAATTAGAAAATAGGAAATAAATGAATATCCAAATCCTTTATTCGATTTTAGGAGGGTAAGTGTTGCACTAAAGATAAAGGAACCCTAATCCTCAAAATGATACAGGTCTGCCAACCTATATATCAAAAGGTTGACGATGGCACTATCTTCCTTGCCCGTATTGAACATCTGCTTGACCTCATCCCTGTTTTCATTTTTAAAGAACCGAAGGTCGTCCGATCTATACTCACTCAAAATATTCCAGGATTTGAGGCCTTTTAGCATCTCTTGGTGTGCGGAATAACGCCGATTTATCAAGTTGAGCTGCTTCTTGAACGTCACATTCCCTTTATTGCCCGTTTCAAGTTTTTTGGCGTTCCATTCCTCATATTCTTTCTTAAGACGATCATCCGCCTTTTCCGCTTCGGCAATAATTTTGAAATACGCCCGGGAGACTAGGGTGTTATATTTTTCCTCAAATGCCACTTCTTCTTCCATCAATGGATTATAGGTATCTTCTTTACCTATTCCGGCGTCCAGAATGCTGGTGTAAAAATCCATTTCCTCCTTTGGTTTTACCGTCCTATCGGCCAATAAGGAATTCTTCCAGGCCTCGGATTTCACCATTTCCTTCCATACTTTGTTGTATTCCCTCCTAAAATTCATTTTCGATGAGGAACATCCCATACAAAAGGACGCCATGAACACTACTATACAACCTAAACCAAATTTCCTTGGGACACCGTTTTTCATAAAATCACCGTTTTAGTACACTACTAACCGTTACCCGTTCGATAATCAATAAATCGAACCAAATGGATATCTACCAAAGCAAATAGTTCGTATACCCTATGGTGGAGGATATGGGGGTTTAGTCCATAAAAAATGTGGATTAAGCTCTGGGGAAGCTAATGAAAAAGTAAGTCTACCAATATAGGAAGAAAATATTACTTGTACAGAAAAAACTAAGTGCTTTATTCCGGTATTTCAATATTATAGATATTACACTTTGACATGGCTCGTGAAGCGCCACCTCTAAATGAGGTCTGCCAACTTCCTCCCGGTCAAACTGCCGATCGCGACCCCCATGCCCCCTAAGCGAATGGCACCATACACATTCTCCGAAACCTGTTTTATAATAGGACTCTTTTCCTTCCCTACCCCCATAATCCCGCTCCATCTTCGATCAATTTCAAAGTTGGTATTGGGGAGAATGACCCGTTCCAGCAGTTCTTCCAGTCGGTTTTGAATCAATTCGGTTTGACCGAAAACAACTGTTTCCTCCCCTTCAAAATCAAGGTTTCTACCCCCTCCCAGTAGTATCCGATCGTCAATATTCCGAAAATAATAGTACCCTTCATCCAGATGAAATGTACCTCTGATCCCTAGGTTTTGTAGAGGTTTGGTAATCACTACTTGAGCTCGCGCAGGTCTTACGTCTTCGTTCAATAATTGGGATGCAAATCCATTGGTGGCTATAAGCAACTTTTGGGCCCTGCATTCAAAAGCATCGGTTTGTACCGATATACTTCCCTGATTCTCCATAAAATCATTGACGGTTATCGAATTCAAAACAATAATACCTTTTTGCTGTGCCAATTGAAGTAGGGCCATCATCATCTTGCCGGTATCTAATTGTCCTTCAAAGGTATGTGCGATATAGCGCTCCTTTATACTTTTGAAATGAAAGGAATTGGGATGCAAACTAAAGGGTTCGGCTCCAAATATCGGTTTTAAAAGATGATTGATTCCCGCCATACGATCGAGGCAATTCTCGTAAAGCGCTGTCTGTTCCTCCAAAAAAAGTTCGTAACTCCCGTTTTGTCGAAAATCGATTTGTTCGTCCCCTAAAACACTTCGAAGCAATTGTATTCCTTCCCATCTTTGCTCTACAAGACGAAATACTTTTTCCTGCGCATAGGAATTCAGATCGGCCAAAATTTCGGAAATACTTCCAAAGCAGGCAAAACCGGCATTTTTGGTACTGGCACCCTGAGGCAGAACACCTCTTTCCAGAACTACTATTTTGGATTTGGGATGGGCATCCCTTAATCGAAGCGCACAACTAAGCCCAACTATTCCACTGCCTACAATTGCAAAGTCTATGTTGGACAACCATGTCTTATATTCCCAATAGCTGAGGTTCATTATCCGGAATTAGTAAGACCTTACAAGGTCTCGTCCGCTCATTCTTCAAGCTGTGGTTCCATCTCAAAATCTTCCATAAACTTGGTGGTATAATTCCCCGCCAAATAATCGGGATGTTCCATGAGTTGTCTATGAAACGGAATGGTAGTCTTGATGCCTTCTATCACAAATTCATCCAAGGCACGTTTCATTTTGTTAATCGCTTCTTCGCGTGTTTGCGCCGTGGTGATCAACTTGGCGATCATGGAGTCGTAGTTCGGCGGGATCACATAACCGCTGTACACATGGGTGTCCATTCTTACCCCATGACCCCCCGGGGTGTGCAAGGTGGTTATTCTCCCGGGAGAAGGTCTAAAATCATTATAAGGGTCTTCGGCATTGATGCGACATTCTATGGAATGTAGCTTTGGGATATAGTTTTTCCCTGAAATAGGCACGCCCCCAGCTACCAAAATCTGTTCCCGTATTAAATCATAGTCCACGACCTGCTCCGTTATGGGGTGCTCCACTTGTATACGGGTATTCATCTCCATAAAATAGAAGTTGCGATGTTTATCCACTAAAAATTCTATAGTGCCGGCACCTTCATATTTAATAAATTCTGCGGCCTTTATGGCGGCCTTCCCCATTTCATCCCTTAGTTTATCCGTCATAAAAGGTGAAGGGGTTTCTTCGGTCAATTTTTGATGACGGCGTTGAATAGAGCAGTCCCTTTCGGAAAGGTGGCATGCCTTCCCATATTGATCCCCCACTACCTGTATTTCAATATGGCGGGGCTCCTCAATAAATTTTTCCATGTACATGCCCCCATTGCCAAAGGCGGCGGTAGCTTCTTTAACGGCGCTTTCAAAGTTGCTTTCCATTTGATCCTCGGACCAGATGGCACGCATTCCCTTGCCCCCGCCACCTGCGGTGGCCTTGATCATAACGGGGTAACCCATCTTTTTGGCCGTCTTTTTGGCATCGGCAACATCCTTTAAAAGTCCATCGGATCCCGGAATGGTAGGTACCCCAGCTTTCTTCATCGTTGCCTTTGCCGTTGCCTTATCCCCCATTTGATCGATCTGTTCCCCGGAAGCACCTATAAATTTTATCTCATGTTCAGCACATATTTTTGAAAATTTTGAATTCTCGGACAGGAATCCATATCCGGGGTGAATGGCATCCGCATTGGTAATCTCCGCGGCGGCAATGATATTGGGGATTTTTAGATAGGATTCACTACTGGGAGCGGGACCGATACAGACTGCCTCGTCCGCGAATCTAACATGTAGACTTTCCTCATCCGCCTTGGAATAGACCGCAACGGTCTTGATCCCCATTTCTTTACATGTCCGGATAATCCTAAGGGCGATTTCCCCCCTGTTTGCAATCAATACTTTCTTGAACATAATACCTTAAAATTTCAAATCTCAAATTCCAAGTTCCAAAAAGATTTTGGCCTTTAGAGTTTGGGTATTGTGATTTAACCTAGGATGGATCTACCAAAAACAAGGGTTGATCAAATTCTACCGGTGAGGAATCCTCAACCAAAACCTTTACAATTTTACCGGATACTTCGGATTCTATGTCATTAAAGAGTTTCATTGCCTCTATAACACAGAGAACATCCCCTTTTGAGATGCTACTGCCTACCTCTACAAATGCCGGTTTGTCCGGTGAGGGTTTCCTATAAAAAGTTCCGATAATAGGCGATTTAATGGTGATGTATTTGGCATCTTCTTCCGGGGTCTCGCTAGTGTTTGCTTCCGGGGACGGAGCAGGGGTTTCCGGAGGAGCTTGGGGAATGGGTGCCATTGGAGTCTGTGGAACGGGAATTTGTTGTACATACGTTGTATCCGTTCCAGGTCCGACGGTTCCGGTGCGAATGGTGATTTTAATATCGTCCGTCTCAAGTTTTACTTCGCTGGCACCGGATTTTGCCACGAATTTGATTAGGCTTTGAATTTCCTTGATATCCATTACATTTCAGTTTTTTAGTTTTAGTTATAGGCCCACTTTAAATAAATGGATCCCCAAGTGAAGCCTCCGCCAAAAGCGGCGAAAATCAGATTATCGCCCTTTTTTAGTTGATCCTCATAATCCCGCAACAGAAGTGGAAGGGTGGCAGCGGTGGTATTGCCATAACGTTGTATGTTTATCATCACCTTGGAATCGTCCAGACCCATTCTTTTAGCCGTTGCATTGATAATCCGTTTATTGGCCTGATGAGGAACCAACCATGACACATCGTTATGGGTCAGATTATTCCGTTCCATGATTTTTACGGCCACATCGGCCATGTTGGAGACCGCAAATTTAAAGACCGTTTTTCCATCTTGATAAATATAATGCTTCCGATCCCTAACCGTTTCCTCCGAAGCAGGCAGTAATGAACCTCCCGCATCCATCCCTAAAAATTGTCTTCCGGAACCATCCGCCCTAAGATACTCATCCTGTAGTCCGAGATTTTCCGTATTCGGCTCAAAAAGAACGGCCCCTGCCCCATCTCCAAAAATAATACAGGTAGTTCTATCCGTATAATCAATGATCGACGACATTTTATCCGCCCCTATCAACAAAACCTTTTTGTACCTACCGGATTGGATATAGCTTGCCGCCGTAGACATCCCGAACAGAAAACTGGAACAGGCTGCCAATAGATCATAGGCAAAGGCATTGGTAGCCCCGATTTCCGAGGCAACAAAGGCGGCGGTAGAGGCAACCAAACTATCCGGAGTGGCGGTGGCGACCATGATCAAATCAATTTCCTTAGAATCTATTTTCCTTTTTTCCAAAAGATTTTTTGCTGCCTTGATGGCCAGATAGGATGATCCTTCGCCTTCCTCCGGTTTCAATATTCTTCTTTCCTTGATGCCGGTTCTGGTAACTATCCATTCATCGTTGGTCTCTACCATGCCTTCCAGCATTTTATTGGTCAACACAAAGTTTGGAACGTAAGCTCCTACAGCCGTAATGGCTGCCGTTAATTTACCCATCCTAAAGTTGATTTTGCATCAAAAAACCTTCTAAAATGCATCAAAATTCGTGAAAAATACTGATTTTCTGCGACTTTTTTGAAAATTAAAGGGATTTAGAGAATTTGAAAATTATGTGTTTCGGTCTTAATCGTACTTAGTCCCTAGCACTAGGGTGTTTGAAGTAATCCTAGAGGTCGTTGTTCGCCTTTGACCAAATGCTATTTTCACCTTTAAAAACATGCATCTACAAAAAAACCTGTCCCAACAAGGACAGGAGTTCAAGATAGTATAGCTGTTTTTCTTAAGCCTCTGCTTCCTCGGTCTTATCAATGAGGACCTGACCCTTATAATACAATTTGCCTTCATGCCAGTGCGCCCTGTGGTACAGATGCATTTCCCCTGTTGTGGGATCCGTGGCCAAGGTAGGGGCAACGGCTTTATAATGGGTTCTTCTCTTATCCCTTCTAGTTCGGGATATTTTTCTTTTAGGATGTGCCATTTTATATCTTATTTATCCGTTAAAAACTGTTTTAATGCATCCCAACGCGGGTCATTTTTTTCAGAGTTCTCCTTAATCTCTTTAGGTTGTAGTTCCTTTAGCCTATCCAGCGTATCGGATTTTAGGGTTCCATCCAGGACTCCTGGATGTATGCGTTTTTGCGGAACGGCCAGCACCAGCATTTCGTAGGCGTACTGTGCTATATTGATCTGATGCTCCCCGTGGGGAATAATCAATATTTCATCGTCCTCATCATTGAAATCCTCTCCGAACTTGACCACCAATTCCAATTGGGCGGAAATAGATTGGTCATAAGGTTCACTTGTTAAGTCGCAATCCACATTTACTATGCCATTGCCTTTTAATCGTAGTTCAAGCATAGTACTCATTTTGTTCAGTTCCGCCAAGAAATCTATCTGGGCTTCATTGAATTCTTCATACCCAAAGGAATCAAAGAACGTATTATCAATGGTATAGGTGAACTCGTGTTTTCCTTGCTTCAATCCCGAGAAAGGAATACTATATTCCTTATGCTTCATCGTACCAACACTTATTTTTGACCTACGCCCTCAACATGGAACCAAAACGTTTCCATTCTGGCGGGTGCAAAGATACTATTATTTTAATAAAAGCCAATAGTGGAAGGCCAAATGTTCAGGGCATCAATACATTATAAAGCTTATTGAAAAATTGCCCATTTAGCGTCTAACCTTTTGTTTTTGCAATGGGTTCTCGTTGAGTCCCTCGAATTCCATTCTATTCCTAAAAATATGCAAGGCCATAAATACCGCCTCCTTGAAGGAGCTGTGGTCCGCCTTACCTTTTCCGGCAATCTCATAGGCCGTACCATGATCTGGGGATGTACGGACTTTTGAAAGACCTGCGGTATAATTGACCCCTTTGCCAAAGGACAGCGTCTTGAAAGGGATCAATCCCTGATCGTGATAGGCCGCCAAAACGGCATCAAAGTTATTATAGGAATCCGAGCCAAAAAAACTATCCGCGGAATATGGCCCAAAGACCAGATGTCCGGCATCCGACATTTCCTGTATAACGGGCTTTAGCACTTCATCGTCTTCCTTTCCGATAACGCCATTGTCTCCGCTATGGGGGTTAATGCCCAAAAGGGCAATTTTTGGCCTCCGAATCCCAAAATCCATCCGTAAGGATTTTTCGATCGTACGCACTTTGGTCCGGACCAAGATAGGGTTTATGGCAGCGGGGGCGTCCTTTACGGCAACATGATCGGTAAGCAATCCCACTTTTAACGTATCCGTAACCATAAACATGAGACTTTCACCTTCCAATTCCTGGGCTAGATAATCCGTATGTCCCGGAAATTTAAAGTCTTCCGATTGAATGTTATTTTTGTTGATCGGAGCGGTCACCAGGACGTCAATATTTTCCTCTTTTAGCGCCCCTACCGCAGCACGCAAGGATTTTAAGGCATATTTGCCCGCTTCTTGGGTCTCCTTTCCAAATTCGATTTTGGGTATTTCCTTCCAAACATTCACTACATTGATCTTGCCGTCAATAGTTTTGGAAGCTTCATGAATACCGTGATATTTAATAGCAATGCCCAATTCATTTTTCTGGAAGGAAATGGTCTTATTGGAAGCAAAGATTACAGGCGTACAGAAATCCAACATACGGGAATCCTCAAAGGTTTTAAGAACGACCTCGCATCCAATTCCGTTGAGGTCCCCTACTGAAATTCCTAGTCGTATTTTTCGATCTTCCTGCATATTATCTTTGGCTTTATCCCTAAATTTATCGCACAAAATTACTTAATTTAAGCGGAACATGTTTACAGGAATAATCGAATCCTTAGGCGAGATATCGCATTTGGAAAAGGAGGGGGGGAACCTACATATTACCATAGCTTCACCCGTGGCCAAGGAGCTACAGATAGATCAAAGTATGGCCCATAACGGTGTATGCCTCACCGTAGTTTCCTTAGGGGAGGGCCATTATATGGTTACTGCGATTGATGAGACCCTTCAAAAGACCAATCTTGGCGATTTAAATATTGGTGATACGGTGAATCTGGAGCGTGCCATGATTCTGGGATCCCGATTGGATGGCCATATTGTTCAAGGCCATGTAGATCAAACGGGAACCTGTACCTCTATTGAGGAAAAGGATGGTAGCTGGATGTTTTCATTTGAGTATGATGTTTCGCTCAACAATCCAACTATTGAAAAGGGATCCATAACCATTGATGGTGTAAGTTTAACAGTGGTCGATTCCGGAACAAATACCTTTAGCGTGGCCATAATACCGTACACCTATGAAAACACTCGATTTCATGCCTATGAAGTGGGATCCAAAGTGAACCTGGAATTTGACGTTATCGGAAAGTACGTGGCAAAGCTTATGGGAAGGTGACGGCACCTCGCTAAGCACCGTATATATCGAGACCAAAGGATAAGGGAAATGGAGGTTTTGCTCAAGACCACACTTCGTATTATTCGATACAAGAAACGTCTATTTTGTAATTACCCCTATTTCGGCAACCACAGCTTTTTCTGCATTTTCCTTAACCCTATTTGGTGTTAATTTGATGAATCTTGCGTTGACTGGCTTATTGAACATTACCTTCTGTTCAATGGGATTGTTTAGGACATTGGAAAACTCCCCTTCTTGGATTAGGATCCAGTTATGGCCATTATCACTGGCGTGAAAACCATAATGGGTAATGATGCCAGAAGGCAATCTGCCCTGGTCCGGTGTATAGGTAAACCCCGTTAATAGTTCTTTCTTGCCAAGATCAATGACCAGACCGTTTTGCCTTTGATATTCGGTGAGGGTATAATTTGACTTTTGATTATCGTCTATGGGCAATACGGTCTGCTGGGTCGTTCCGATACCTTTTATAGCCCAGGTTTTTTTGCTTATATCGAATCTTTTGGTTTTTGGGTCACTTTTTCTATGGGTCACTGAATCATAGCTCATAGCGGATATTTGTACAGGAGTATGTGCCTCAAAGTATCCTTCATATTTTTTTGAGTGGATATCAGGAGGTGAGCCATCCATGGTATAGTAGTAGGTAACCCCTTTTTCTGCACTGTTAATACGGACCATACCTTCTTTGTTTCGGGAAATGGTCGGTTCCTCAACGATCAGGGGAGCATTGAATACACCTAGATTAGAAAGTACAGGACAGGCCTTGGCTTGGGTAATGGTAAGCTTTATCTTGGTGGCCGTTGTTTTTTTAAACCGTAGCAATCTTTTAAATCCAATGGTACCGTAGGTGCCCAAAGGCTTCCACTGACCATTGACAAGAGCCTCTACAAAAAAAGACCCTACTCGTTGTCCAAGGGGAATATGCTCTTGGACAAGTATGCGATTAAAAGTGGTGGGTACTCCAAAATCCAGGGTCACCGAAGCGGTCGTAATGGAATCCTCCGTAGCCCAATAGGTTTCCTTTTTTCCATCTACCAAGTTGGCCGCTCCATATTGTTCATGTCCATCACGGACTTGGGAGGCTTTTACGTCCTTTAGCAACGCTAGGTCATCGGCAAAGTCCAAATCCAACTGTTCCTTAAACTTTTGTAGTTGTTCAACATCCCTCTCATGGATCAACCCCCTTTGATCCACGGGCAGGTTGAGCAAGAGCGTAGCATTTTGGCCGATGGATTTGTAATAGATATCTATAAGGTGCCCAAGGGACTTCACTTTATCATCTTCAGACCGGTGATAAAACCATCCCGGTCTAATGGAAACATCGGCTTCCGCCGGTACCCAATGTGTGCCATTTTCCTGGCCCATGGAATACTCGCTGGCATATTCGGGCATTCCGCCATAGACTTCATCCCTTTGTAGGGGAGACCATGTAATATCGTACGCAAAACCATGTTCGTTGCCCACCCATCTGGCATCGGGGCCTGCATCACTCCAGATAATGGCTTCTGGCTGTAGTTTCCGTATCATTTTTATGGTATTGGGCCAGTCATAATAGGTTTTTTTGTCCACCCTTCTGGTTTCATCGGCCCCTGCGTAATGGCCGTCACCCCCATTGGCCCCATCGAACCATACCTCAAAAACATCGCCATATTGGGTAAGCAATTCCTCAAGTTGATTCCTGAAATACGCAATATACTCTGGTTTGCCGTAATCGGCATGGCTACGATCCCAAGGTGAAGTGTAGATCCCCAATTTTAAACCGTATTCTTTACACGCTGCCGCTAACTCCTTAATCACGTCTCCCTTGCCCCCCTTCCATGGTGAATTCTTTATGGAATACTCGGTGTATTGGGAAGGCCATAGGCAAAAACCATCGTGGTGCTTGGCCGTTATAATGATTCCTTTCATTCCCGCTTCCTTGGCCACACGGGCCCATTGCCGGGCATCCAGTTCAGAAGGGTCGAACAGTTCCGGGGATTTGTCGCCATAGCCCCATTCCTGATCCGTAAAGGTGTTGAGACCAAAATGGATGAAGCCATAAAATTCCATTTGCTGCCAGGCCAATTGCTTTTGATCGGGTACCGGTTCAACAGGTAATGGGGGAGGTACATGGGTACTACAGCGTATACCTAGTAAAACCAAGATACTTGTAAACAAAAAGGCTACAATATTTTTCATTTTTCTTTTCATCACCATTTCCTATTGCCAGAATCCAACGCTTCCTTTCGAATTACTTCGCATATGTACCCAATCCCTAAAGGGGTTTTCGTGATTCCCTTCGTCACATTGTGATTTAGACCTGTGATATTTCCGGATTTTAGATTGCATTGCAATTTATATGCACAGAACGGGCACTATCCAAATAATGGTTCAAAACTAGAAACCGGAAGATGGTGCTGCTTCCATAATATTTACAAAAAGTGATACTTTTTTTGCCTCTGGAGTATTAATTAGCCCCCTAGTATTAATTTTTTATCTTAATAGCGAATTACATCCAAAATTAAATGAAACTGCACTTCCTTGACCGGAGTACTTATAAGGACAGTTCCTTTACTATTAGGTACAATGATTATCCCTATTTTTTAAAGGTTTGGCATTATCATCCCGAATTGGAGTTGGTTTATATTCGGGAAAGTACGGGAACTAGGTTCATTGGGGACAATATCAAAAAGTTCGAGAAAGAAGAAGTAGTGTTAATCGGCCCCAACCTACCCCATATGTGGTTCAATGACGAAAAGTACTTTTCGCCGTCCTCGGAATTAAGGGCAAGAGCATATGTAGTTCATTTTAGAAGGGACTTTATGGGTGTCGACTTTTTCAATGCTCCCGAACTACAGCACATAAAAAATCTCATCGAATTTTCAAGGTACGGGATTAAGTTTTTGGATTTGGGAAACGATGTAAAAGCCAAAATTGCCGATCTATCCAAAATGCAACCATTTGATAAGTGGCTGCAACTCATGAAAGTTTTGGACTCCCTGGCAAAGCACCCAACAAAAATGATATTGTCCAGTGAAGGGTTTTTAAAAAGGTTTAAAAGTGCAAGTCCCAAAAGCATGTATAAAGTGTATGAATTCATTTTCAATCATTTTAACGAATCAATATCACTAAAGGATGTAGCCAATGTGGCCTGCATGAATCCCTCGGCTTTTAGTAGACTTTTTAAACGATTGAACAGAAAAACGTTTAAGGACTATTTAAATGAAATTAGAATAGGTTACGCCTGTAAACTCATCTCCGAAAACGAATATAACATCACAAGGATATGTTATGAGTCCGGTTACAACAACATCTCCAATTTTAATCGTCAATTCAGAAGAATTATGGGAAAGTCTCCTTCGCAGTATAGAAAACAACATATGAACCTTTAAAATTGAAAATGCCCAAAGCAAAAAAAATACAGGAACATGTGAATTTATGCAAAGTGCGGTCTACGCTTCAAAGTACCTTTACCGGTAAATTGTATCATGCAAATCACGACCATAACGGATATATGGGTAAAGGACGTGCGTTTTCCAACCAGTAAGACCTTGGATGGATCCGACGCCATGAACCCGGATCCGGATTATTCGGCAGCATATGTAATCTTAAAGACAGACCATTCCCAAGGTATTGAAGGCCATGGGCTGACCTTCACCATTGGCCGTGGAAACGAGCTATGCGTTGCCGCTATTAAATCCCTTTCCCACCTTATCATAGGTAAGTCCTTGGAGTCCTTCACCAAAAATATGGGGCAATTTTGGAGAATGGTTACCGGAGATAGTCAGCTTAGATGGTTGGGGCCTGAAAAGGGGGTAATCCATCTAGCAACGGCAGCCCTTGTAAACGCGGTCTGGGATCTGTATGCCAAAATTGAAGGGAAACCCCTTTGGAGACTACTCGCCGATATGACTCCGGAGCAGCTGGTTGCCTGTATTGATTTCACGTATATCACGGACGCCATTACACCAGAACAGGCACTGGAACTTCTCAAGGAAAAAGAAGCAACCAAACAGGAACGAATGGAGCACCTACTTCAAAATGGTTATCCAGCATACACTACTTCCGCTGGCTGGTTGGGGTATTCCGATGAAAAAATGAGAAGGCTGTGCAAAGAAGCCAAGGCAGCAGGTTTTACCCATATGAAGATAAAGGTAGGTTCCGATCTGGAAGACGATATGAGAAGGGCTGGGATTATCAGGGAGGAAATAGGAAATGACCTGAAACTAATGCTGGACGCCAATCAAAAATGGGATGTAGATGAGGCTATTGCCCATATGAAGGAGCTTTCAAGGTTTGACCCTTGGTGGATCGAGGAGCCAACCAGTCCCGATGATATTCTTGGTCATGCTAAAATAGCAAAGGCCATAGCTCCGATTAAGGTAGCTACCGGCGAACATTGCCAAAATAGGGTCATGTTCAAACAATTGATGCAAGCCAATGCCCTTGGCATATGTCAAATTGATAGTTGCCGAGTGGGTGGTGTCAATGAAATATTGGCCATTCTTCTCATGGCGGCAAAATTTGATATTCCGGTATGTCCACACGCGGGAGGAGTAGGGCTTTGCGAATATGTACAACACTTATCCATGGTAGACTACATCCTTATGAGCGGTTCCCTGGAAAACAGGGTAATAGAATATGTGGATAGTCTTCACGAGCACTTTTTAGATCCGGTAGTAATTAAAAATGGGGCGTATATGCCGCCCTGTTTACCTGGTTACAGCATCACCATGAAGGAAAGCTCCTTGAAGGCACATTCGTATCCCAATGGAAAGGTTTGGCAAAAACTTTAAGATGCGAATGGGAATCCGTTATGGCATCAAATCGTTGCTCCGTTTCAAATTGGAATGAAGGAATCCGAAACTTTCCGCAAGTATAAACGGTGTCATACAGGTTTTTTAATGCTTTCTCCATATTAGAAGGAGTTCGTAACTAATGCTATAAGGAGATATTATAAGAATTAAAGGCAATTCATCGGTTTTTATAATAACTGCAATTATTCTCTTAAGTTGTAGCGGGAAGGAAGATTGGGTAAACGTATCTCGGGCAAACCCAAAAACATAGTACTGCTGCTTTCTGATAGCCTAAAACATTTGTGCTAATCTCTAGGACGAGTTGTAAGTCTTCTTCTTGCTGTCCTTCCTTTATATGGGGGCCCAAGACATTCATTTAATACGGATCCGTAACCTTAGGTCTTGTACCGAACAATTCCAGGAAAGTAAAGTCTTTTCATTTTTTATGTGCGTTGCATCCCGATTTTGCATCATATGATTGTATATAGGAACTGAATGTTCGAAAAGAATAGGATTTTTCCATACAGCCAAAAGTACGTGACCTAAAGGCCAGGAGCATGTGACGTATCGTCCACAAATGTTATCAAATCAACAGGAATATGGGCTCTCGCTGAGTTTACCATAAGTTGATTCCGGGCCTATTTTGGGATATTGGAATTGAATCTGTTCCCTATGTATTGACAGATAACACCAGGAAGTATGAGGTCGGAAATTATAAAAATAGAAACTACTATGAATACAATCATGACTTTTTTATTCGAAAAAGTGCGAAAACGTATTCCGATAAACTTAGGGTTAAGTAGACCATTAAAACTATTAGTGCTCAATATGCTCTTGGGAGCACTTGGTTGTTCGGCCCAAAAATTTGATTCCAAATCCCTTTTTGACGGCACCACCCTCAACGGCTGGGAAACGGTCAATGAAGAAAACGCGAAGTACTGGTCGGTCAAGGACAGTGCTATCGTCGGTGGCGACGGCATCACGAATATCCCTGTGAATACGTATCTGCATACCATGGAAAAATATGGGGATTTCGAGTTCCGCTGCCTGTTCCGCATCACAGGGAATCACGACAAGGGATTGATCAACAGCGGTATTCAATATCGTTCGGTAATCGAAGATGGTAAAATAGTTGGCTATCAGGCCGATATCGGAAAAGGATATTGGGGCGATATCTACGATGAGCACCGCAGGGCGTTACTGAACTATGGAGATTTAAATACAGTAAAACACCTTCTGGACGAGGATGGATGGAACAGCTATATCATACGCTGCCAGGGAAATCTCCATGAACTTTATATCAACGGGGTAAAGGTTAACGAATATCTCGAAGAGGATACGGACATCCCATCAAAAGGTGTAATAGGCCTACAGCTGCACAAAGGGGGCAATGCCCAGGTGGTGTTCAAACACATTGTCATTGAATCATTATAAGGCGTTTCGCAAACATTCTTCCTTCTACATGAAAAATATTGAACTTATTCTCCCGTTTACATTGGCCCTACTACTCTCCCTCACAAGTTGCAAGGACGACCAAAAGGATAAGGCGACTCAAGTCGTTACCAGGGAACTTCCCCAATTCTATAAAAAAATGCAATCCAACAGAACAGCAGCCTATTCCCCCGAAGAGCAACTTGCCGGATTCAAGGTTCCCGAAGGTTTTAAGGTAGAATTGGTGGCCAGCGAAAAAGATGGGATAGTAAACCCTATAGATCTGACTTTTGATGATGCCGGAAGATTATGGACACAAACCGCTGGCATGTATCCCCTGGATCCCATTTCCGATATCCAATGGGACGACTTGTTGAGATTGATGGACAACCCCGAAGCTCAGGAAAAAAATCCCAACTTCAAACGTATACTGGACCTTTATAGAGGTATTACCAAGGGCGAGGACAAAATATTGGTTTTATCGGATCTTTATAGTGGAAAAAAGGCCAAAACATCCATCTGGGCCGACGGTCTCACCATACCCCAGAGTATTTTACCTTACAAGAACGGAAGTTATGTGGCCCAAGGATCGGAGTTGTTTTTTTTGGAAGACACCGATGATGACGGCAAGGCCGATAAGCGGAAGCCGTTGTTTACCGGATTTGGTTATACGGATACCCATACCATGGCGCATACCCTAATACGGGGGCCGGGCGATTGGATCCATTTCAGCCAGGGGGCATTGAACAAGGGTGAAGTATCCTCCGTGGTAAGTAGTGCCAAGATTCGGTTGGACTATAGTAAAATAGTCCGATTCTCATTGGACGCAAAAAAAATAAAACTGGTCAATTCCGGTTTGAACAATATCTGGGGCTTTCAACTGAGGGGCAACGGGCAATGGTACGGTTCCGAAGCCAATGATCTAGGCTTTTCTGTGGCTCCGATGGAAGTCGGTACAGGCTTTCCAGGAACAGGAAATGATAGGCTGCGACCTTACCAGCCCTGGATGCCTACATTGCACGATTTCAGGGTAGGGGGTACGGGCCTTTCAGGACTTGCCTTTGCAGACGATAGTGAAGGTTCATTTCCGGAGGAATGGAGAGACGTAGCATTGTTGGCCAACACGATTACCAGCACTATTAATGCCGTAAAGATCGTACGAAATGCAGATGGCAGCGTTTCCGCAGAGCACCTGCCCGACTTGCTGTCCTCCAAGGATGATTGGTTTAGACCGGTCAATATCGAGTTTGGCCCGGATGGATGTCTCTATATTGCGGATTGGTACAATAAAATAATCTCCCATAACGAGGTTCCCACTACCCATCCCGACCGCGATAAATCACATGGGCGAATCTGGCGAATCTGTCACGAATCACAGAAACCCCATGAAATTCCGAATTTCTACAAGGTAAAGACTGAGAAACTTGTCGATTTTCTAAAATCTCCTTCCCTATGGGCGAAACGTGCCGCATGGCACCAGATAAGTGACCGTCCTATAGGGGAGAC
Source organism: Ulvibacterium sp. (assembly GCF_965228935.1). GTDB lineage: Bacteria > Bacteroidota > Bacteroidia > Flavobacteriales > Flavobacteriaceae > Ulvibacterium. Next base: position 1,499,834 of record NZ_OZ245846.1, on the reverse strand, counting down.
CAAAGGACTAACCAGGGATTTATTACTTATGGTCTCGGACATTTCCCAGGATGAAATAACCCGCATCTTGGCTCTTTGGTCTTTGGAAGGAATATATCGCTACGACCGAAAGCTAATGAAGCCCTTAGTTAGTTCCGAATCCGATAATCTCAGAAGGGAGGCCGTCCGCGCATTGCAGTCCTTTTCACCGAATGCGGATGAACTGGCCAGATTACTTCAAATACCTTTGGAAGATAGCAATCCTATGGTACGATCTCAGGTCTTGAGAACGTTGGGCCAGGTAGGCAAGGCCAATGAAGAAACCATTGCTCTATTGGTGCAGGCATGCAAACCTCCTATGGAGGGCAATACGATGGGGGGAGCGTACGAACGCCATTTTGAACGCTACCTGGCCAGGATGGCCCTAGAAAAATATCCACGGCAGCTATCTGATTTTATGGCATCGAAAAAGGCTTCAGAGCATGCTCCGTCCAATCTAATATGGGCAAGTCAGGCTTTGCCTAAAAAGGAACGGGAAGCAGTCTTTCCCGATCTTTGGAAAAAGGCGGGGTACACAGAACTCAACGAGCCTACCTTTATCATCGTAGCGGAAATGTTGGGCAATACCAATGTATTTGACGCTGTCAGCCCTATATTCGAGCGACATGAAAAAGCAGGAGACTATGTGGCACTGGCCCTAAGGAATCAGGCCAAGGTACAATCCGATGAGCTGAAAAGCCTGCTGGTAAATCCAATAAGACATTTATTAAAGAGCAAGGAAATCTCACAACAAAATTTGGGATTGGAGGCTATAGGCAAATTCGAAATCCAAGGTCTCAGGGATTACGTAGTGCCCCTCATTCATGAAAATTCCTCCGAGGAGACCATAAAATTGGCAATGCTTGCCCTTAAGGAGCGTCCCAAGGAGAACAAAGGGATATTTTCCCAAATGGCAAAAAAGGATAATCTGTCCCTGGAATTAAGGGCGGCGGCAATCCAGACCCTTGCCAGCGGCGATCTAGGGCTTGCGGGGCAAATCTCTGGCAACTGGATGCCCAAACTACAAGAAACCAAACAAAGAACCGTAGTTAAAATACTGTCCAACTCCAAGGAAGCAAGGGTACTGTTAAAACAACTGTTCGCCAGTGGTTCCGTTTCGTCGAAGGCATTTGACCTTTCAAGTGCAGAAAAGATTTTTCAGGCCAATGAAGAGGATAAAATAGGCAAAAAGCTTTTAAATGAGGTAATGGTGCGTATTGAGAAGGAAAAAAAAGCCTTTGACGCCAAGTTGAAACGGTTTATGGTCATTGCCGAAAAGGGAGGCGGTAACCCGGCCGAGGGTGAAAAGCTGTTCCAAACCTGTCTCCTTTGTCACAGTCTTGGTGATAAAGGCCAGCATATCGCTCCTGCCTTGGATGGTTCGGCCATGCGGGAAAACAAGGCCTTACTCACGGCAATCTTGGATCCGGACGCGGCCATGGAGGGCACTTATACCTTGTACAGGGTAACCAAAAAGGATGGCAGTACCGTTGAAGGATATCTTACGAAGCGGGAGGATAAGGGTCTTACCATTGGTTTTATGGGTGGAAATGAGCAATTTGTAAGTGCGGCCGACATCTCCTCGCAAGGACGCTTGGTCGGTCGCTCCTTTATGCCCAAAGGTCTTATCGACCACTATAGCGATGAACAGGTTTCGGATTTGCTCGCCTATATCCGAACGCTAAAATAAAAAAGGGGGAAATGACAAAACATTATGGAATGTTCCAGTTCAAGGAGGGCGTAAACGATACCGAAATCGACCATTGCTTCCGGACGATGAAGGGCATGATCGGAAAGATTCCAGGGCTATTGGACATGGAGTATGGCCCTTACGAAAGTACCGAGGGTCTTAATGACGGGTACACCCATGGTTTCATCATGACTTTTGACAGTCCCGAATCCAGGGAAGCCTATTTGCCACATCCGGTCCATGAAAAAGTGAAGGAAATGGTAATTCCAAAATTGGAACGGGTCGTTGTATTCGATTTTAATGTGTAACCATAAGCCCGTCCAATGAAAACCAAAAGTAAGAGCATTGTGATGTTGGGGTGTTTCGACACCAAGGGCGAGGATTTTTCCTATCTGCTAAAGGCCATACGGTCCAAGGGCCAACCCGTAATCACAATCGATACCGGGATCATGGTAAGTACGGCAAATTTCTCCGCAGATTATGATAATACCCAGGTCGCCCATGCTTCGGGGACCTCGATTGAAACCATACGAAAATCTGGAGACCGTGGAAAGGCGGTCGAATTGATGGGAAAAGGGGCGGCAGCCATTCTTAAGGATCTTGTCTCCGACAATAGGGTAAAAGGTGTAATAGGTATGGGTGGCGGTGGTGGTACTTATATCGCCCTGGAGGCCATGCAACCAGTTCCCTTGGGTATCCCGAAACTATGCCTTTCCACCCTGGCCGGCAAGGATCTTTCCTGCCAAATAGGCATAAAGGATATTACCATAATGGCTTCCGTGGTCGACGTTGCCGGATTGAATAGTATCAGTAAGGTACTGATGAACCAGGCCGCCGCTGCGATATGTGGTATGGCGGAGGAGGAATCGGATACCATAAACCATCCGCAAAAAAGGATTGCGATAAGCATGTTCGGCAATACGACAAAATGTGTCAATAAATGTTCCGAGTTATTAAAGGAACAGGGGTATGAAGTCCTTTCCTTCCACGCTACCGGAACCGGTGGGGCGGCCATGGAATCCTTGATAAAGGAAGGAGCTTTCCAGGGGGTTCTTGATGTGACCGTTACAGAGTTGGCCGACGAACTTTGCGCGGGTATCCTCAGTGCAGGTCCCTGTCGCTTAACCGCCGCTGCAAGTATGGGCATACCTCAAGTAGTAGTGCCTGGTTGTTTGGATATGGTAAATTATGCGCAGGTACCTACCGTTCCTGAAAAGTACAGCAATAGACAGCTCTACAGTTGGTCTCCCGACATTACCCTAATGCGAACCAATATGCATGAGAATAGATTATTGGGAAAAGAGGTTGCGCGCAAATTAAAAAATGCAAAAGGCCCTGTTTCAATTCTATTGCCACTCAAGGGAATCTCGCAATTGGACAGTAAAGGTGAACTTTTTTATGCGCCGGAAACCGACGCGGTACTGTTCGGCACCATAAAGGAAAATGCCAAGGGACATGTTCCAGTAATCGAAGTGGATGCCCATATCAACGATGAATCATTTTCTATTGCGCTTGTCTCATACCTTCTTGAAATGATTGACCAAAATACAGATAATTAACCCTTTAACAAGACTAAAATGCCAAATCCATGGACAGGGAAAGGAAATCCCTATACAAGAGAAGAAGTCAGGGAGCGATTGAAGATCACCTTGGCAAATAAAAAAGCGGTAATCGGGGCCGGAGCGGGAACCGGAATCAGTGCCAAGTTCATAGAAAAGGGCGGAGCCGACTTTTTGATTGTGTATAACTCGGGGCGCTTCCGGATGTCGGGGCATGGTTCCACGGCCGGGTTGATGGCCTACGGCGATGCCAATACCATAGCCATGGAAATTGGGGAGTTCGAGGTGCTTCCCGTTGTGGAGGAGATACCCGTTTTCTGTGGCGTACACGGTTCGGATCCGCGAAGGAGAATGTGGCATTTCTTGCAACAGGTGAAGGCCATGGGATTTTCTGGGGTAAACAATTTCCCAACACATTGTATTATCGATGGTAGGTTTCGACAGATACTGGAAGAGACCGGAATGTCATTTTCCAAAGAAGTGGAAATGATAGGATTGGCCTCGAAGATGGGTCTGTATTGCTGTGTTTATGTGGCCACGCCCGAAGAAGCCGTTCAAATGGTGGAGGTGGGCGCGGACACCATTATTGCCCATGTAGGAACAACGGTTGGCGGATCCATCGGAGTCGTCGATGCCAATGTTGATATGGATTTTGCTATAACTCGAACACAAGATATTATCGACGCAGCTAGAAAGATAAATCCGAACACTATTTTCTTGGCGCATGGCGGACCCATAAATACTCCGGAAGATGTTAGGATTATATTAGATAAAACGGACGCTCAAGGCTTTGTTGGGGCCTCTTCCCTGGAACGGATGGCCGTAGAGTCGTCCCTTACCGAATTGACCAAAAAATTCAAGTCACTGACCCTTTAGGAAAGTACTATCCCAAAAGCAAACCAACACTACTTCCAATGGAACAGACCGTAAACAAAAAAATCAAGGAACAAACTATTTATTTACAGGCTGTTTTATATTGTTGCTAACGACCGCTTTCAGCTTTATCGCCAGAATGTTCCTGGTCGATTCCTGGAGTGGGGCCTTTGACTTGGATCCGAAGTAAAATGAACAATACAAAAAAAGTAAAATTCAACAACGCCTACCCTTATGAAGTATGGCCAAAGGATTACGGTAATGATGGGCATTGGAATACACTCCGGTCCCGATGTAGCCAGAATCTTGGCCTGTGGTGCCCATTTCACATTTATGGACCGTGCATTCATGTACGGTGTGGCTGCGCTGGGGGACAAAGGTGGGGACCATACAAATTCTATACTAAAGAAGCAACTGCAGCAGGTGATGGAACAGATTTGTTGTGAGCGAATCCATAATTTACCAAACCATTTGAAAGAGTCCTAAACAAATGATAAAAAACAAATGGCATGAGGATTAAATGTAAGGGATTGATTTTTATGGTAACTGCATTTATTATCTCAAGTTGCAGCCGGAAGGAAAATCGGGTAAACGTTGATCGGGCAAACCCAAATATAGTACTGCTGCTTTCCGATGATCATCAATCCAATCTTATCCGTGCATTGGGGAACCCTTATATTAAAACTCCCTATTTGGACAGCTTGATCCGTGAGGGAACGACCTTTACACAAGCGTTCGCGGAAACCCCAACATGTGTTCCGAGTAGGGCCTCCTTGTTAACGGGCTGTAGTTCGCTGACGCACAAGAGTTTTTATCCACTTTATTCGGAATCGGGCATTGAGAGCCTTCAAAAGTGGCCACGGACCATGAAGGATGCGGGGTATACAACCTTCTGGACCGGAAAATGGAATGCCTACGGAGACCCAATGGACTGGGGAGTGGAAAAGGAGTCCAGAATATTCAATGGAGGGATGGGTTCACATGTGATGAGCTTTCAGGAAAATGATATTACAGTTACAGGTTTCAGTTCGGAACTATTTGCTGATGCCGCCATTGATTTTTTAAACGGGGAACATCCAAAACCATTTTTTATGACCGTGGCCTTTACCGCACCCCATGATCCAAGAACGCCACCTCAGGAATACAAGGATATGTACGATCCTATGGAAGTGCCTTTCCCGACCAATTTTTATACGGAATACCCCTATGAGGACGGCTATAAAAGTATACGAGACGAAAAACTACTGCCGTTTCCCAGAAACGTGGATTCCGTCCGTAACGAAATAGCCCTTTACTATGGGTTGATCACCCATATGGATGCCCAAATCGGCCGAATTCTTAAATCACTTGGGCAAAATGGATTGGTTGAAAACACCATTGTAATCTATGCTTCAGATAATGGATTGGCCATCGGTCATCATGGATTGCTCGGGAAAATGAGTTTTTACCGTCATAGTTTCAATGTTCCCTTGATCCTGAGCGGAGCGGGGATACCAAAAAACGTTAAAACCGATGCCCATGTCTATCTTTCCGATATATTCCCTACTATTTGTGATATTGTAGGAATCGACATCCCCAGAACCGTTGAATCAAAAAGCTTCTTACCCATTTTAAGGACAAAGAAAACAAAAATCCATGAGTGTATATTCGGGGCCTTAAGTAATCTGAAACGCTCCGTTACCACAAAAAAATACAAGTTAATTCGGCATTATCGCTCTGAGGAAAGTGCTGCCGGAACGGACGAGTACCTTTTTTATGATCTGGAAAATGATCCTTTGGAAATCGTGAATCAAATACATAACCCAAAATATTCCAAAGAAATATCCTACTTAAAAGTAGTCCTGAAAGATTGGCAGATTGAAAAAAAGGATTTCCTTGATCCGGAATTCGATTGACTTTTTTCTTGAATCAGGACCTCTCGGAGGGTTGAGAACGATCGACAAAATTGACCTATGAAAATTCTTTATATCAAAGAAAACCAAGGTAAAAAACTGGTATTTAAATCTTTCAATGCAATTTATTTTTATACCTCTTGAGTTGGATCTTCGGAGACTACGGAGACATCTTGACACTAAGGGCCAAACTTGTAGAAGGATTGTCTCAAATGCCTTAGTCCTACAGATAAAATGCACCTGTTTTGTTTATTCCTCAACATTTTATACTTTAAATCAAATTTTCTCTAATGGAACAGTGGGATTTCCAAGAATTATCCGATGATAAGCTTTTATCGTTGATAAAAGAAGGGAATCAAATGGCCTTCCAAAGCGTGTACCAAAAGTATTGGGAAGGATTATATGCTTCCGTTATCAATATCCTAAAGGATAAGGGGCTAACAGAGGACGTGTTACATGAGGTCTTTGTAAAGATATGGACACGAAGGGAAGAATTGGAAATCCGGAACCTAAAAAGCTATTTGTTTAAAGCGGCCCGGAACAATGCACTTTTGAAAATCAGGAACAGAAGGTTTATAGAAATGCACGAAGAGGTCATAGCCAAACTTTCCTTTAACCCGATAGCCTATCAAAAATTGGCCCATGGCGATCTAAAGAAAAGAATAGAACAAGCGTCAAAATCGCTACCGAAACGCTGTAGGACCATCTTTTTTATGAGTCGCTACCAGGAATATTCCATTTCGGAAATCGCCGAGCACTTTAATATTTCCCATAGAACGGTGGAGAACCAACTGCACATCGCCCTAAAACATTTGCGCCAATCTTTAGGACGTATTGTAAACCTTCTTCTCGCCGCCTTTCCTTTTATGTAAAAATCAAGGCATTCATTTATGACTGCCCCATAGGTTTACCCCCCTTGTACCGAACCATTCCAAGAAAATAAAGTTTTTCCATTTTTTATGTGCGTTGCATCCTGATTTTGCATCATATGAATAGAGTGGAATAAACCTTCATAACAATTGAAATAGTCCTTGGTCAAAAATCAGGGGCGTTTAACATGGATAACCCGGAAATGCTGAAGTCATTTAAAAAACTACGGTAATTGAGGTGGAATAGGCCTGCCCTCAAAGCATTATTTGGGATTCATTATTAAAAATGAGTTCAATATCCTCAAAGCAACAAAAAACAAAACATAATGATGAAATCAGAAAAGGCAAAGCTAGTTACGACCGTGACAACAATGACCTGCTGTAAGAACAAATCCAGATTAAAGTATTTTCCAAAAATCAAGCATTCGCTAATTGTGGGGCTCCTTCTATGCAACGTCTTTATGCCCTTGTTTACAAATGCCCAAACTGAAGAGGAAACCTCACTTAAGCTCTGGTATCACCAACCGGCGCAGATATGGGATGAGGCCTTGCCCATTGGCAACGGCCGTTTGGGGGCTATGGTATTTGGGGGAGTCACGAAGGAACGTCTACAGCTTAATGAAGAAAGTATTTGGAGCAAGGGCGGGGAATACAAGGACAGGCGTGGAGGCCATAAATATGTAAACCAAATCCGAAAGCTGCTCTTTGAAGGGAAATACAAGGAAGCCCAGAACATGGCTAAAAAACGACTTATGGTAGAACGTCTTCCCAGTGGCACCAATACCTATCAAACTATGGGAGACCTGCATATAGACTTTGAAGGGGTGGAGAATTATACGGACTATTATCGCGAACTCGACCTAAGTACGGCCACGGCAACCACCCGTTTTATGGTGGAGGATGTAATGCACCAACGTACAGTAATTTCTTCAGCTGCAGACCAGGCCATTGTCTTAAAGGCCAGTGCCGATAAACCCGGGAACATCACTGCAACCCTTTCCCTTTCCCGCCCGGGCGATGGAGAAACAGTCAATGCTTCGGGGAACAGGCTTATTTTGAAGCACCATCTGAACAACGGCAAAGGGGTACAATTTGAGGCTCGCGCCATAATCACTGCACCTGGGGGTACGCTTACGGCCCAAGGGCGGCAAATAAAAGTAGACAAGGCCAATAGTATGGAAATACGCCTTGTTGCCGGAACCGACTATTTTGGTGGGGAGCCTAAGGCCATTTGCGACTCCTATGAGAAATCGTTGGATGGTAAAACCTATCAAGACCTGCTAAAAGACCATATTGCGGATTACCAAAGCCTCTTCAACAGGGTAAGCCTGGAATTGCCGGTAACGGAAGCTGCCAAGTTTGCCACGGATGAGCGGGTGACCGCCCAGCGAAATGGGGCCCATGACCCATCGTTGGCCGCACTTTATTTTCAATTTGGACGTTATCTACTCATAAGCAGTTCCCGTGAGGGCAATATGCCGGCCAACTTACAGGGTATCTGGGCCGACGGTGAAAAACCACCGTGGAACTCGGACTATCACATTAACATCAATATTCAAATGATGTACTGGCCCGCAGAGATAACCGACCTCTCGGAATGCCACCTGCCTTTTTTGGAATTTGTGGGGAAACTTCGCGAAAACGGGCGTAAGACCGCCCGGGAACTCTATGGGGCCAAGGGCTTTACGGCCCACCACACTACTGATGCCTGGCATTATACTACTTCCTTTGGTCTACCGGAGTACGGTCTATGGCCTATGGGCGCTGCGTGGTCCAGTACCCATATCTGGGAACATTACCTCTTTACCGAGGACAAAACCTTTTTAGAAGAGTATGGTTATCCCGTGATGCGGGAGGCTGCAGAATTTCTTTCTTCCTTTTTGGTAAAACATCCAAAAACGGGAAAACTGGTGACCGGACCTTCCATGTCACCCGAAAACGTTTTCCTGGCCCCGGACGGGACCCGTGCCTCGGTGGTAATGGGACCCGCGATGGATCTACAAATAACCCGCCACCTTTTTGAAGGGGTAATACGTGCTTCTGAAGTATTGGGAACGGATCAAAAATTCAGGGAAAAACTCAAAAGACAACTCAACAACCTTATGCCAAGTGCAATTGGTAAGGACGGATTAGTACTGGAATGGTCTTTCGAGGATTTAAAACAGGCCCTCCCCGGACATAGACATATGTCCCATCTCTATGGGCTACACCCCTCGAACGAATTTAATTGGAACGAAACCCCGGAATACATGATCGCTTCGGAAAAGGTAATCGAAGATCGACTTTCCCATGGTGGAGGGCACACTGGTTGGAGCCGTGGGTGGATTATGAACTTTTATGCCCGTCTGCTCGATGGCAATAAGATATGGGACAATCTTACCGAGCTATGGGCCAAAAAAACCTATCCCAATCTTATGGATGCCCATCCGCCGTTTCAAATGGATGGTAATATGGGATCTATTGCGGCTCTGGCCGAAATGCTATTGCAGTCCCATACCAGCGAAATAACCCTATTACCAACATTACCGGATGCCTTGCCCCACGGAAAGGTTAACGGTCTTATAGCTCGGGGCGGATTTAAAGTAGATATGGAATGGCGCAAAGGACGGTTGGTAAAAGCGACCATTACTTCCCGATTGGGCAATGATGCCCGGGTGCGTTATGGCGCTAAAACAGTAACCTTTAACATGAACAAGGGCGAAACCATTACATTGGACAAAAGCTTAAAAATTTTGTAAGAGGATTAAGAGCCAGTTCTGGGCAATCGCAATTTTTTTCAATTTTTATGTGCGTTACCCCCAAGCTTTTGCATCTTATCTATAAGTAAGTACAAAAAATGACCAAAAAAGAATTCTTCGATTTACTGGTAAAATTTGAACAGGGCCAATGTTCGAAAAGAGAAGAGGACGTGTTGTTCTCCTTCTACGATAGTTTTCAGGACAACGACGTTATGGGTTCTTGGGACCTGTCAGAAAAAGAACAGGCCAGGATTCGACTCTTGAAACGGATCAACAAGACCATTAGAAACCAAAAGGCGAACAAAAACGGAAAGGCTACGGTACAAAAGTGGCTACGTGTTGCAGCGGTATTTATAGGGATTATTGGCGTAGGCTTTATGCTACTTGAGATTTCATCCGATAGAACGCCTACAATTGTAATTCCCCAAGACGCGATTACCTTGGAAATGGAAGACGGAAGCATAGAAGTTATACAAGAAGATGGGGACAAACGGGTCATTGACAGCCAAGGCAACGTGGTCGGCCAACAAAACGGAAACGAATTGGTCTATACGGAAACTGAATCTTCCCGAGAATTGACATACAATACACTAACGGTTCCTTACGGCAAAACGTTTCAACTCCATTTGTCGGATGGTAGCCGTGTCCATTTAAATGCGGGATCATCACTTAAATATCCCGTTCAGTTTTTGGACGGAATGGAAAGAAAAGTGTTTGTGAACGGGGAGGCATTTTTAGATGTAGCCAAGGATTCCGCGCATCCGTTTATCGTACAGGCCGAAAATTTAAACGTCAGGGTGCTGGGAACACGGTTCAATGTGCATGCCTATCCGGAAGATGAGGTTGCGGAAGTAGTCTTAGTGGAAGGGGCCGTGGGACTTCACCCGGATAACGAAAAATACAATGAGGGAGAGACTGAACGGTTAAGGCCGGGCTACAAGGCAAGCTTTAACAAAGCGAACAGGGAAATAGTAAAGAATGAGGTTGTTACAAGTATCTATACCTCCTGGATGGACGGGGAACTGGTATTCCGTAAGATGACCTTTGACAATATTCTAAAGAAGCTGGAGCGGCATTACAACGTTTCCATTGAAAACCGCAACCATGCCCTGGGGGAGGAAGAATTTAGCGCAAGTTTCAGTGATTATTCCATTACCCAGGTACTGGAATCCCTAAAGGACCATTATGGAATACAGTATTTCATTGAAAACAATACCATTATCATAGAATAATACAATCGCCTAAATATGAAGTAAACACGATAGCATGAATTGACAAAAAAAGAATCGAGCCGCGACCATAAAAAAATCGGAAAATGCAGCAACATTTCCCGATTTAGGACAGCGGTCTTTAACAAAAACCACTGACGAACACTCAAAATTATGAAAAAACTTCCTATTGCTTCGGGATTTTCCTTTCCCGAGCTCAAATTTGACTTAAAAATGAAGCTGAGCGTGTTGTTCCTGTTTTCCAGCTTGTTTGTACTACAGGCCAACAACTCCTATGCGCAACGCACAAAAATATCCTTGGAACTACAGGGTGTTACCATAGAACGGCTTATTGATGAAATAGAAAAAAGAACCGAATTCCGCTTTGTGTACAAGACCAAGGATGTGGATACGGAGCGTAGGGTATCCATATCGGTAAAACGGGAACGGGTTTCCAAAGTACTGGATGCGGTCTTTGAGGGAACAGCAACCAACTATGACATTGCCGACCGCTTAATCTATTTGATGCCGAATATCAATTTTAAAAAACAAACCAACGTGGTACCCATAACCCAGGATCCCATAGAGGTCAAAGGTCGGGTAATGGATGCTTCCGGCGTTCCTTTACCGGGGGCGAGCATTGTTGAAAAAGGAACCACGAACGGGGCCCAATCCGATTTTGATGGCAACTTTTCCATTGAGGTAGCGGACGAAAACGCCATTTTAACCATTTCCTACCTTGGATTCCTGACCATGGATGTACCTGTGGAAGGCAAGACCGACCTCACAATTACCATGAAAGAAGATGCAGCTGGCCTGGACGAGGTAATTGTGGTCGGTTATGGTACACAGGAGAAAGTGAACTCCGCCGGAGCGGTGGGCCAGGTAGGCGGAGATGTTCTGCAGTCCAGGCCCGTAACGGATGTTTCGCAGGCCTTACAAGGTCAGATTCCCGGAGTAACAGTACAGCCAGCAGGCGGTGCCCCTGGTGCCGAAGCCACTATTACCATTCGGGGCGCATCCTCATTGAATACCGATGGAGCCTTGGTCATCGTGGATGGGGTACCCGGAAACCTGAACAATGTACACCCCGACGATGTAGAGAGTATTTCGGTCCTAAAGGATGGCGCCTCGGCCTCAATCTACGGATCCAGGGCGGCAGACGGTGTTATCCTTGTTACGACCAAAAAAGGAAAGAAAGGAAGGGTTACAGTCTCCTACAACGGCTACGTAAGTAACCGGACGCCCACTATAGTCCCAGAGCAAATGGCTCCCATAGATGCGGCCATTTATGGTAATCTGGCCTTCTCCAATGCGGATCGGGGCACCCTATATCCGCAGGAGGTCTTGGATGCCATTAGGAATCCCAACGTCATAGATGTGGCAAGGACATTCCGGGACCATTGGTTCACCGGCGATTTCAATTGGGTAGATCACTTCTACAACAACAGCTTTCAGCAGACCCATACGGTACAGGTTTCCGGTGGAGGCGAAAGAAATACATTTAATGTTTCCGGGACCTGGTTGGATCAGGATGGCTATTTTGCCGCCTGGGGGCCGGACAATTTTGATAGACATACTTTACGGGCCAACCTTACCTTTGATTTGATCCCGGAAAAATTGGTGCTCAAGACCAATACGAGTTTTACCAACACGGATAGGTTACGAAGTTCAAGGCAGCCCGCTGTGCTCCAAAGTGTGTTCCAGGCCGGTAGAAATCAGCCCTTGTACGATAGTAATGGAAATTATGCCCGGTATCGATTTCAGCAAAACACCTTACAACTACTGGAGCAGGCAGGTTTTGATGAGGATCTTACAAGCAGGTTCGAGGGGCGTTTTGGCCTCGATTGGAACGTAGCAAAGGGGCTGACGTTGGAGGGAATTTATGGTTATAACGTTAGCCACCTTAAGGGCACACAATTCAATAGGGGTTACTTCAAGTACAATACGGACGGCACCATTGCCGATCCCAACGGCGTACCAAGATGGTTTAACCAGCCCAATGGCGTTGAACTGGACAATGATTATTCCCGTTTTCAACTCTCACAACTTATCGCCCGTTACACCGCCCAATTTGGGAACCATAAAATCGAGGCATTGGCGGGGATTTCCATGGAGGAATTCTCATTTGAAAATAGGACCAGCAGTAGAAATAACATTTCAGGGAACGAACTGCCGGCCCTGAATTTGGGAGATCCCGGTACCGCCCAGAACAACCAGTATGACCCCGAAGATGACGATATAAGGGAAATCCCAGGTGAATGGGGCCTGTTTTCCCAGTTTGCCAGGCTCAACTACAACTACAAGGATAGGTATATTTTGGAAGGCACTTTTCGTAGGGACGGTTCTTCCCGTTTCTCGTCCGAAAACCGCTATGGCTTTTTTCCCTCCGTTCTGGGCGCATGGCGGGTTATCAACGAGCCCTTTATGGAAAAACAGAATGTGTTCTCGGATCTTAAGCTTAAAGTGTCTTACGGGGAAACAGGAAATCAGGCGGGCATAGGTCTCTACGATCATATCCCGACCATCAACAATACAGGAAACCAAATATTCCCCAATGGTGTACAGGCCCCTAGATTTGCCAATGTAAGCTTCGCCTCCCAGGACAGGACCTGGGAGACGGTACAATCCGTCAATTATGGTATTGAACTGGGATTCTTTAAAAATCAACTCCAGGCGGAGTTCAATTACTTCATCAAGAACAATAAGGATATGCTCATCGATATAGAGGTGCCCAGCATAATTGGTGTTCAAGTACCCACCACGAATAACGGGGAACTAAGGACGGAAGGATGGGAAATCAACTTGGTGTGGAGGGATGCCATTGAAAGTATTGGCCTAAACTACAACATCGGGTTCAATATGTTCGATCAGACGGACGAAATCGTATCCCTGGACCAGGAATCCGCCAACTTGGTCCCTACTAATTTTCAGAATATAATTCCTGTTCAGGGCTTCCCGACCAATTCCATTTTTGGATATAGGACCAATGGCATATACCGGATCCAGGAACAATTTGATAGCGGGGTACGTTTTGACCAACGCGAAGGTTTAGGGGATATTGAGTATGTGGATATCGATGGAGACGGCCAAGTCTCCAACAATCCCAGTGATGTCGAATATCTGGGAACTTTAAATCCACGGTATGTCTATGGCATTACCTTGGGAGCGGATTGGAACGGTTTTGACCTTGCGGTGCTTTTTCAGGGCGTGGGCAGAAGGAGCTACTATTTGGATCCCAATGCCGTAGGGCCTTTCAGAAACCCTTGGGATAATTGGGCCTATGCCGAATTGATAGACTATTGGACCCCTGAAAATGTGGATGCCCGGTTTCCCAGGCCTCTGGCACAAGGGTTCAATTATAGGACTTCAGACTTCTGGTTACAAGATGCTTCCTATATCCGCTTAAAGAATCTGCAGCTGGGTTATTCCTTTCCCACTGCCGTATTGGAGAAAATCGGATTGACTAGGCTTAGATTGTACTTCAGTGGGGAGAATTTATGGGAAAGGACAGATTTCCTTTTGTTCGACCCGGAAGTGGATGATTTTTCGGGAAGAAGGTCTTATCCTTTGAATCGAAGTTATTCCCTTGGACTCAACTTTACCTTTTAACGCTAAAAAAATAATCGATGAAAAAAGAATATATAGTTCTACTTGTTGGGATGGTTTTCTTGCATGTAGCTTGTGACGATGTATTGGACAAAGAACCTGTTGCCGACCTTTCCCTAGGCAATTTCTTCAAGTCCGAAAGTGATTTTGAACTTGCCGCCAATAACCTGTATGTTGCCATAGATAGTTTACACAGTTCAAGTATTAATGGTATAGACGATACCCGCTCTGTTGACTACTTTGAATCCAACGACATAAGCAGTGGCAATCATCAAGTCCCTAATACCGATAACCTTTGGATTAGTGCATATACGACAATCAGAGGGGCAAATTTTTTACTCGAGGCATCGGAAACTTCAGAAGTGGAGGCCGGCGTAAGGCTTCGCTATGAGGCAGAAGCCCGCTTTTTTAGGGGGATGTCCCATTTTGCTTTGGTACAACGGTTCGGGGACGTGCCCCTCGTGCTACAAACATTGGATTTCTCCGAGGTTACCCCTCCCAGGGATCCCAGGGCAACGGTAATCAATTCTGTTGTGGAAGATTTTCGGTTTGCCGCGGACAATCTCCCCAGCAAAAGTGAATTGGCGGGGGACGAATTGGGCAGGATAACCCGCGGGATGGCCCTAGGTTATTTAAGTAGGGCAGCGTTGTACGAAGGTACCCATGCCAAGTTTCATAGTTCCGGAAGTGATGCCAATGCACTGCTTACCATTGCCAGGGATGCCGCATTGGCCGTTATCAATGAGGGGGAATATGATTTGTTCGCGGGCAATATCGATGAGATTTTCTTTGAGGCCAATGAGAATAATGTGGAAGTGATGCTCTCCGTGGTATATGAGGAATTATTGACGACTTTTTCACCAAGAGGTCGAGGGCATGTCATAGATGCCATCCAAGATCCCACCAAATATTTGGCCGATGCGTTTTTGTGTACGGACGGATTGCCCATTGATCAATCTCCTTTGTTCCAGGGATACACATCCCTTACCTCCGAGTTTGAAAATAGGGATCCCAGAATGGAGGCAGTCCTATGGAAGCCCGGAACCCCTTTTGAGGGAGGGCAGCCCATGTTGCCAGAACTCATCCGCTCAAGGACCGGTTACTGGCCCAGGAAACCCGGAGATCCCATTGCGACCGAAGTGGTCTTTGTTTTTACCGATGCGATAATAATGCGCTATGCCGAAATATTGCTCAATTATGCAGAGGCCGTTTACGAGCTCAACGAAAGTATCACGGACGCCGAATTGAATGTGTCGATCAACAAGCTCAGGGACCGGGCAGGAATGATAAACTTGACCAATGCCCATGTAACTGGGAACAATTTGAATATGCGAGAGGAAATACGAAGGGAACGTAGGGTGGAACTGGCAGGCGAAGGATTCCGTTACAATGATATTATTCGCTGGAGAATTGCGGAGACCGAGTTGCCCCGGGTGGTTTTGGGAACACGGTTTCAAGCCGAGGAATACCCTGGGTTGATTGTAGGAACGGATGTTGTTTTGGATACTGACGGATTTATAATTGCCGAGCCGGAAGCCAACCGATCTTTTGACCCTAGCCGGCATTATCTCTTTCCATTACCGCTTAGGGAAGTCAATTTAAATTCTGATTTGACCCAAAATCCAAATTGGTAACCCTCCCCTTAAGTAAACGTTAGTTCTTTGTTAGTTGAGTTAGTTTAAGCAGGCGGCGAACAAATAGGTCGCCGCCTTTAACCTTGACTTACCTACACGAGGGAAAACGATTAACAAGAAAAAGACATTCCTATTCATTTAACGGTACGAAGGGAATCCTTGACAAGGAGGAATCCATACTCAAGAGTAGAACAAAAGAACGCATTGTGAAAAACATTAGAATAGCCCTTCTGGCAGCCATAATCTTGATTTTCACAGGGACATCGGGACAAACGGCCAAGAAGGCATCCCCACCCAATATCGTATTGATCCTTTCGGATGATATGGGCTATGAGACCTTGAGTTACAATGGTGCAACCAATTATCGTACGCCAAATTTGGATAAGCTTGCCGGGAAAAGCACCGTATTCACCAATTGTGATGCACAGCCCCTCTGCGTGCCTTCCCGGGTAAAACTGATCACTGGCCAATACAACTATAGAAATTATACAAGCTGGGATTCGTTTAATTTGGAATTTCCCGCACTGGGGCAAATGATGAGGGATGCCGGCTATAGAACGGGTGCGTTTGGAAAATGGCATATAAGTAGGCCGGCAAAAGAATTGGGATTTGACGAATTCAGTCTTTCCAACACAGGTTCCAATGAACTGCCCTACCACGAATTCTTCGAGCGTTTCTTCTACGACTGTCCTTTGCTCGAAGAAAATGGGACCTATGTAGCAGAGTATTCCCCGCATAGGTTCAATACAAGGGCATTACAATTTATTGAAGACAATAAACACCGGCCGTTTTTTCTGTATTACCCCATGGCATTGGCCCACAACCCTTTTGAGCCTACCCCGGATAGTGAAGATCCCGGTTCAACCCATTGGCAGAAAAATTTTAACGATATGGTGGCCTACTCGGATAAGTTAATCGGCAGGGTCATTCAAAAATTAAAACAAACGGGGGTTTATGACAACACCATCATCATTTACACTTCCGATAATGGCACAAAGACCTTGGCCCATCATATGGAGGATGGAAAAACCATTTATGGGGGAAAGGGTACCCATACCCATGACGGGGTGCACGTACCACTATTGATCAAACATGATGGTACACATCAAAAGGTGGACGATCTCGTTGATTTTACGGACTTCTATCCGACATTGGCGGATTTGGCCGGATACAATACCAGCGGGATTAGCGACAAAATGGATGGAGTCTCCTTACTTCCTGTTCTAAAACAAAAGGTTCGAGACGAAAAGCCGTATATTTTTTCAACTTTTTTTCATCTCCTATCGGCTTATATAAGAGGGAAAAGATATAAACTCTATTATGATGGGCGGCTTTACGACCTAAAGAATGATCCACGGGAATTGAGACCCTATTATGGTAACAACGACATTTCCGATACACAAAGCGCCAGGAAAATTCTCAAGAAGCAGCTATCCGATCTATTGGAAAACAAAAGTTTATCCAAGTATTCCACAAGGGAAAAATTACGGAAGAAGTTCGGGGATTACGAGGTGCCTCCTACCGATGATTTCATGCTCGGGGGCTTTATTTTTGATGACCTGGCCTATGTTCCCAGAGAGGAATCCTTGACCATCGATATCACGCCATTTTTGTCAAAAGAACCCAAGGAATACCGTTTAAGGTTTTCGCGCGAGCACAATTCCTTCAATTCGGGCCTGACCTATGGGGATATCTCCGTCTCTGAAATCCAACTGCTAAAAAATGGAAAGTTAAAAGCAACGTATAAAGACAGTCTTCGTCTAACGACCCGAGTGGACCATGATAGATTAAAGCGAACAGGCAACCCATATATTTCGTTTTTAAAAAATGGGGACGGAAAGGGCATAGCAATAGGGGAACATGCCGGAACGGAAGGAGATACGTATCAGCTGAGAATACGGACAACAGTGTCCAACCCGGACAACCAATGGGGAGATAGGGTCATGCTCTATGTATTTCTGGACGAGGAAACAAGTACAATCAAATGAGTAGAATCCAGGAAATTTAAAGGCAATATGAAATAAGCCATAACATCGTTTGATACCCCCCAGACGTTCAATGGCAAATTACATCTGACCGATTAAAAACAATGAAATTTGAACAGATGAAAATGAGGCACGGGTATTTGTGGATTCTTACCGGTTTGATTGTATTCGGTTGTGGAAAGGTCAAAAAGAACAAAGCTCATGCGGCCCCGCTCCCTAACATTGTCTTCTTCTTTGTAGACGATATGGGCTGGCAGGACACCTCGGTACCTTTCCATACCGAATTGACTCCTCTAAATAGGCGGTACCATACCCCAAACATGGAACAATTGGCCAAGGAGGGGATGAAATTTCCCCAGGCCTACGCTTCTGCGGTTTGTTCGCCTTCCCGAGTGAGCCTTATGACCGGAATGAATGCGGCAAGGCACAGGGTCACCAATTGGACCTTGTTCAAGGATGATTCCCGCGACACGGAACATGCCAAGCTAATTCCGCCCCAATGGAACGTGAACGGATTGACGGCGGAAAAAGGCCAAAACAGGGCGATCTATTCCCGCACCCTCCCACAGCTATTGAAAAAAGCGGGGTATAAGACCATCCATGTAGGAAAGGCGCATTTTGGGGCAAAAGATACTTCGGGGGAGGATCCCCTCAATCTCGGATTCGATGTCAATATCGCCGGGCATGCCGCCGGGGGACCGGGCAGCTATCTGGGAAAATATAATTTCAGTGCCCAATGGCGTGGCGGCATGCCCGTTTGGGACGTTCCGGGACTGGACAAATACCACGGCACCGATACGTATTTGACCGAGGCATTGACCATAGAGGCCAATAAGGCCATTGATCAAGCGGTTCGGGAGGGGAAACCTTTCTATCTGTATATGTCCCATTATGCCATCCATGCCCCTTGGGAAAAGGACGAGCATTTTTATCGGAAATATAGGGATGCAGGATTAAACGAATTTGATGCCACCTACGCTGCCATGATAGAAGGGATGGACAAATCCTTGGGGGATATACGCGCAAATCTAAAGCGTTTGGGTGTGGAGGATACCACCATCATCGTCTTTATGTCCGATAACGGGTCGCCCAAACCGGCCCCTCGGAACCTTCCCCTCAGGGGATTCAAGAAGACCCCCTATGAGGGGGGTTCCCGTGTACCCCTTCTGGTACAATGGCCTGGGGTAACCAAAGCCGGAAGTGTCAACGATGCCCATGTGCTCATAGAGGACATCTTTCCCACTTTTTTGGAAATGGCCAGACTAAGGGACGAAATGAAAAAAAGTAAGGACGGAATCAGTTTTGTACCCATGTTAAAGGGGAAGAAGACCAATCCCGACTCCCGCCCGCTGTACTGGCATTGTCCCAATATTTCTCCGGACAATGAACCCTTTAGTTCCATACGAAAAGGGCCGTGGAAACTGATCTACCATCATGTGGATGGGAAAATGGAACTTTTTAATTTGGAACAGGACATCGGTGAAACCCGTAGTCTTTTTGAAGCCCAAAAGGATAAAGGGCATGAATTGGCGACACTATTGTCCGACTATTTGGTAAGTGTCAATGCCCAAATGCCAATGGACAAGGCTACAGGGAAACCTGTGCAATATCCGGGTGAGCTTTTAAAATGACAAAGACACAGAACATAAAAGAGGATATAAAATACAGCATAACGGAACACAAAACGATAGGGTTTCGGGTACTCCTATTTAGAAACCCTTAATTAGGAGTGTAGGATCAGAAATAAATGTCCTGGCCGGTTTTCAAGGATATGATTCCATACCCCCTAGTATAAATATTTTTTTATTAACGTTTTAATACTTGAGATTATGTACTATGTACGGATTTTAGTTTTTATGGCAATCGTTTTGATATCAGCAAATTGCCACAATCCAAAAAAGAAAAAAAACGGTGTCGATGACAATATTAAAACCAAGGAACTCGTACTTCCCACAAAACGGCAACTGGAATGGGCCGACGCCGAAATTGGCGTATTGATCCATTTTGATATCAATGTCTATGAGCCCGAATACAAGTGGCGGGAAGATTGGGACTATAACCCGGATGCCAAAATTTTCAATCCCGTAGAACTCGATACCGACCAATGGATCAAGGCCGCCAAGGATGCCGGGGCCAACTATGCCGTACTGGTGGCCAAACACTGTACGGGCTTCAGTCTATGGCCCACCGAAGCTCACGATTACAGCGTAAAAAGTTCCCCTTGGAGAAATGGCAAAGGTGATATTGTGGCCGATTTTATGGCATCCTGCAAAAAATATGGCGTGAAGCCAGGTATTTATGCCAGCGCAGTTGCAAACGGCTATCTTAAAGTAAACAATCCAGGTTTGGTGATTACCGGGGACAGCATAGCGCAAAGGGAATACAACAAAGTAGTAGAAACCCAGCTTACGGAATTATGGTCTAACTATGGCGATCTTTTCGAGATATGGTTTGACGGAGGTATACTACCCAAATCCAAGGGAGGACCGGACATTGTGCCAATTCTACAAAGAAAACAGCCCGATGCGGTCGTGTTCCAAGGCCCCTATGGGGCTAAAAACTTGATACGTTGGGTAGGCAACGAGGAAGGATTGGCTGCTTACCCTTGTTGGGCCACGGCAGATAGTACCACCCAGGCGAATGGGGCCGTTATCATAGAAGGATTGCATGGTAATCCTGATGCCCCGATTTGGTGCCCTGGAGAGGCCGATGCACCTTTACGAAAAAACTCCGCTTGGCAAGGAGGTTGGTTCTGGCATGAAGGGCAGGATGATATGATAAACTCGCAGGAGGAAATGCTTCATAAATACTATCATAGCGTGGGCCGGAACACCAACTTGTTAATAGGAATGGTAGTGGATACCCGCGGATTAGTGCCGGATGCAGACGTAAAGGCCCTTAAGGTGTTTGGGGATGAGATAAAAAGACGCTTTGGAACAAGTTTGGCCGAAACCGAGGGAGAGGGGAGCGAAGTAGTTTTGGAATTTGCTGCGCCCACAGCGGTGAACCATGTGGTTATCATGGAAGACATCGCCAAAGGTGAGCGTATACGAGAATATAAAGTTGAAGGTAAGGTAAATGGCGAATGGAAAGTATTGGCCGAGGGTGAAAGCATAGGCCACAAACGGATACAAGAGTTTGATACCGTAAAGGTGAACGGCTTGCGTTTGCGGGTTTCAAATTCCGTTGCTTCCCCAATTATTAGAAAACTGGCAGTGTATAAGATATGATTTCTCTGTTCTAGTATCAGGTTTTGAATGACGGTTGGGTGATCGTAGATTTAGGGGAAGGCCAAGGCCCGCCATAGCTTGAGCAATGGGCGAGATGCAGGGCGGCCTAGCATAACCAGAGCTATGGTCCTCTCGATAGCTATCGGGATTAACCAAGTTACACGCAAAAACCGGACATATTTCAAAACAGCCTCTAGGATTAAGGTTTACACCTTAATAAAGATTTTCCTTTGATATAAAACATAGGCCAGAAGGCAATAAAATGCCACGACCGAAAGCCCATAAAGTAATGAGGACATTTGCATGGACATAAAATCATGGACATAAATGGTATCAAAGAGCCATCCGTGAAGTGAGGTGTCCTCGCCCACTTTGATCGAATAAAAAACCTTGGTAATAAAACTGGACAAAAAGTATACGATAATGGCATTGGCACCGGCATATCGAAAAATACTTCCGAATTCTATCCCCTTTACATCCGTCAAATAGTAGATCAATGCCAGGAACATATTGGCCCAACCTGCCGTAACCAATACAAAACTACTGGTCCAAAGTGCCTTGTTTATGGGGAAGACCAAATCCCATAAATGTCCAAGTATCAGTAACGAACCTCCTATACCGACCATAAGGGTCGCTTTTTTGGGCTGTTTTGATGTTAAGACCAATCCGGTAAAGATGCCCAACAAGGAACTACAAATCGCAGGTATGGTACTCAATAGGCCTTCCGGGTCATAGTCTTCCTTCCACATATGGCTCCCTAAAATGTTTAGGTCTACATAATTGGCCAAATTATTCGGGGCCCTTTCAAAAGTGGATTCCACCCCATTTACAGGCACAAAGCCCATTAATAGCCAATAACCGATCAAAAGAAAGGCGCATATGCCAACAAGGGTCTTCCACTTAACGTTAAGAAACAAAATCGCCGCAAAAAAGAATACCACTCCAATACGCTGTAAAACACCGGGAAACCGAATTTCCGCAAAATCCTTTATAAAGGGAAAGCTAATGGTAAACGCTCCAAGAAAGAGCCCAAGGCCAATGAGCTTCAAAGCACGTACGGTAATCTTTTTATAGGTCTTTGCGTTAACAGGCTTGTTTTTATAGGCAAATACAATGGAGGTCCCGACGATAAAAAGGAAGAAGGGGAATACCAGATCCGTGGGTGTATAACCGTGCCAATCCGCATGTAGAAAAGGCGCATATACGGCGGACCATGTTCCCGGGGTATTTACCAAAATCATAAGGACTATGGTCAATCCCCTAAAAATATCTACTGAAATAATTCTGTCCTTCATAGTAAAACTAGAGTATATTGTCCTTCATACGGTTCCACGCCCTAATAAGCATAACACCGGAAATGAGGGCCACACCCGTTAAAATCAATGCTAAAGTGGTCCTTCCATAGATCCAATAGCCGGTGGCGAACATTGTGGAATAGACCAGCGCAACTCCCAATAGCATGGCCAATATGCCAGAGGGCACACTCCACTTTTCGTTTTCGGAGACTACCTCATCATCGTCCTCTTGGGCCTCTTCGACCACTTTTGACCAGCCAGGACCTCCAGGTTGTATCTTTTTATAAAAATCCCGCAACACTTGTTTCGATTCCGGTTGGGTCATATAGGTGGCCGACAACCAAATTACCGAAGTTACCAGCATAATAAATGGCAGTTCCCCCCATTCCGGCAATACTCCCGTTTCTGCATCGAACAAAATGGGTCGCAATGAGGTTGTCTCCAATAAAATGGCCAAAATACCGGAAGAGAACATGGCCGAAATTTCACTCCACGAATTAATCCGCCACCAAAACCATCTGAGAATGAAGATTAACCCAGTACCGGCACCAAACGATAACAAAAGGTTGAAAATCCCCATAGCATTTTGCATGGCCAAGGCCAAAAAGGCACTCAAGACCATCAAGACCACTGTAGAAAGTCGGCCTACTGCCACCATTTGCTTTTCAGTAGCATTTGGATTTATCTGCTGCTTATAAAAGTCAAAGACCATATAGGATGATCCCCAGTTCAACTGTGTAGAGATGGTACTCATATAGGCGGCTATCAAGGATGCCAATACAACACCCAATAACCCGCTGGGCAGTTTGGTCAACATGGCGGAATAGGCCAAATCGTGCCCCAACTTATCCGCCGGCACATTAGGAAAAGCTTCCGAAATACTGGCCACATCAGGATAAACCACCAAGGAAGCCAAGGCGACCAAAATCCAGGGCCAGGGACGTAGGGCATAGTGCATGATATTGAAGAAAAAAGTTGCACCAATAGCATGGTTCTCGTTTTTTGCAGCCAACATTCGTTGTGCTATATAGCCCCCACCACCGGGCTCACCACCGGGATACCAAGAACTCCACCACTGTACCGCCAATGGAATTACCAAAATGGTAACTACGGCCTTGGTATCGCTTAAATCCGGTAGAATATTAAGCTTGTCCTTTACATTTTCACTTTCAATGATCGCCTGTATTCCTCCAACCTCCGGAATATTTACCAAATAATAGGCGGCCCCTATAGCCCCTGTCATTGCCACGAAAAACAATAAAAAATCGGTATAGACCACGC
Source organism: Ulvibacterium sp. (assembly GCF_965228935.1). Taxonomy (GTDB): domain Bacteria; phylum Bacteroidota; class Bacteroidia; order Flavobacteriales; family Flavobacteriaceae; genus Ulvibacterium. The sequence goes on along the minus strand of NZ_OZ245846.1, from coordinate 1,475,953 downwards.
CTTTAAATCCTCCGAGGGCACTAAAAATCACCGTAATCAGACCGGCACCTATTACGGTCTCCCAAGGTTCCAGCCCCAACATAATTCCCCCGATCTTAATGGCGGCCAAGGTTACCGCGGACATCGTAATAACATTGAACAAAACACCCAAATACACAGCCCGAAATTTTCTTAGGAAACGGGCGGGGGCACCCCCGTACCGTAGTTCGTAAAATTCAAGATCGGTCTTAACGTCTGATTTTCTCCATAATTTGGCATAGACAAAAACGGTAAGCATTCCGGTAAGCAAAAAGCACCACCAGCCCCAATTGCCTGATACGCCGTTGGTACGTACCAGATCCGTGACCAAGTTGGGCGTATCCGTGGAAAAGGTAGTGGCCACCATGGAAAGGCCCAACAACCACCAGGGCATGGTCCTACCCGATAAAAAATACTCTGAAGAATTTTTTCCCGATTTTTTGGAAACGTAAATCCCAATTCCTAAGACTATCGAGAAAAAAACAATGATAAAACTATAATCCAGTGTACTGAGTTCCATAGATTGGTTTTGGTTGATGGATAAAGATATTATTTTTTAGGATACTTTTGTGGTTCCACTGTTAAACTACCTGAGTGCTACCAACCCTAGTATCTGAAATTCCGATTACTTCCTGGACCTTGGCATATATTGCTGCTTTTGTCATCGGCGTTTCCAAAAGCGGTATCAAGGGAATCGCTATCATTATCGTAACATTCATGGCCTTGGCCTTTGGTGCCAAGGAGTCTACGGGTCTAATCGTACCCCTTCTGATTGTGGGCGATATTTTTGCCGTAATCTATTACAATAGGCATACCCAATGGAAATATATTGTCCGTTTCCTACCTTGGATGATGGCCGGCGTACTTATCGGGGTCCTTATTGGTAAGGATTTGGATGAAGATACCTTTAAGATAGGAATGGCCTTCATTATCTTGGGAAGCGTCATAATGATGTATTGGTGGGATCGTAGAAAGTCCAAAACGGTTCCCGATCATTGGGCGTTTGCCGGATTCATGGGTGTCATGGCCGGTATTACCACTATGATCGGAAATTTGGCCGGAGCCTTTGCCAACATCTTTTTCTTGGCCATGCGTTTGCCCAAAAACGAGTTTATCGGCACTGCTGCCTGGCTGTTCCTGATTATCAACTTGTTTAAGCTTCCCTTTCATATATGGTCCTGGGGAACCATTACCTGGGAATCCGTAGGTATAGATTTAAGATTGGTACCGGGGATTTTTATAGGTTTATACGTTGGGATACGTTTGGTAAAGATCATACGGGAAAGTTTTTACAGAAAGATGATACTGATACTGACCGCACTAGGGGCCGTATTGATTCTATTCCGTTGATTACCATCCATTTTTCAGGAAATATAAGTAGTTTTATATCTATTAGAAGGAAGCTGATGCCCAAACTTATTTTCAATAACCTTATACGTATAAAACCAGTAGTATTTTTGCATATAGTACTCTTTGTTTCTTGTGGAACGGAAAAGACAAAACCGGTACTGGACAGAGGACTATTATCTGAAATTGAGGTTTCCCTGGATACGTTGGTTCAAACCTGGTATCCAAAAACTGTGGACAGCATCAATGGCGGGTTTTGGCCCGATTTCAATTACAAATGGGAAAAGGAAGGCAAGCAAAACAAAATGCTGGTAAGCCAGGCGCGTCATGTATGGACTGCTTCTACCCTGGCCCTTTTTTATCAGGATAAAAAGTATGAAGAAATTGCCGCGCATGGATACCGCTTCCTTAGGGATGCTATGTGGGATAACAATCATGGGGGGTTCCATACTCTATTACATGTAAAGAATGATTCTTTAACAATCCTATCCAATACCAAAAGCACCTATGGCAACTCTTTTGCCATCTATGGGCTCGCCACATATTACAAGGCTTCCCGGGATACGGCTGCCCTAAACTTGGCAAAAAGAACCTTTTTATGGTTAGAGGAACATGCCCACGACCCCGTACATAAAGGCTATTTTGATGTTCTTCAGTCAAATGGCTCCTGGTTCCTGGATGTCGATACAAATGATGCCGATTATGACAATTTCACTCGAAAGGATTGGAAAGATCAAAACTCCTCCATTCACCTTTTGGAGAGTTTCACCGCTCTGTACGAGGTATGGCAAAATCCTTTATTGAAAAAACGCCTGGAGGAAATGTTGGGACTGGTGAGGGATACCATTACTACCCCAAAAGGCCATCTTAGCCTGTACCTGGAACGCGATTGGAAACCGATATCGTTACGGGATTCCACGGATAGCTATAGGAAGCAAAATTTGTGGATGGATCATGTTTCCTTTGGCCATGATGTGGAGACCGCCTTCCTCATGTTGGAAGCCTCACATATACTGGGTATAAAAAAAGATTCCGTTACCTTAAGAAAAGCAAAAAAAATGGTGGACCATGCCTTGGAATGGGGTTGGGACCCGCAGACCGGAGGATTCTATTACGAGGGTGTTTATTGGGATAAAGAGGGCAGGCATACCATTGAAAACGAGGCAAAAGTATGGTGGACACAGGCAGAAGGGCTTAATTCCCTGTTGTTGTTTTCCAAGCTATTCCCGGATGAATCACGCTACTTGGAGTTATTTGAAAAACAATGGGACCACATAGTTACCCATATGATAGACCACGTATACGGTGGGTGGTTCCATGAAGGATTGGACACGAATCCGGAAGCCAAATATGATGCAAAGGCCCATAATTGGAAAGTCAGTTATCATAACATCCGGGCTTTGGTGAATACCATACAAATGCTAAGGGGTGAATTCCCTTTAACCGACCCGAAACATTTATAGGGAATGTTGGTCGGTTTTCTACTTGGTATATTTCTCCATGGTGTACAACTCGGGTTCTCCACCTCGATTTCCACAACCGGAGGCAACGTACAAATTCCCGTTATGTTCCAGCACCCCGGTACCATGTCTCCCTTCTAGCATTGAGGGTAGGGATCGCCAAGTATTGCTGCCAAAAGCAAGTGCTTCCACATGGGCATGCGCCTTTTCCTGCGTACTGGACTCTCCTCCCAATACCAAAATCTCATCCCCCTGTAAAATTGCCATGTTGCCTGCACGTTGGGTAGGTATGTCGTTTGGGAGGGTTGTCCAACTATTACTGGCAATGTCATATACGTCAACTTTTCCTAAAGTGCTTCCAAAGGGTTCATCGGATGCGCCGGTATTTCTTCCGGCCAGCGCATAAATCTTCCCGTTGGCTTCAACGGATTGAAAATGATCCCGTGGTCTCGGGGCATCGGCCAAAACCTGCCATTCCCCAGTATTCAGGTTATAACTGTCCATCCAATTTTTATGATCCCCAATATGACCGTTCTTTATTCCGCAGGAGACATATATTTTTCCATCGTAAATTACATTCCCTGTGGAACCTCTTAAGCGCTCCGAAGGAATTTCATCCCCCTTGGACCAGCTATCGATTGTGGGGTCATATATGTAAATGCTTGATACTGGTGTTTCGTTGGGCCATCCTCCGGTCAATGCTCCCACTATGTAAATCTTGTTGTTATGGACAACCGGTTGAAAATGATGTATCTCTATGGGAGGTTCCGTACCTTGGGACCATGTTTGGGTTTGTGTATCGTAAACACTTACAGGCCGTATACCTCGTCCTCCAAGCAGATAAAATTTGTCTTCAACCTTTACAAAAGCCGCCTCATGTCGTTGTACCGGTTTACTACCATCCTTGGAAACAACCGATTCCCATGAGGGTTCCACGACCTGTTTTTGATCGGTCATCCCATCGGTACTTTTTGGTGTTTCCTTGCATGCCGCAATAATCAATAGAAAGCATGTGAAAGCAAATACATTTTTCATCTGATGTTAAATTAAATCCTTGATACGCCCAAATGTACGAAATCCTAAAAATCATCTTTGGTAATCTTCCTTCGTTGAATTTTGTGTCATTTCAGGAACAAGTTTAGAATTCCGTAAATACTTGATAAGCATTTCTTAACCTTAAAAAATTTACATATGGTAAAAATTTATTGAATATTGTCTTTAAAAATTTACCATTTGTAAACTCATCCCAGGTTTTTGAAGTTTAGCAGAAAAGATAGTCGCGTTTTGTTTTTGGGAGCGTTCGCCTCTTTTGGGGTTTACTTTTGCATGTATGCATTTCGAAAGCCATTTACGGTAGCGACCTATGAAAATTACTTTCTATGGGGTGTGAATTACAAAATAATGCTAATCATTCTACAGGTGCTGGGGTATATGCTTTCCAAGTTTGTTGGCATAAAAGTAATTTCGGGTCTACGGGTAAAAAGCAGGTTTGGGTACCTCATCGGGATGATCGTCATGGCAGAGTTAAGCCTTATTTTGTTCGGACTCTTGCCCCATCCCTACAATTCGGTTTTTATGTTCATAAACGGTTTATCGCTGGGTATGATATGGGGTGTAGTATTTTCATATCTGGAAGGGAGAAGGTTTACTGAAATTCTTGGAGTAGCGCTATGTTCCAGTTTTATAGTTTCCAGCGGTGCCGTAAAGTCAGCCGGGCTTTTGGTTATGCGGTATTTTGGCGTTTCCGAATTTTGGATGCCCGCAATGACCGGACTTATATTTATGCTTCCCTTCCTTGGTTTTGCCATACTTCTAGAAAAAGTACCCCAACCCGATGCAGAGGACAGATTGCTGAGAAAGGAAAGAAAACCGATGAATAGGGAAGACCGAATAAAAACGGTTCGAAATTTTTTTCTCCCTTTGGTCATTTTGGTCTTTTTCTATATCTGCCTAACGGCTTTACGCGATTTTCGCGATAATTTTTCCCGTGAGATTTGGGACTCCGTAGGTTTCCAGGGCAATGCCTCCATATATACCTTGTCCGAAATTCCGGTAGCCGTATTCGTGTTGCTTTTGATAGGTCTCTTTGTTCTTATTAAAAAAAATTACCGGGCCTTTGTTTCCTATCACTATCTACTTATCTGTGGAAGTTTATTCATTGGCCTTTCCACCTTACTTTATCAGAACAATATGGTTGGGCCCGTTTTTTGGATGATAAGCGTCGGGTTAGGGTTATATGCCTGTTATGTGCCTTTTAATTGCCTGTTTTTTGATAGAATGATCGCTACCTTTCGTATAAACGGCAATGCCGGTTTTCTTATATACATTGCCGATGCCTTTGGTTATTTGGGTAGTGTGGCGGTGTTACTCTATAAGAATTTTGGAAAGACGGACGTATCTTGGTTGCAATTCTTTGTACAAGGTACTTACGTGGTTGCCATCATAGGTATTGTGGTATCGATTTTATCTTTGGCCTACTTTAAGAGAAAATACAACAGTGGGGTTTATGATCCCCCACAGAAAATCTCCATTGTTGAACTATGAGAAACGTTTATGATTTAATTGTAATAGGCGGAGGTGTATTGGGTACATTTCACGCTTACCATGCCGTAAAAAAAGGATTGGCGGTGGCCCTCATTGAAAAAAATGCAACTCCCCAAGGGGCTACGGTACGTAATTTTGGCCAAGTGGTACCTTCCGGAATGAACGGTAAATGGCAAGTTTATGGGAGGGAAAGTCTCAAAATATATAGAGAAATCCAATCAAAATTTGATGTTTCGGTACGGCAAGAGGGTACGGTCTATCTGGCTTCCAACGAAGAAGAAATACAATTACTTGAAGAGCTTTCCGAAATAAATAAAAACAATGACTATCCATCCCGGTTATTGACCCGGAAAGAATGTTTGCGGGACTATCCCCGTCTAAGGGAAAATTATGTAAAAGCCGGGCTGTTCTTTCCCGAAGAGGTAATCGTTGAACCCCGGTTGATGATCAATCGTTTACACGCCTATTTAGTGGACATCGGTTTGGAACTTTACAAGAATACCGAGGCAATCGAATGCCATAGCCTAGTCGATTATGTCAGTGTACATACCGCCAAAGGGGATACTTTTTCAGCCGGGGAGGTAATCATTTGTAATGGCAGCGATTTCAAGACCTTGTATCCATTGCTGTTCAATGAGAGTGATTTGGAAGTCTCAAAATTGCAAATGATGCAGACCAAGTCGCAAGGAACCTATCGTTTAAAAGGCTCTGTCTTAACGGGGCTTTCCATTAGACGTTATGAGGCATTTGCCGAATGTCCTTCATTCGATGCGATCAAGGCCAAGGAGGATCCCGATTCATTGGAGAAAAAGTGGGGTGTTCATATTCTTTTTAAACAGGCTGTCGACGGTTCGATAATTTTAGGGGATTCCCATGAGTATGCCCCTGCGGAACATATGGACGACCTTGGGTTCGATATCAATATGGACATAGACCGTTTTATTTTGACCGAGGCCCAAAAAATAATGGATCTCCCTACCTATGAAATTCAGAATCGTTGGACAGGACGGTATTCCCAATGCAAAAATTCCGATATTTATCAAAAGACAATAGACAAAAATATCCACATTGTAACCGGAATAGGCGGTAAAGGAATGACCGGCAGTGCAGGGTTCGCTAAGGAAAACATAAATTCAATATTTCATTTTAAGCATGCATAAGATAGAATTGGCCGTTTTTGATATGGCGGGGACGGTAGTAAACGAGGACAATGTAGTATATAAAACACTTCAAAAGGCCATTAACAAAAAGGGATACCTCCTAACCTTGGACTTTGTTCTGGAACACGGAGCGGGAAAGGAAAAACATCAGGCTATAAAGGATATTCTTCGGATCGAGGAAGGTTATGATCAAGATGAAACCGCGAAGGAGATTTTCAAGGATTTCAAAAAAATGTTGGGAAAGGCCTATCAGGATCTGATCGTGACCACTTATGAGGGGGTTGAAGATTTACTCGATACCTTAAAAAAACTAAATATTAAAGTGGCCTTAAACACAGGTTATGATAAAGGCACCGCACAATTGCTCTTGGACAAAATGAATTGGTCCATGGGGATTCATTATGATATATTGATTACGGCGGACGATGTAAAAAGAGGTAGGCCAAATCCTGACATGATTTTTGAGGCCATGGATATTCTTCAAATCAACAATCCTTCCAAAGTCTTAAAGGCCGGTGACTCGATTATTGATATACAAGAAGGAAAAAATGCTAGATGTGGTATGACCATAGGAGTGACCACAGGTGCCCACACCAGGGAACAGCTAAGTTCCGCAGAGCCCACCTATGTTTTGGATTCGTTGGTAGAATTGGAAGAGATCCTGACTTCAAACTAAACCGGACAGGCACTAGGTCATATAAAAAAATAAAGTACCAACATGGTCGTGGAAATATTTCCGCGATTCACGGGAACATGGGGAATTCGCCCATCAAAGAAAATGGAGTCCCCTTCCCTAAGACAAATCTCGTCTTCTCCAATGACGTAATTACATTCCCCGGACAAAACATATTTAAATTCAAAAGCATCCGTGGTAACCTTTCCTCTTTTGGAATTAGGCTCTATTTGCAACAGGACCGTTTCAAAACCTAAGGAAGATAGCTGTTTTCCAAAAATATAGGTATAGGTAAATCCCAGGGCATCATCTTCTTTTTCGATTATGCTGTTTTCCTCTTTTCTGGAAACGATATACCCGGCCCCATTTGTTTGTGGCATCCCCTTGAAAAAATCGGTTACCTCAATTTCAAGTGAACTTATGATTTTTAAGAGCACCGGTAGGGAAGGTATGGTACGTCCGTTTTCAATACGGGAAATCAACCCACTGGTAACACCCGCTTTTTGGGCAATCTCACTTATGGTGCTATTGCCATTTTTTCGTATTTCCTTAATGCGCTTACCTATACCGATAAGATAGTCTTCCATAGCAAGAAATAATGTTGCAAACATAGTACTAATATCGTTTTCCAACCTTGTAAATGTTAAAAACAACACGGTATCCCCATCTATATCGGCCATCTAAAAGTCTTGAACCAATTAACTAACAATTTGAATATTTGTAAATAATATACAAGTAACCTTTTCATAATATTTTTAATCTAATCCTAGCGATCATTTAACTTTAAAAGGAAGTTAGCCTAACCTCTCCTCGTGATATTTGTTTCGTAATAATTAACCAAAGTTTACAAATACGAAAAAAATGGAGAGAACACAATTTTTAGTACTACTTACTTTTTTAGTAAGTTTTGTAGGCTATTCCCAAACTATTTTTTCGGGAACTGTCTTGGATGAGAACAACGTTCCCCTACCTGGGGCATCGGTTGTGGTACAGGGAAGCAATATCGGGGCGGCGACCGATTTTGATGGTAATTTTGAAATTGAATTGCCCGACGGAAACCAAATTTTAATCGTGTCCTATATAGGATATATTTCCCAAGAGTTCGACACTTCGGGAAAAACATCGGCCAATATTGTTCTACAACCGGATTCCCAAAAGCTGGATGAAGTGGTAGTTACGGCATTGGGTATCAAAAAGGAGAAAAAACGTCTGGGCTATGCCGTTCAGGAAGTTCAAGGTGATAATCTGGTGACGGCAAGGGAGACCAACGTTACCAACTCCCTTGCGGGAAGGGCGGCCGGTGTTCAGATAACGGGCGGTAGTTCCGGAGTGGGCTCAACCTCACTGATCACCATACGTGGGGAAGGGTCATTGATTCCGGGCAACAACTCACCTTTATTCGTTGTAGACGGTATCCCGATCAGCAACCGCACCGTTAGCAATCGCGCTGAGGGCAACCTGGAAACTGATTTTGGAAATGGCGCACAGGACATCAATCCCGATGATGTAGAATCCATTTCCATTCTAAAGGGACCCAATGCCACCGCCCTTTATGGTTCACGGGGACTTAATGGTGTGGTACTTATTACGACCAAATCCGGAAAAAACACCCAAGGATTAGGCATCAGTTTTACCCAAAACCTGACCTTTGAAACCGCTTTGCGAATCCCGAAGTATCAAAATTCATATGGACAAGGTGCCGGAGGTGAATTTGCTTTTTTGGATGGTTTCGGAGGAGGCACCAATGACAACATTGATGAAAGTTGGGGCCCGGCCTTGGATGGTCGATTGATTCCCCAACATGATAGCCCTACGACCAGTGGTTTTAGGGCAGGTGATTTTGCCGTTAGACCCAGAAACCCGGACGGTACCTTTGCCGATGAGATAACACCCACACCTTGGGTTTCCAATCCGGACAATATCGAAGATTTCTTCAAGACCGGAACTACCAGTACCACCAACCTTTCCATAACCGGGGGAAATGAATTTGGAAATCTTCGGTTGTCCTTGACCAATCTTACCAGCGAAGGGATCCTTCCCAATACGGACTATGATAGAAGAACCTATGCCTTTAGTGGGTCGTACAAGCTCAAGGAATGGTTTAAAATATCCTCCTCCATTAACTACGTAAACAGTAATAGTGACAACAGGCCCAACAATTCCTATGGAACGGAGAACATCATGTACCTGTGGGTCTGGTTTGGCCGACAGATCAATATGAACTCCTTACGGAATTACTGGCAGCCCGGTTTGGAGGGGCGTCAACAATTCAATTACAACTATAACTGGCATGACAACCCTTATTTTACGATGTTCGAGAACACCAATGGTTTTAATAAGGACCGGATTTTTGGAAATGTCAGGGCGGACATCGATATCACCAAGAACCTTTCTTTGATGCTCAGAACAGGTATTGACTATTTCAGCGAACTGAGAACGGGTAGAAGGGCCTATAGCACCCAGCGTTTTGCCAGGGGGCAGTATCGTGAGGACGATATCTTCTTTAAGGAACAGAACACGGATTTCCTATTGCAGTATAACAAGGATATCCATAAGGATTTTAATCTTGGCCTGTCCCTTGGCGGCAACGTCCGTGATGAGGAAAATCGATACAAGAGAATAAGTGCCAATTCGTTATCGATCCCCGGGATATTTAATTTTGAAAATGCCGCCGAGCCTTTGGCCAAGACCCAGTTCAACGATGAGCGAAGGATAAACTCACTTTACGCTTTTGCCAATTTATCCTATAAGAATTATCTATTCCTGGATGTTACCGGAAGGAACGACTGGTCCAGTACCTTACCCTCGGACAATAACTCCTATTTTTATCCGTCCGTTGGGGTCAGTGCCATAATTTCGGATATGTTTTCCTTGGGAGAGCCTATATCCTTTCTTAAGCTCAGGGGCGGTTGGGCCGTTGTTGGGAACGACACGGATCCCTATGCGCTACGAAATACCTTTTCGTTCAATGAGCCCTTTGGCAATTTTCAGCGTGTAAGTGCCTCCGAAATCCTTAGGAACGAGAATCTGAAACCGGAAGAAGCGGCTTCCATCGAGGTAGGTGCCGATATCCGTTTTTTCAACAATCGCTTAGGCTTGGATATTACCTATTATGATTCCACCGTAAAGAACCAAATACTTACACTTCCCGTAGCCAACACGTCCGGCTTCAATTCCCGGATCATCAATGCAGGCGAAATCCAGAACACCGGATTGGAGGTAGTATTGAATGCAACCCCCATACGAAGTGAAAATGGGTTTACCTGGAGTACCGATGTCAATTTTACTCGTGCCAGGGGAAAGGTAAAATCCTTGATAGATGGTCTGGATACGTATGAGCAATCTTCCAACTACATCAATGTCCTCGCAAAGGTAGGTGGACGTATGGGCGATGTATATGGAACGGGATTGGTTACCGTAGATGATCCGAGCAGCCCATTTTTTGGGCAGGTCGTCCATAATGAAGATGGGTTTTCCCTACGCGATCCCGAGTTAAAGAAATTAGGGAACTATAACCCCGACTTTACCGTTGGTTGGCAAAACACCTTTACCTATAAAGGTTTTAATCTAGGGGTGCTTTTTGATTGGAGACAGGGAGGCGTGATAAACTCACGAACCGTTTTGATCGGAGGTACTTCGGGATTGATGGATTTCACCGCGGTTGGCAGGGAAGAGGGCATCATATCCGAAGGGGTTATCCAAAACGCAGATGGTAGTTACCGTCCTAACGATGTACGCTTAAGTGGACGCGATTATTATTGGTGGAGGTATAACCGGGGCAACGAGGAAATTGGAATGTTCGATGCTTCCTTTCTAAAGCTTAGGGAAGTAAGACTTGGGTATAGCTTCCCTAGAAAACTGCTTCAAAATACCTTTGTCCAGTCACTTACCTTGTCCTTGGTAGGTCGTAACCTGGCCCTCTGGACCGAGAATCCCCATTTTGATCCCGAGACCATTTCCTTTAATGGTGGGACCATTGTTCCCGGTGTGGAGGATATGGCACTCCCAAGTTCACGAAGCTTCGGTTTTAATCTAAACGCAACTTTCTAACTCAAAAGTCATGAAAAAAAGCATAATTCTAGTTTTAATCGCCTCCCTTAGTCTTTTCGGTTGTACCGATGATTTTGAGGGAATCAACGAAAATCCGAATCAACCTGAAGAGGTGAGTTCAGACCTGGTGTTGTCCACTGTTATTTCCACTTTGGCCAACCGGTCGGCCCAGTCCGGATGGAACAATGGAAACATTGTGGCACAGCTTACCGCCAAAATTAACTTTACAGGGTTCGACCGTTATGACTGGGGATCCGAATCCGGTCTTTGGAACGAGTACTACGGTATTCTTCCTGAAATTGATATTATCCTTCAAGCAGCAAGGGCCGAAGAGACCCAAAACACTTCTTATGAGGGTATTGCCTTAGTTTTACGGTCCTATGTATTTTCCATCCTTACGGATAATTGGGGCAATATCCCATTTTCCGAGGCGATAAAGGGAATGGAAGGCAATTTTACCCCAATCTATGATAGTCAAGAGGCAATTTATACGGCCATCCTCCAGGATTTGCAGCAAGCTGAAGGCCTTTTGGCCCAGGGAGAGCCCATTTTGGGAGGGGATATTATCTATGAAGGCGATATTGAAAAATGGCGAAAATTTGCCAATTCGTTGCGGCTACGTTATCTCATGCGGGTGTCCAACAGAATAGATGTATCCTCCGAGATCCAGGCAATTTTGGATAGCGGAATGTTTATTGCGTCCAATGAGGACAACGCCGTAATGCGCTACCCGGCATCTACCCAAATAGATTCTTGGCCGATAAGTACCAGTAGAATTGGAAGCTTTGACGAACATCGTCTTAGCGAAACCAGTGAAGCAGTTCTGAAACAGTTTAATGATCAACGTTTGGAAAAATGGTTTCAACCCACCGATAACCCGGAGGACGACCCAACCCTGTTCGTGGGGCTTACCAATGGTCTTAGTGAGGACAACGCTTCCAATTTCAATGGTGGGGCAAGTAATGTATCCCGTATAAATCAATCCTTTTTTTATGATTCGCCCAATTCGGTCCAAGCGGCCATTATTCAAACTGCGGAAGTACATTTTATATTCGCCGAGGCCGCACAACGCGGTTTGATCAATGCCGATGCGGAAACCCTTTATAACGAAGGCGTTCGTTTATCCTTCGAGTATTGGGAGGTGCCGCAGGACATAGCTACGTACTTGGCTCAGGATGGGGTGGCTTACGATGGGGAATTGGAAACCATAATCACCCAAAAGTGGCTGGCTTCCTTTCTGGTGGGTCTTGAAGGTTGGTATGACTTTAGAAGGACCGGATTACCCTCGGTAATCGTCCCCGGACCGGACAATGTAAACGGTGACCGTGTTCCCGTGCGGTTCCTATACCCTGATTCGGAACAAACCTTGAACAGTGAAAATTTCGATGCTGCGGTTTCTGAAATTGGGGCTAATGACATCAATATAAAAGGTTGGTGGGAAGAATAAAACTCAAACGATTTAAGTATCTTGGGACAACGAATATGATAAGGTTGGACACATGATAAGAAAGGGAACTTGGATCGGGAACAAGAGAAAAATACTACTGATTTGGATCATAGGGCTATCCGTCCTATGGTCCAATCCCATTAAGGGACAGGAGGGTATTGCCCATGTAGTGGTCGTAGGTTTTGATGGATTAAGTCCGGACGGTTTGGCCAACGCCACAACACCGACATTCGACCGGTTAATCGCGGAAGGCTCGTCCTCAATGCATGCCCGTGCCGTTTTACCCACGAGCTCCAGCACCAATTGGGCCTCTATGATCATGGGTGCGGGCCCGGAACAGCACGGCATTACTTCCAATGCCTGGGAGCGCGACAATTTTACGCTACCCGCGGTTACCCAGAGCGAAGACTTTTTGTTTCCAACGATTTTTCATTTGGCCGACGCTCAAATCCCCAGGGCAGAGATCGGTACTATTTACCATTGGGGCGGATTTGGAAGATTGTTTGAAAAAAGCGCTTTGGATTATGATATGAATCCCAAAACAGAGGATGAGACTGCCAAGGTAGCCGCTAATTACATCGAAAAAAAGAAGCCAAATTTTACGTTTATCCATTTTGATCATGTCGATCATGCCGGGCACGAATTCGGACATGGTACCGTAGACTATTATAAATCCGTGGAAAAGGCGGATATGCTATTGGGTGAGGTTATGCAATCCATTGAAAAATCAGGTATGGCCAATACTACCTTGGTTATCGTAAGTTCGGATCACGGGGGTTTGGGCAAAGGTCATGGAGGGGAGTCCCTTCAAGAAATTGAAATTCCGTTTATCCTTTGGGGTAAATCCGTTAAGAAAAACTATAAAATACGGTACCCTATCTATCAATATGACAACGCGGCCACTGTCGCTTTTGCATTAGGATTAAAAACACCCCGGGCCTGGATTGGAAAACCTGTCAAATCGGCTTTTGTTGGTTTCGAATGGTCCGATGACTATCCCATATTGGAACAATTGAAAGAGCCTATCATTTTACCAAAGGCACAAGGGTATAAGAAAGCCGGGGGACTGTTCGATGCCCCGGCATTGGTCAAAATGGAAAATAGCAATGAAACGGGAGTTATCCGGTACACTTTGGATGGTACAATGCCCAAAAAGGATTCCAAGTCCTATAGTGCTCCGTTGAAGTTAAATGAAAACACGGTGGTCAAAAGTGCCGTATTCAAAAATGGAAAAATAAACAGCATGGTAGCTGAAGCTTTTTTTAGAATTAAGCCCGAGAAAATCGACAAACCTGTTCATTACGAAATATTCTATCTAGAGGATCTGTCGTTTATCCCTGCTTTGGACAATAAAAAACCCGATAAAACAGGGTATTGCTTCGAAATTACCTCCGATGAAATCCAAGGTTTGATAAAGCAGAATACCGTGGTACGGTTTAGGGCCCAAATTGAAATCGATCAGGCCGACTCCTATTTTTTTCACACGCGTTCCGATGATGGAAGCCAATTGTTTATCGATGGACAACTTATTGTGTACAACGATGGTGATCATGGCGTAAGGGAAAAAGATGGTAAAATAGATTTGGATTCGGGGACGTATCCGTTAGAGGTCATTTGGTTCAACGGTGGTGGTAGCGGCTGGTTGGATGTTTTTGTGGAAACCGGAAATATGCCCAAGCAAATACTGCCTACATCACTGCTAAAAAGGGATTAATATGATTTCATATGAAGTCTATATCTTGAACGATACCACCGAAGAACGGGAGGTTCTTTCAAAACACGGGCCCTATGCATCCAGATAATCCAGAAAACATACATCCCAACAAACGTACCGAAGGTGACATCAACAGTACACCCGCACGTGACGAATGGTTGAAAAACGAAGTGAACGATGCCACCAAAGAATTATTGGCCAAGGATGCCCGTTACTTTCTGCACCAGGCCCTCTCCTCGCCTTGTTTGGATGTCCTCCAAACTTGTTCGGGTCCACATATTGAAAGTATTTCCGGTAAAAAATATCTCGATTTTCACGGCAATAACGTACACCAGATCGGGTTCTCCCATCCGAAGCTGATACAACGGCTAAAGGAACAATTAAACTCCCTCACCTTTTCCACACGACGCTATACGAACGAGGTTGCGATAAACTTTGCCGAAAAATTGGCTTCTCTTTTGCCTTCGGATCTAAATCGTGTGTTATTGACCCCCAACGGTAGTTCGTCCATTGGTATTGCATTGAAACTGGCGCGTGCGGTAACCGGACGACATAAAGTGGTCTCCTTTTGGGATTCCTTTCATGGTGCCTCCCTGGATGCCATTAGCGTGGGTGGCGAATCCGTGTTTCGGGAGCATATGGGCCCTCTAATGCCCGGTGTGGAACGCATACCGCCACCCGTTTCCTATCGCGGCATCTTTGAAGGGGACGAATCCAAGTGTTTGGAGCATTTGGAATATGTGTTTGCCAAAGAGGGGGATATCGGGGCTTTTTTGGCGGAGACCGTTCGCAACACGGACGTTCAGATTCCCTCAAAGGAATTCTGGAAAGAAGCACGAAATCTATGTGACAAATATCACGTGGTATTGATTTTGGATGAAATCCCCATAGCACTGGGAAGAACGGGAAAACGCTTTGCCTTTGAACATTATGGTATTGAACCGGATATTTTGTGTTTGGGGAAAGGGCTTGGAGGAGGTATTATTCCACAGGCCGCAATCGTGACCCGGGACGAATACAACCGTTTCGGTGCAATCTCACTGGGGCATTATACCCATGAGAAGAGTCCCTTGGGCGCTATGGCCGGACTGACTACTTTGGAAATTTTGGAGGAAGAAAAGATTCTGGAAAAAGTAAGGGAAGATGAGGTCTTTATGTGCAAGGCCATGAGCAAATTGCAAAATGAACATCATTGCATTGGAGATGTTCGTGGTTTGGGGCTCCTATGGGGCATTGAACTGGTAAAGGATAGAAAAACCAAGGAAAAGGCCATTCTTGAAGCAGAAAGAGTAATGTACGAATGCCTTAAAAATGGCTTAAGCTTTAAAGTATCGGCAGGCAACGTACTCCAATTGGCCCCGGCACTCACCATTTCCAAAACCGAATTGGAAAAGGCGATGCAAATACTAAATGGGGCATTCTTAAAAGTAAACTGCATAGCGCAATGAGAAAAGTAAATTTAATATGGATTTGCTGCCTTTTATGGGGTGGTATCACGGCACAGGACAAAATCCAATTTTTGGTGCAACCCTACGTTCAGGATGCCGAACCGAATTCCATCAAAATCATGTGGGAGACCAATGAAGGTGATGAAAGTATCGTGGAGTGGGGCACCACGCCCAAGCTGGGTAAAAAATCCAGGGGAACGGCTTTTGGTGTCAACTTCGGTCCTTCACGGCTACATGAGGTAGAATTGACCGGTCTAAAACGCTTTACCACCTATTACTATCGGGTACGGACCCAAAATTTACGCTCCGATATTTTTCAGTTCAAAACACCTCCCTTTGCCAACGATGACGAATCCTTTAGCATGGTCGCTATGAGCGATATGCAATACGACCATAACTACCCCAATAAGTTTCAAGAAATTGTCAATGACGGGCTTTTGACCTATTTGCAAAATGAACACGGGGATGAGCTTTCGGATAATTTGGCGTTGGTGATGATTCCCGGTGATTTGGTCGAGAATGGGAGCAAGTATTACCAGTGGAAAGAGCATTTCTTTAATCCCGCACAGAAACTGTTTGCAGAGGTGCCGGTATATCCCGTATTGGGCAATCATGAAAGGAATTCGGCTTTCTATTTCAAGTATTTTAGCCTGCCCGAGAATGGTACCCCGGCCTATGCCGAACATTGGTGGTACAAGGATTATGGCAATACCCGGATTATCGGGCTCAATTCCAACGAAGGGTACGAGGATATCAAAGAGCAGTTTACCTGGTTGAAAAATCTCCTGGAGGACACCGCCAAAAACGCGGATATCGACTTTGTCTTTGCGCAACTGCACCATCCCCATAAATCCGAGCTCTGGATTCCAGGGGAACGGGAGTCCACGGGAAAGGTGGTACAACTGTTAGAAGAGTTCTCCACCAAGACAGGCAAACCCAGTCTCCACTTTTTTGGGCATACGCACGGATATTCCAGGGGACAGTCCAAAGACCATAAACATCTTTGGATCAATGTGGCCTCTGCAGGTGGAGCCATTGATAATTGGGGCGAATTTGAAGGTAGGGATTATGATGAGTTTAGCGTAACCCAAGACGAATACGGATTTGTAATGGTTGAGGTTGATGGAAATCCTGAAAATCCAAAGTTTACCATTAAACGGATAAGCAGGGGAAATGAGGAGAGATTTAGGGCCAATGAGCTTCGCGATAGTATTACCGTATGGAAGAACGAGAAAAAACCAGAACCACCAGAGCCCGTTTCGCCAATTGGGAATAAGACGGAGGCAATTACCCATGTGATATTGAAGGCCAATGAATTTACAAGTCGGTTTAAGGGAGCCTTCCATGCCGCATCCCAATGGCAGGTGGCCACTACCAAGGATTTTGAAAAACCGATTTTAGATCGTTGGAAACAACATGAAAATTGGTATTATCAAGAGAATCGGCAAAAGGATGATGACCTCACCGATGAAAAAACAGACCGATTGAAACCCAATACCACCTATTATTGGCGCGTACGTTATCGAGATCAAAACTTGAATTGGAGCGATTGGTCCGAAACTGCATCGTTTAAAACCGGACAAAAATGAAAAAATCCGACTTTCTATTAATCTTAACCTTTTTGACGTTATTTTGCGCGCAGGCGCAGAAACCCGATGTTCCAAAAGTAATATTGATTACCCTGGACGGCTTGCGGTGGCAAGAACTTTTTACGGGAGCTGATCCGCTTTTGGTGGCCAACAAGGAATATGTGGGGGATACCACACACCTGAAGCAGCGCTTTTGGCGCAATACACCTCAACAAAGGCGAGAGGCATTGTTCCCCTTTATATGGGGAGAGGTTCTAAAAATAGGGCAAATCCATGGAAACAGAAAGCTGGGAAGCAAGATGGATCTCACCAATACGATGTGGTTTTCCTATCCCGGGTACAATGAAATCCTGACCGGAAAAGCGGACGATATTCGCATTACCAGCAATGATAAACTCCCAAATCCCAATACTACATTTTTGGAACTAGCGAACAACGATTCAAGATATAAAGGCAAGGTAGCCGCTTTTGGCAGTTGGGATGTCTTTCCCTACATCATAAACGAGGAACAATCCGGTGTACCGGTAAATGCGGGATTCGAAATCGCGACGGGAAATGAATTGACGGAGAGGGAACGATTTTTAAACGAGCTTCAACCCAGAGTCCCCAGTCCTTGGGCCACGGTTCGATTGGATGCCTTTACCCATCATTACGCTTTGGAATACATAGGGAAAAGCCATCCGGAAGTTGTCTACATAGCTTATGGTGAAACCGATGATTTTGCCCACGAAGGCGATTATGAGGCCTATCTTAAGGCAGCCCATAATACGGATGGGTTAATACGGGAACTTTGGAATTTTACTCGGAAAGACCCATTTTACAAAAATAATACCATTTTTCTGGTTTCCACAGATCACGGAAGGGGCACACAGCCATTGGATACCTGGAAAAGCCATGGCAGTGACATCAAAGGAGCCGGACAGGTTTGGTTCGTGGCCTTTGGCGCTGGGATAAAAACATTAGGGGAAATACAAGCCCTGGAACAACTATACAGTTCCCAAATAGCCCCTACCATTCTGAAATTACTACAGATAGAGGGGAAAACCATAAATGGAAATCCCATTCAAATCATGGATAATTGAGAAATGGATTTTTATGATGTTTACTTCATATTATATTAACCCTCAATACAAGTTGAACTACGAGTTTTGCAATGTGATTATTTGAGTTAGTCTAGTTTGAGTTAGTTTGTTGAAACCGGTGTGTCTCGCGCACCGGTTTTTTTAGAGCCTGTTTTCAAATATGTGATTGAAATTTCTTATTGGCTCCTAGATACCTACTTAATCATCCTTCCATCCAATAAGTTAATGATCCTTGATCCATAGGCCGCATTCTTTTCGGAATGCGTCACTTGTATAATGGTTACCCCCTCGGAATTCAGTTGCTTAAAAAGTCCCATGATTTCTTCGCTTTGCGCGGAATTCAGGTTGCCCGTAGGTTCATCGGCCAAGATTAGTTTAGGGTTGGCGATCAATGCCCGGGCAACACCTACCAGTTGCTGTTGGCCCCCGCTCAATTGTGTGGGGAAGAGATCCTTCTTTCCCACTATATTAAAGCGGTCCAACATATCCGCGACCATGGCCTTGCGCTCCGTACCTTTGAATTTTTTATACAATAAGGGCATTTCCAGATTTTCCTTAACGGTGAGTTCATCCAATAAATGATAGGATTGAAATACAAAACCAATGTATTCCTTATAGAGATTGGCCCGATGCTTTTCCTTTAGGGTATGTACGGATTCATGAAGAAATTCGTATTCTCCCTCATCAAAATTATCCAACATCCCAATAACATTGAGCAGGGTAGATTTTCCGGAACCCGATGGGCCCATGACCGAGATAAACTCCCCTTCCTCTACATTTAGATTGATATCCTTTAGCAAGAAGAGACGTTGACCTCCAGAGTTTACCCATTTAAAGATGTTTTTTAGTTGTAACAGCATATTCTTCGTTTTAATTTAAAATTCATTTTTATTCTTCCTTCAAGGCATGTATCGGATTGGCCAATGCCGCTTTTATGGATTGAAAGCTACAGGTCAATATAGCAATAATTAGGGTTATTGACCCTCCGCTTAAAAACATCCAAAAAGACAATTCTATGCGATAGGTAAAACCTTCCAACCATTGGTTCATAAAATAGTACACCAAAGGTGCGGCAACAACAAACGCCAAAGCGACCAATCCTATATATTCTCTCGTAAAAAGGGAAAGGTTTTCGAATAAGGTTGCCCCCAGAACTTTCCGTATACCGATTTCCTTTGCCTTCTTGGATATCATAAAGGACATTAATCCAAAAAGTCCCAAACATCCAATACTAATGGCTAAAATGGAAAAAATTCCAAAGCCCGTAAACACTAAATTCTCTACCATATACTCCTTTTCGATGGAATCCTCCAAAAAATGATAGTCATAGACTGAATTGCTAAAAGTCTGTTCCCAGATATTTTTGATCGTTCCCAATGACCCATAATTGCCCTCCGATAGTTTTATAAAGGCATTGTTTTGATAATACGTCCAATTCAATAGGATACATGGCGAAATTTCATATTGTAGCGAATTATTGTTGAAGTCCCTTACTACGCCAACAATTGTCGCTTGCCCCTCGTTTATCTGGATTCTTTTTCCAATAGCCTCCTCGGCATTCCAACCATAGGATTTTAGGAGCGTTTCATTTACAATGAATTCGTCAAAGGCTTCCTTATTGTCCAAAAAGTTACGCCCGGCAATCAATTCCATGTCATAAAAATCCAAATAGTGGATATCCGCAATTTTCATTTCGGCATCCAAAGCTTCTTCCCGTGGTTGTTCCGGTAGACGATATGTGGTGCCCAGTTGAAAACCATCCACAGCCATAGGAGGGGTGGAACCAAAGGCAACCTTGTCGATTCCGGCATCCCCTAGAAGCCTTTCCCTATAGATTTTCAATTTTTCAAATTCCGGGGTTTCCGTAATGACCACGGCATCCGAAGAAAAACCGATATCCAACTTTCTGAAATGATCCATTTGCATGGCCAGAACAATAGCTGCGATTATAAAAAGCTGTACGATCCCAAATTGAAAGGCAACCAAAGATTTTCTAAGATTAAATCGATTCCTTCTCGAAAAGTGTATTCTATTCCTAAGGGCTTGTATCGGTTTAAATGCCGAAACCACCAGGGCTGGATAAATCGCCGCCAACGCCAAGGTAAGGCTCCCTATCAAAAGAAGTACCCCGATATGGCTCCAACCCAGCTCAAGTTGCAGATCGATAATGGATAAATTCGTATTGAGAAGATTTAACAAAATCCGCACGATAAAGACCGACAGTGCCAAAATTCCAATAAGGACAAGGCTATTTTCAAAGATGAACTGAACGATTAGATCAAAGCGCCCACCTCCCATTACTTTTCGCATCCCTACCTCCTTTGATCGCGAATTGGACTGCGCCGTTAACAGGTTTACAAAGTTGATGATGGCGATGAGAAGAATAAACAATGCCACTACCGAGGCGGTGTTAAGGATATTTGCCGGCATAATATACCCCCCCGGACTATTGCCATACAAAGTTTCATTATGGATTTCCTTTAAAGGTTGAAGCGCATATGAGATTCGCTTATCATCCTGTGGGTTCAGGTATTTTTTCTTCCAACCCGCAATCTTCTTCTCCAGGGATGCTCTAATTTTAGTATCCCCTAAAACGACAAAAGTGGTCCCTTGGTAATTGCCCGACCAATTGGTAGAAAAGTATTCGTTATTGATCTTAAAGAACTCGTAGGGAATGAGCATCCTATATTGATGATCGGAATTCCCTGGGGGACTTGCCACAACACCCGTTACTGTTAAGGGATCCTTACTCTGCAAAAGAATAGTCCGGCCAAGAATCGAACTGTAATTCCCCTTTTCCAGCCCGAAAAACTTTTGGGCGATTTCCGCCGTCAACACTACGGAATTAATCCCCGAAAGCGCGGAATTTGAATCGCCGGCCAACCACTGTACATCAAATACCCTAGGATATTGGGCATCTGCAAACAATACCTGTGATTCTTCAAACCGCTGGATGTTCCCAAAGCTATCCTCTACTTGAAACACCCGACTAACAGGTCCGGAGATTTGGGTAACCTCATCAATTTCGGGAAAATCATTGCGCAATGCTTCCGCCAAGGGATAGGCCGTAGTATTCCAATACGTTGTCTGATCGGGCAAGGTATTGTGTTGGACTACCCGATACGTTTGGTCCGCATCGGCATGATGGTTATCAAAAGTAGATTCGTATCGTACAAAAATCAGGATCACCATACAGGCGCTGATTCCCAGGGTCAACCCCACGATATTGATAAAAGAGCTCAGCTTGTTTTTCAATAAATTTCTCCAGGCAATTTTAAAATAGTTTCTTAGCATAATCTGTTCCTTTTTATTCCTCCCGTAGACCTTTTATGGGATTGTTCATGGCGGCCCTAACCGTCTGTGATAAAACGCTCCCCGAGCCTAGGACAAACATAATCCCGATTCCGACAATCAATATCCAGACGCTAAAATTTACGCGATATGAAAATTCCTGTAACCAAATCGTATTTACCAAATAGGCTATAGGGGCCGTCACCAGAATTGCCAGGGCGAACAACCATAGATATCCATTGGATAACCAAAGGGCTATTTGTTTGACCCCGGCGCCGTGTACTTTTCGAATTCCGATTTCCTTTTTCTTTGATTCAGCGGTAAAGGCCGACATTCCCAAAAGGCCCAGTGATGCAATGGTAATAGCCAAAAAGGAAATAAACCCTAAAACATACATCATATCGGCAAATATGGAATTTGTCGTTTTCAGTTCCTCTTCATAGAGTTCATACTTGAAAGAATGCACCTTATCCAACTTCTTCCATTTCTCCTCCATGGACAAAAGCATTGGACCAATATCCGTGGTGGGGTGGTAGCGTACGTTCATATAGGCAAATTCGTTAGGAAGGTAGCGCATTAAAAGGGGCTCATCTTGATCTGCCTCCGTCAGCAAATCGAATATGTAGTTCTTGGTCAGGCCAATAACTTGCACCGCAGTTTGGTCCTCACCGATTAAGATGGTTTCTCCCACTATGCTCTTGGGTTCCCTATATCCCAATAATTGGGCAAGGGCTTCATTGACGATGACCATAGTTTCCTCCTTTTTAGGAATAGATTCGGGAAAATTATTTCCGGCAATCAATGGTAGTTTTAGATTGGGAATAAAATGCTGGTCTATACCGATATAACTGGATGATAAATCGGCTTCCGGCATTTGTAGGGTCTTGATCTTTGTGCTTCCACTATAGCCTCCTGTACCGGGAACGAACGAACTGGCGGATATGGTCTGAACTGCCGGGTTTTGACCCAACTCATCGGCCAAGGTCCCATACGCGATACCCTGAAGCTTTATGTTGACCACATTACCCTGATCAAAACCATATTCTTTTTCCAGCAGATAATTCAACTGTGCGAAAATCAAGAGTGTGGTGATGATAAAAAACAAGGAGGCACAAAACTGCGCCAGAACCAACCCTTTTCTTAACATAAAACGTTTGCCATTACCGAGTGATATTCCGGAAAAACTCCGTAATGCCTTAATGGGCGAGAAGGAAGAGAGAAAAGAAGCCGGCAGCAATCCGGCCAGGCCACCGACCAAAATGCTAAATCCAATAAATAGTACAAAAAGCATCAAATCCGGTGTAAAATCCAAGATCAAAAACTGATTGATCCAAAGGCCTAAAAAGACAATACTAAGCACCTGAAGTATCCCAATGGCAACTATCAGGGATAGGAGTGCAATGAGAACGGATTCAATGATGAACTGCACAAACACTTGGTAACGTGCAGCCCCCATGGTCTTTCTTACACCAACTTCCTTGGAACGGGTCAAAGATCTTGCAAATGAAAGGTTTACATAATTGAAGCATGCGGAAAATAGTACTACCAATCCCAAAAACGACAGGAAATAGATGACCTCGATTGGCATGCGTAGGCTAATCGGGTTTTGACGAAATGCTCCTGGGGTAATCTGTGAAAGGCGTTCCGACTCAAAGGAAACGTTCACATCCTCCAGGGCCGCATATTTTTCTTTGGAGATGTCCGATAAAATAGGAGTCAAATCCATATCGGTCCTACCTTCTCGCAACAGGACATAGAGATAACTGTCAGAATAATTTTCCCAGTCATCAAAAGTTGCCTGGCTTTTGCCTTGTTTTACTAAAGAGGGAATAGTGGACATGGAGATCAAAAACTCAAATTGGATGTGGGAGGACAAGGTATTGTCCACAACACCGGTCACCACTAAATCGTCAATCAAGGTTTCGGTATTCTCCGTAGGAATCAAAGCAATGTCCATGGTATTAAGGCCAATATCGTTGAGTTTGATCGATTTTCCGATAGGGTCTTCCTTTCCAAAAATCTTCTCGGCGGATTCTTTTGTCAATACTATGGAAAAGGGCGCTTCCAATACCGTGGCAGGGTCTCCCTTTATTAGCTCAAAACTGAATATTTTGAAAAAACTGTCATCCGCATAGCGACCCGCCAAGGGGATTCGCTTGGTATCGTAAATCATATCCCCTCCAACAAAGCTGGATTTTATGCGTACGGCGTCTTCTACCACATGAGGATACTCTTCCGATAATTTTGGGGCGAGCGGTAAGGGAGTCGAGGCAAAGGAGCCGTTGTCTGTCTCACTCAGAACACGAACGATCCGATCTCCTTTTTCATGAAAATTGTCTACCCTTTTTTGCCCATACACCAATAGGATAATGAGCAAACAGGTGGCGATGCTCACGGATAGGCCAAAAATATTGATCAAGGAAAACAGTTTATGTTTCAAAATGTTCCGTAACGCAACTTTTAAATAATTCCTTAGCATGGTATCGCTATCTTAGTTATTCCGTTCGCAAACTCTTCACCGGGTTTTGCCTTGCCGCTTTGACCGTTCTGGTACCCACGGTCAAAAAGGCAATGACCATGGCCAACATTCCCGCACCTATAAAAAACCATACGTTCAATTCTATTCGGAACGCATACCCTTTAAGCCACTCGTTCATGGACCACCAGGCGATAGGCGAAGCTATTAAAAAGGCTATCCCCACCAATTTTAGAAAATCTTTGGTCAGCATAAACGTAATGGAGGAAATACTGGCACCTATCACCTTTCGAATACCGATCTCCTTGGTACGTTGGTTGACCACCAGCAACGAAATGGCAAAAAGACCGATGCAACTCAAGACTATGGCAATGACCGAGCCGCTGGTAATCAAGGTAGCCATAACCTTTTCCCTACGAAATGTTCTATCTACATTTTCATCCAAAAAAGAGCCCAGGAATTCTGCATTGGGTTCAATACGCGCCCAAGCTTGCTGTACGGCATCCATAGTTTTTACCATATCCCTGGGAGCTACTTTTACATAAGCGTAATAGAGGCCCCAATTGTTGTTGATGAACATAGTCAAAGGCTCGATGGCCTTATCCAATCGTTCAAAATTGTAATCCTTTACCACACCGATCACGGGATACTGAATACTATCGTTCATCATCACATAGGCGGTAAGAGGATCGTCCTCTCCCAATTCCCTTGCCATTGCCTCATTAATGACCACGCTTAGACTGTCATTGGCAAAACCTCGTTGAAAATTCCTTCCAGCCACCATTTGAAGACCCAAAGTCTCCACATAATCGTAATCTACGGTCAGAAAATTGGTTCGTACCATACGACCCTTATAGTCATACCCATACAAACTTTTGGATGAGCTACCGTCCAGGCCGTATCCCAAATTGTTATCGGCCGCCGTCACCTTCAAGACATCGGGATTGCCCCTCAATTCATCACGAAGTAATTGAACGGCTTCGTAACTGTTCTTTTTTCCATCCAAAGGAAAGGAAATCACCTGTTCTTTGTTGAAGCCTAGGTTCTTATTGCGCATGAAATCCAATTGACCCCATAGTACCAAAGTACCGCTTATTAATAGAATGGCGATGCTAAACTGAACCACCATCAAAATATCTCGAACCCTATTTTTTCCGGAAGCGTCCAACTTGCCCTTCAAGGATTGTATGGTGCCCAATTTACTCATCAACAAGGCAGGATATCCGCCAACGATGAATGTGATGAGGAGTACAACACCCAAAAAACCTGATATGGCCCATGGCGAGGTAACCATGTCCAATGAAACATCGGTACGGAAAATAGTCTTAAAATCATTGAGCAATACCATACTCATAACAATCCCTATGCCCGCCGAAGCCATGAATACAAAGAAACTCTCACTACAAAATTGAAAGAAAAGTTGCGGTTTCTGAGCGCCCAGGGTCTTGCGCATTCCAATTTCACGTAAGCGCTGTGCACTCTTGGCAATACTCATATTGATGAAATTGACACAGGCGATAAAGAGAATGAGGAAGGCAATCCCTAAAATGAGGTAGGGTTCCGTTCGACTTACTTTTAAAAATCCATCGGGAAAACTCGCAAAATGGACATCGGTCATGGGAAGCAGTCCAATTTGCCAATACAATCCATCCGCATTGGCACGTGCACCGTCGCGTTTTGCATTCTCGATCTGTTCCTGGTAGCGAAGTGCAATTAATGGGCGACTACTTTTCTCAAATTGCTCAGGGGAAACGCCATTTTGCAATTGTACATAAATGTCGTGATATCTGTTATCCCATGACTCTCGGTTTCCGCTATATTCGTAGTGTTTTTCAAAACGAATGGCCAGGTCAAACTCCAAAGTGCTTTGGGGTGGATTATCCGCTACCACACTTGATACTGTAAAAGGCTGTTCCTCACCGTTTATCAAGATATTAACGGTTTGCCCAATCGCTTCCATTTGCCCGAACAACTTCTTCGCCGTACTTTCCGTAATTACAATTGAAGATTGATTTCCCAATGGATTGTCCATGTTACCCTTCAAGGCAGGGAAAGAGAACATTGCAAAAAAGTCCTTATCGACCCAAACGGCGTCCAAATTCAATTCGGTATCGCCATAAGTGGTCAATGCATCATCTTGAACATGGCGGGAAATCCTCTCTATACCCGGTACTTCAGCTTTTAGAGCTTCTGTCAAGGGAGCAGGGTGACTTACACTTGCATCTTTTCCCTTGGCCGTTTGTTCCGAAGAATATATTCTGTAAATATTTTCTGCATTGGCATGGAATTTATCATAGGACAGATCAAAAAAGGCAGCCATAGACAACAGAATGGCCACACCAAAGGCTACTGAAAGCCCCAATACATTTAAGAAAGTGAAGGTCTTGTCCTTCATTAAATTCCTCCAACCGATTGTTAGATAGTTCTTTAGCATTTCTTATATATTTAATTTTCAATTTTTAAATCAACTAGTTTATCGAGACGGGCGATTATTCCCCATCCATAAAAGCTGTTGGCGACTCCGACCAGCAATTCGTTATCTCCTTCGTTCAGAGGGGTTTTGATAGTTGAATTTTCAATGGAACATCGTCCGTCCGGGGATTTGATTAATGGAGTGCCGTAGTAGTTTTTATCCATATACAAAGGTCGTTTGTTTATAAAAACCCAAACCTCATCGCTAAAGCCCAAATGAAGCATCCTTTCCTGGGTTCTTGAGGAATTGATCGTTGTCCTTAACCAAACGATTCTGCGATTCTCAGCTTTTCCAAATCTGCGGGTAAGATTGATCAATCCCCTCCGTTCCGAGACGATTTCTTCCCATATGGTTTCCTCCTTAGGAAAGTATCCGTAATCAAAATCTATGTTTTTAGGAGGTACTAGCACTTCACTAACCTCCCAATTGCGAAGGTAGCGTGCGTCATTGGCAGTAGGATCCAGTCCAGGTTCGGGGGAAAGTCCTTCCACAACATCGGCCTTTACCTCAAGATTGGAAATGATTCCCTGACCATCAAAGGCCAACAGCCCTTCGGAGACGTTTCCTTCCAATTTTGGCACTACCAACGCGGGATGTTCCATATCGTTTACAAAGACCTTCATTTGTTGGCCCGAAACCACCAATTTTACATGATTCCAGTCCCCGGTCTTAAAGTCGGCATTGGATTGAAAGTGAAAGAGCATATCCCAAAGGTTTACCCCATCGATATGCGGGGCATATTGAATGGCGTCTACTGCAAAAGGATTCCCCGCCACCCCGGTACGAAAATAAAAACATTCATTTTCCAAAGCATCCTTCCATCTAAAATACAAAGAGGCAAATCTGGGATCCAATGGCTCAAAATCATATTCTATGGTTCCATCCGTAAAATTCAAATCCTTTAATATAACCCTATCGCTACTTGTTAGAATTTTAAGTGCCGGTCTGGATTTATATTCCATAAATTCAGCAGCGCCTGCCTTAAATTCCCATTTTTCGGCTTTCATTGGAATATATTTTCCTTTCTTTTGGGCCAATAGAGAAATCCCAAAAAGTACGAAGAAAAGTAATGGAAGTTTTTTCATGACATTCATTTTTAATATGTTCTACTCATCCCGAAGTGCGTTGACCGGATTTCTGTTCGCCGCTTGAATAGCCTGTGAACCCACAGTAAATAAAGCCACCACTAGGGCCGCCAGCCCCGCCCCCAAAAAATACCATGCCCGCAAAGGAATACGGTAGGCAAACCCGGATAACCAGTTGTTGGTCAAAATGTAGGCCATAGGCAGCGCAACACAAACAGAGACCAAAACAAGTTTCGCAAATTGGCCGGAGAGCATCATCGTTACCTGTGCGGCACTTTGCCCCAATACCTTTCGAATACCAATTTCCTTACGCCTTAGTTCAGCCGTAAAAATGGCCAACCCGAACAATCCTAAACAGGAAATCAATATCGCCATGGCCGCTGCATAACCTGATAGCACGGACACCCTTTTTTCCGAGGCATAGATGGCATTATAGGAATCATCCAAAAACGTGAATTCAAAAGCCAGGTTCTTACCGAACTTTTCATAGACCTTTTCGATTTGCGCCAACGTACTCATTTCGCTTCCTGCCGCTATGCTGACCATAATGCCTCGTGCATTGGGATCCACAAGGAACATACTTGGGCCTACTTTTTCATAAAGTGATTCAAAATGAAAGTTTTTGGCTACCCCGATGATTTCCCTTTCCTGACCAAAAAGTCGGATGGTCTTTCCGATAGGATCCTCCAGGCCCATTGCCTTTATGGCCTCTTCATTGAAGATAATCTGTTGATCCACATTAAAATCCCTTGAAAAGGACCGTCCGGAAACAATTTCAATCCCCAGTGTTTCCAAAAAGTCGTATCCAACTTCAAGGTTTCCAAAATTGACGCTTTCTTCTGGAGCCCTGCCTTCCCAGTCGATTCCCGATAGTTCCCCATGATCTCCTATCAGGTTATGCGAGTAGTTGGTAGCATTTTTGACCCCCGCTATCTTTTTCAGTTCCGACAAAAAGGTTTCTACACTTGTCCCGGCGGAGGAGGGGGCTTCAAATTGAATGACGTTATCCCTTTGATAACCCAAATTTTTGTTCTGAATGTATTCCATTTGATCTTGGACTACCAATACCGCGACTATTAGAATAATGGACAATGAAAATTGGGTTACCACCAATGCCTTTCTCGCAAAAAAAGTATTTCTGGATGCCTTCAGCTTTCCTTTTAATATTTGAGAGGGCTGAAACCCGGAAAGATAAATAGCGGGATAAGCCCCGGAAAGAAAACCTGTAATCCCAATAATGGACAAAGCCACTAGTATGCCAATCGAATTGAATTCAATGGACAGATTTTTTCCGGTAATTTGATTGAAATAGGGGAGCACCAGAACTACAAGGAACACGGCTAGTAAAAAGGAAAAAAAGGAGAGCAATTGTGATTCTATCAAATGTTGGGACACCACCCTTTTCCTACTTGAGCCCAATACTTTTTTTATGCCGATTTCATTTAACCGCTTTGAGGCCCTTGCCGTGGAAAGATTGATGAAATTGATACAGGCAATACATAGAATGAAGAGCGCAACACTTGAAAAAAGCTTTACATAATCAATCCTTCCGCCTTTCAATACCCCATCGGCATAGGTATTGTACAAATATTTGTCGGAATATTTTCGTATGAACAACGTGCTTTCGGAAGCTTCGTATTTCGACTTTATAAAACCATTCAGCTTCGTATTAAATTGATCCATTTCAATACCCTCTCGTAACACCAAATACGTGCTCGGATCACTGTTTCTCCATTCCTGTATCCAGGGATGTTGATCCACGTAAAGTTCATAATTGAATAGAAGATCGAATTGTATCGACGAGTTGGAGGGAAGTTTTTCAAAAACCCCGGATATTACATATTTGCCCACGAAATCTTCCCTATTCCATTCAACCATCTTCCCAATAAGATTTTTTGTGGTACCAAAGAGTTTCATCGCTATTTCTTCGGAGATGACCACCGCATTCTTCGCTTCAAGGATTTGTTCCTTATCGCCATCTAGCAACGGATATGAGAATACCTTAAAAAAATCGCTTTCCGTGTATTGCTCAACGGCCTTTATACGCTTTTCATTATGGGTGATGACGGCCTTATTGCTATATGCCCCTTCGATTACGGGAATCGCATGCGTCACTTCAGGGAATTCCTCTTTAATGGATTGGGCTAACCTTCCCGGGGTCGATGGGCTGGTCGTGATGCCATTTGCCCTAGGATTATTTTTCATTACCTGTACAAGGTGGTCATCATTTTTATGAAATCCATCCACATTTAACTCGTCGTTCACCCATAGAAAAATCAATAACACACAGGCCAATCCTGTGGACAGCCCGATCGTATTGATTAAAAAGGAGCTCTGGTTCTTTTTGATGTTCCTAAAAAAAAGTACAAGGTTGTGTTTAAGCATAGCTTTTATTTTTTTTCATTATGATATTCATTAGACCTGTCAGGTTGAAACTCGTCCGCCCTTTTTTGGCGGAAAACCTGACAGGTCTAAGACAATAGGTCATTCCTCCCGTAACCCCTCTACGGGATTTCTATTCGCCGCCCCAATGGCCTGGCTACCTACCGTAAGCATTGCAATACCCAAGGCCACCAATCCGGCCGCCAGAAAGTACCAAATATCCAAGGGAATGCGATAGGCAAATCCGGATAACCAATTTTTGACCAATAGGTAAGCCAAAGGCAGGGCAACCAATATGGAAACCAAAACAAGCTTTGCAAACTCGCTGGACAGCATAACCGTAACCTGGGTTGCACTTTGCCCCAACACCTTTCGGATACTGATTTCCTTCCGCCGACGCTCCGCGGTAAAAATGGCCAGCCCGAACAGTCCCAAACAGGAAATTAAGATGGCCATCCCCGCAAAATACTTGGACAGCGTGGCCACGCGTTGTTCGGATTCATAAAGGGCCTTATAGTTGTCATCCAAGAATTCGAACTCAAAGGGAAAGCCGGGATTAAACGTTCCATAAAAATCCTGGAGCGCCGCTATCGCCTCCTTTTCCCGCCCGGCCTCTATACGCACCATGGCCTTGTTTACAACATCCGGCATCATCACCAGGAACAAGGGTTCCACCTTATCGTGCAAGGATTTAAAATGAAAATCCTCTATGACACCTATTATCCTTCTTGGCCCAATGGCCTTACCAATGGGATCTTCAAACCCAATGGCCTTAATGGCCGTCTCATTAAATATGATTCCCGTACTATCCGCACCAAATTCACGACTAAAACCACGGCCCGTTTTCATTTTCATGCCCATGGTCTCGATAAAATCAAAGTCCACGCCTACGATTTGAAACGAGATTTGGTCATTGGGATCCTTTCCTTCCCAATTCAGGCCTGTGGACCAGTTATGCCCAATCATACTATGGGTAGTTCCTGAGGCGTTCTTTACCCCGGGCAGTTGTTTGACTTCGGACATAAAGGTTTGCAGTTGATCTTTAACCTTACCTTCCAACTTAAAATACACTACATTGTCTCGTTCATACCCCAAATTCCGGCTCTGTGTAAATTCTATTTGTTGGTAGATGACCAGTACGGAAACGATCAATATGATGGAGAGGGCAAACTGAACGACCACTAGGCCTTTTCGGGTCCACAACTCGCCCAGCGAACGGTTCAACTTTCCCCTAAGTACCGTAATAGCCTTAAATCCAGAAAGATACAGTGCCGGATAGCTTCCGGCCAACAGTCCGGCCACAACGGTAACCCCCACTATTATCAAGCTAAAACCGAAATCAAAATCAAGGGTCAATTGTTTTCCTATAATCAAATTAAACCTGGGAAGGAAAAGAGCCACCAATAGTATGGCCAGAGTCAACGCCATAAAGGCCATTAAAACGGATTCCCCCAAAAACTGGGAAACAAATGCGTCCCGTTTTGCGCCCACCGCTTTTTTTACGCCAATTTCCTTTAGCCGCTTGGATGCCCTTGCCGTAGATAGGTTCATAAAATTGATACAGGCAATAATCAGGATGATACAGGCAATGATAGAGAATAACCGAACATACTCGATCCTTCCCCCGACTTGTTTTCCATTTTCGTAGGTTCCATGCAGATAGTGTTCCGAATAGGGTACTAGGGTAGCGGTTCTAATGGTATTCTCGTTCCTGTTTTTCCGAATCATGCGGACTTTGGCATCAAGGGCCGCCACATCGGCTCCCTCTTTGACCAATACATACACCTGGGGGCCACTGCTGTTCCAGGTATGTAAGGAATTCCATGGAGAAGCTTCCCTGGAGGCCTCGGAAGACAAGGCAAAATCGAACTGTATGGTGGAATTGGAAGGTGTTTCCTCAAAAATACCCGATACCCTAAATTGCCGGTCCTTTTCAAATTCCACCATCTTTCCGATGATATTTTCCGTCGTATTGAACAGGTTCATGGCCAGCTTTTTGGAAAGTACGATCGAATTTGGATCGGACATGGCCTGGGCCCTGTCTCCTTGTAGCCACCCATAGGAAAAAATGGAAAAGTAGTCCTCGCCTACCAGCTGTCCTACCGCCTTAAGGTTTTTTTCGCCTACGGAGAGTGCATGCTTCCCAAACCAATCCGGTTGAATGGTTGCCGTGGCATATTCTACCTCCGGCATCTCCTCGGTTAAAAGCTCGGCCATAGGTCCCGAAGTCTCGACAAAGGTTTGAACGCCATCGCTAAATTCCAAATGTTCAATAACCTGGTAGATACGGTGGTGATTCTCGTGAAATTTATCCACATTCAATTCATCCCTCACCCAGAGAGCGATCAACAGCACACAGGCCAATCCTGTGGAAAGCCCAATAATATTAATGAAGAAGGTGCTCTTGTTCTTTTGGATATTTCTAAAAAAGAGTAAAATATTCTGTTTTAACATGACAGTATTGTTTTTTGATGAATCCTTCAATAACTCCTCTTCTACAGGGGTTTACTCCTCTCGTAACCCCTCAATAGGATTATAGTTCGCGGCACGAATCGACTGACCTCCTACGGTCAACATCGCTATACCCAAGACTACCCCCCCGGCGGCCAAAAAATACCAGAAATGTAGGGGTATATGATGGGCAAACCCGGTTAACCAATTGCTGGTCAACAAATAAGCTATCGGTAAGGCAATGACTATAGAAACCAAAACCAATTTGGCAAATTCGCCGGACATCATAACCGCTATTTGTGCAGCCGTTTGGCCCAATACCTTTCGGATACCAATTTCTTTTCTACGTCGTTCGGCATTGAAGGTGGCCAGCCCAAAGAGGCCCAGGCAGGAAATCAATATGGCCAGGCCCGCAAAGTATTTGGACAGGACGGCGACCCTGCTCTCGGATTCGTAAAGGGTCTGGTAATCATCGTCCATAAAGGTAAATTCAAAGGGATATTCCGGCAGAAAACCTTGATGGAACTTTTCCAGACGCTCCAGAGTGGCCTTTTCCATTCCGGCCTTGATTTTGACCATGATGTTCCTTCCGTGCGGATCCAACCTGAATATGAGCGGTTCCACTTGATTATGAAGTGACCCATAATGAAAATCTCCGACGACCCCTATGATCTGACTGCCACCGTTCATATCGATAGTTTGGCCCACGGGATCTTGCAGCCCCATTTTTTTTACTGCGGCCTCGTTCAATATAATCTTCGAGTAATCGTCACCGTAATCCCCCGAAAAAGTTCGTCCCTCCTTTAACGCGATGCCCAAGGTCTCGATAAAGTCGTAGCCGACCACGGGCGACTGAAAAAGGAAATCCCTATCCGAATCCTCTCCTCTCCAAGAAATACCGCTTTGCCCATAAATCTCGTTTAGGATGTTCCCGGTCATGTTTGTGGCCTGTACCACTCCTGTTACTTCCCTTAACTCCGACATAAAGGCATAGAATCTTTCATTGGATTTACCTTCCAATAGCCCGTTCCATTGATCGTATAACGCACCCTTCCATTGGAAACTAATAATATGGTCACGGTCATAGCCCATATTCTTGGTCTGGGTGTATTTAATCTGGTCATCTATTACCAATAGGCCAATAATAAAAATAATCGATAGGGCAAATTGAAAAATGACCAGCCCTTTTCTCGCCCATACCTCTTCCAAAGAGGTTTTGAATTTCCCTTTCAAGACTGTTACGGTCTTGAATCCGGAAAGGTAAAATGCGGGGTAGATACCCGAAACAAGTCCGGTAAGCAATACAATACCGACGATGAACAATCCCTGGTAAAGATCCATATTTAAATGAAGTTGTTTTCCTGCAATTTCATTGAATTGGGGAAGAAACAGGACTACAAAAAGGATAGCGACTACTAAGGACAGAACCGCCATGAGCATGGATTCACCCAAAAACTGAACTATCAATGTCCCCTTGTTCGCCCCTACGGTCTTTTTTATCCCGATCTCCTTCATTTTACGGGACGCCAATGCAGTGGATAAGTTGATAAAATTAATACAGGCAATTAAGAGTATGAACAGAGCAATAATTGAAAACAACCGCACATAGGCTATTCTGCCCCCGACCGGCGCACCGTTTTCATATTGTCCGTAAAGATACTTTTTAGAGTATTGTTGAACGAACAGGGTGGCGTTGTCGTCCGAATTATCCTTGGTACTCAGGAAACCTTCTATCTTCTTGTTGAACTGTTCGACGTCTGTCCCTTTTTTTAGGGTCAAAAAAGTCTCTGCATAGCTACTGCCCCATCCTTTGGCCCACCGATCTTTTTCCAACAAGATTTCCATACTGATCAAGAAATCGAACTGGGCGGTAGCGTTGGCAGGTAGATTCTCAAAAACACCGGTGACCTGATATGCGCCCTCAAAGGAGGGATGTTTCCACTCAAGGGTTTTCCCGACGATGTTGTCTAAAGTGCCGAAAATTCTCTTTGCCAAACTTTCTGATAGGACTATGCCGTTCTTCCCGGCCAGTACCTGATCCTTATCCCCTTGGAGAAGTTTATGGGAAAAGACGTTAAAAAAATCGGGGGCCGAATGCCACCCAACAGCCTTTATATGATTGTCCCCGTTCGAAAGGATTCCTTCCCTGCTACGCCAAGAAAAAAAATCGTTAATGGCAACTGCATGTTCAACCTCCGGCATTTCCTCCAATAGGGCTTCCCCCAAAGGAACGGGTGTTCTGCACTCTGTCTCGATGTCACCATCAAATTGGAAATTCTGCATGACCTGGTACAGTTGGGCATCTTTCTTATGGAACTTATCCACACGGAGCTCATCAAAAACCCATAAGCCAATCAGCAGTACACAGGCCAATCCCGTGGAAAGTCCGATGATATTAATCATGAAGGTGCTCTTGTTCTTTTGGATATTCCTAAAAAAAAGGAAGATATTCTGTTTTAACATGACTCTTTAGCCCTTTAATAAATCCTCGCAATAATTACTCTCTCATTAACATCTATTCCTCCCTCAACCCCTCAACAGGATTATGGTTCGCAGCACGAATCGCCTGACCTCCTACGGTCAACATCGCTACTCCCAAGGCTACCGATCCGGCAGTCAGGAAATACCAAATGTGCAAGGGAATACGATAGGCAAAACCCGATAACCAATTACCGACCAAAATATAGGCGATAGGCAATGCGATCAGCATCGCAATCAAGACCAACTTGGCAAATTCACTGGACAACATAAGCGTTACCTGTGTAGCACTCTGCCCCAATACCTTCCGGATACTGATTTCCTTTCGCCTTCTTTCCGCATTAAAAGTAGCCAGCCCAAAAAGGCCCAAACAGGAAATCAATATGGCGAGACCTGCAAAATATTTGGCCAATATAGAGACCCGCTGTTCAGCGGCATATTGAGCGGCATAGGTCTCATCCAGAAATTTATAGTCGAACTCCAAACCAGGGTTATATCGTTCGTAAAAATCCTGAAGTTGGCCCAACGCCAATTTTTCCTGGCCCCCTTTGATCTTGGCCATAACCGTACGGGTCCATTCGGGTCGCAAAACAAAAAACAGGGGTTTGATCTCCTCATGGAGCGAGGCGAAATGGAAATCCTCCGTAACCCCTACAATCTCAAAATTGGTGTTCTCGAGGGAAACCCGCTTGCCAATGGGATTCTCCAGACCCATAAGATCGACCGCCGTTCGATTAAAGATAATCTTGGATTCCTCTGCCCCATATTCCTTGGAAAAGGATCTTCCTTGAACGATATCGATATCAAAGGTCTCTATCATATTATAGTTTACCGGGCGTATCTGAAATACCGCCTTTTCATCGGGCATTTTTCCGGGCCATTGTAATCGGGTCGTGGTATTGTTGCCTCCTACGATATTGGTGGAAATGCTACTGGCCGATGCCACGCCCTCTAACTGCTCCACGGCCGCTAAAAAGGTATCCAGGTTTTGTCTGGCCTTTCCTTCGATATCGAAATACACCACATTGTCCTTATCGTAGCCCAGGTTTTTGGTTTGGGCGAATTCCAACTGCCGGTATACGATCAATACGGAAACAATTAGTATGGTGGAAAGCACAAATTGAAAAATGACCAGGCCCCTACGGGCAAACACCTCTCCCTTTGAAGTATGGAGCTTTCCCTTTAATGTAGTAATGGCATTCAATCCCGATAGGTAAAAAGCAGGGTAGCTACCTGCCAAAAGACCGGTAATCATCAAAATGATTCCCAAGGCTAGGATATAGTGTCCCTTGAAGTCCAGCGTTATCTGCTTGGCTGCAATGGCATTGAATTGGGGCAATAGCAAAGCAACGATCAAGAGGGCGATTAAAAGGGACAAAAAGGTCATAGACAGGGATTCCACCAGATATTGGGACACCAAGACGTTCCGTTTGGATCCCATGGCCTTCTTGATACCAATTTCCTTTAGTCTCCTTGAGGCATTTGCCGTGGAAAGGTTCATGAAATTGATACAGGCAATGACCAGGATCAAAAATGATATCAATGAAAAAAGCCGTACATAGGCAATCCTCCCTGCCTTTTCCACTCGATCTCGATATTTGTCGTAGAGATAATTATCGGAAAACAACCGTGTGGCCAACGGCCTGTCCGGATCACCAGTCCTAGTTTCCATGAAACTCTTGATTTTAGCATTGAAATCGGTAATATCGATTCCTTTTTTCAGGACTAGGTAAACCTGAACTAAGTTGTAGTTCCAATCCATGGCATTGGGACTGCTAGTTTCTTTAAAGAACGCAAAGGGTATCACAAAATCGAACTGAATCGAGGAATTGGTGGGAATGTTTTCCAAAACCCCGGAAACCGTAAACAGTGTGTTTTCACCCAGCTTCAATGTTTCGCCGATTACGTTGTCCGCTTGGCCAAAAAACCGTTTGGCCAAATCCTCGGATATCACAATCGTGTTTTTATCCCCAAATATCGTAGCGCTATTCCCGTGAAGCAGGGGAAAGGAAAATACGTTGAAAAACTCTGGATGAGCGAACAAGCCCTGCGCCTTAAAATGGGTTTTTTCACGGAATAGCATCATTTCCCCGGTTTCCCGAACTCCTGTACTGTATTCGATTTCCGGGAATTCCTGTGCCAGGGTTTCTGCCAATAAACCTGCCGTACTGGGGTTCTGTAGGGTACGCCCATCGATTTGAGGGGTTTCCACCACTTGGTACAAGCGGGCATCGTTGGCGTGGAACTTGTCCACGCCCAGTTCGTCAAAGACCCAAAGGGCGATCAACAATACGCAGGCCAACCCCGTAGAAAGCCCAATGATATTAATCGAAAAAGTACTCTTGTTTTTTTTAATATTCCGAAAAAATAATTTTAGATGATGTCTTAACATGATTTCTTGTTTTTCGATTGATGTTCCGATAGCTATCGGAGTTACTCCTCCCGCAGGGAGTTCACTGGATTTCGATTTGCCGCCCCTATGGCCTGGCTCCCGACCGTAAGTATAGCTACCAATAAGGCCAGGGCACCTGCACCCAGGAAATGCCATACGTGTAGCGGAATACGATACGCAAAGTCGGACAGCCAATTTTCGGCCGATAAATAGGCTATGGGCAAAGCGATCAAAATTGCAATGATTACAAGTTTGGCAAATTCGCCGGACAGCATTACCATGACCTGCGTCGCGGTTTGGCCCAATACTTTCCGGATACCGATTTCCTTCCGTCGCCGTTCGGCCGTAAATGCCGCCAGTCCAAAGAGCCCTAAGCAGGAGATGAGAATGGCCAACCCGGCAAAGTATTTCGATAAGGTAGCCACCCGTTGTTCCGAGACATACAGGGCCTGATATTGGTTGTCCAAAAACCGAAAATCAAAGGTCAGGCCTGGACTAAATTCCGTGAATAGCTTACTTAGGCCATTAATGGCGATTTGTTCTTCCCCCGCCTTTATTTTAACGACCAGGTTGCTCACCCATTCGGTTCTGCAAAGTAATGCCATGGGCTTTATTTCATCATACAGCGATTGGATGTTAAAATCTTTCACTACTCCAATGATTTCCCTGTTGGGCCCACGCATATCTATAACCTTTCCTATGGGATCTTCCAGGCCCATTAATTTAACCGCGGTCTCATTAAGGATAATCTTCGATTCGTTATCGGGCTTTTCATTGACGTAAGATCTTCCCTCCTTCAGTTCAATACCCATGGTTTCAATAAAATTAGGCCCTACATGGGAATGCCAAAATGTGAGCCCTTTTGATTCCTCCGTTTGTCCGGGCCATGAATGTCCCCTAGAGGAATTGTCAAAACTGGTCATACTGCCTTGCATATAAGAGGCATTTACCACCCCTGGCAATTGCTTGGCTTCCTCAAGAAAGGTTTCCATGTTATTCAAAAGTCCGTCCTGACGCTCAAAAACAAGTACATTGTCCTTATCGTAACCCAAATTTTTGGATTGGATAAAATCGAGCTGCCTATAGATGATGCTAACGGCCACAATCAATAAAATGGAGATACTAAATTGGAAGATGACCAAGCCTTTACGCAATAGGAGTTCGCCAAAAGAGGTGTTCATCCTACCCTTTAATACCTTCACCGGATTAAACTTGGACAGATATAGTGCGGGGTAGCTTCCGGAAATCAATCCGGTAAACAAAGTTATCCCGATAACGCCCGTAAGGATATGCGGTTCCAAAACGAAGCTGAGATCCTTGTCCGTAATCCCATTGAACCAGGGGAGTAGGTTCAGTACCAGCACCACCGCGCAGATCAGGGAAAAAAAC
The DNA here is from genome assembly GCF_965228935.1 of Ulvibacterium sp. GTDB lineage: Bacteria > Bacteroidota > Bacteroidia > Flavobacteriales > Flavobacteriaceae > Ulvibacterium. The sequence continues at coordinate 1,437,004 of NZ_OZ245846.1, read as the reverse complement.
GAAAGTAATAGGGACTCTATCATAAATTGAAAGATCAATGACTTTCTACTGGCCCCAACCGCCTTCTTGATGCCTACTTCCTTTAATCGCCTGGATGCCCTTGCCGTGGATAAATTCATAAAGTTGATACAGGCAATGACCAATACAAAAAGCGCAATAAGTGAAAACAACAGTATATAACCGATTCTTCCCCCAGCTTGTTTCCCGTTTTCAAAATGCCCCTTTAAATAGTTGTCCGAATAGCGGCTAAGAAATACGGAAGCCCTATTGTTTTCATCCTTGGTTTTTATAAAACCCGCAATTTTTTCATTGAAATCGGCAATATTCACCCCTGTCTTCAGTAGTGCATACATATTGGAGCTATTGCTCCCCCAATGGATGTATTTTGGATTCCGTAATTCCAAAAACTTGGCATAGGGCAATACAAAATCAAATTGCTTTGAAGAATTGGCAGGAACTGTAAAAACCCCGGAAACCGTAAAAACGTCCTCAATTTCCTCCTCACCATGTTTAACGGTCAGTGCCTGGCCTATAGGGTTGGCATCTTTCCCAAAAAAGCTGGTGGCCAGCGCAGACGAAATTGCTATGGAGTTAACATCCTTTAAAACATTGTTCTTATTACCCAAAATCAAGGGGTACGAGAACATTTTGAAATAATCTGCGCTTACCATATTCCCTAGGGCACTGAGTTTTTTTTCGTCGCTTTCGAGTAGGGCTTTGGTTTCCATCTCAAAAACGGCCGTGGCCATTTCAACCTCGGGGAATTCCTCTTGCAACCCGGTGAGCATAAGACTTGAGTTGGTGTCACGGGTAGCAATTTCTCCTTGTCCGTCGGGAACATTGCGCAAAACTTGGAACAAACGGGCTTCATTTGTATGGAACTTGTCCATCCCCATTTCATCGGAAACCCATAGATATACCAAAAAGGCACAGGCCAGACCGGTGGATAATCCGACCAGATTAATCAAGAAACTGCCTTTGTGTTTTTTAATGTTCCTTAGGTAGAGTAAGATGTTGTGTTTTAGCATTTTTTTAATTCTTTAGTTAACAATTTCCAATTCTTATGGCAATTGTAGAATTTCAATAAGGATTGTACTATTTTACTCATATCGTAATGATTTTGTAGGTTTTTCAATAGATGCCCTAATGCTTTCATAGGATATGGTAAGCAGGGTAAGCCCTAAGATTACCATAAGGGAAATAACGAAAATCTCCCAGCCAATATTGATTTTATACGCAAAGCTTTGAAGCCAATTATTCATGACCCAATACCCTATAGGAAAGGCCACAAGACAAGAGATTACTACCAATTTTACAAAGTCGGAAACCAGCAATACAAGTATTTGGGGAACACTGGCCCCTAATATTTTTCGAACCCCAATCTCTTTGGTCCTTTGTTCGGCCATATAAGAGGCCAAGCCATAAAGCCCCAAACAGGCTATAAATATGGCCAACATAGAAAAGAACCAAATAAGATCGGACATCTTCTGCTCCGTAGCATACATACGCCCAAACTCCTCACTTAGGAACCAATAATCAAATCCTACTCCGGGCAATATTTTTTTCCAAACCCCTTCCAACATCATTAATTTTTCCCCCAATTTGGTTGCTGGAATCTTTACATACAAAATTTGATCTTCTTTTTGTGGTTTACCCTGTATGGCCATCGGTTTAATCTGGGTACGTATGGACTCAAACGAAAAATCCTTGACAACCCCTATCACCGTTCCTTGAATATTGGTAGCGACATCCTTTATTGATTGACCCAATATCTCATTGGGAGTCATATCCAGACTACGAACCGCGGTCTCATTGAGAATAACATTACTAGAATCAGCTGGACTTCCAATCCTAAAGCTTCTACCAGCAAGAAATTCCAAATCAAATACTTCTGGGAAGTCATAGTCTCCGGGCAATTGAATCCAATCGTATTTCTGTTCTCCGCTGATTTCTGGAAGTTCAAATGAAGCTTGCCAAGGCCCCCATCTTTGGGGTAGGTGAACAGACAAGGTCACTTCCTCAATATCCGGATCTCTTAATATTTCATTTTTCAAAGTGTTATAATCCTCAATAGGCGCTATTCCCCCTCCATATCGTATGGATACCACTTGATTGGCATTATCGTACAGTTTGGAGTTTTGAAGCATATTCATTTGCTGAAGAATAATGCCCGTACAAATTAATAACAGCACTGATATGGTAAGCTGTGAAAGGACCAATGCCTTTCTAAGGCGAGAATGCCCCTTGCCAATGGTCAGCCCGCCCTTTAATACTTGTATAGGTTTAAAACCGGAAAGGACCACAGCAGGATAGCTGCCAGCAATAAAAGCCATTACCAACCATATGGATACCAGCCCAAAAAGTATCTCTATTTGAAAAAAAGAAGCTATGGTATAGGTCTTGTCGGCAAGATGGTTGAATGCGGGAAGCATTAGAGCTACCAATGCCAACGCAATCAATAAGCCCAAAAACGAGGTAAGCAAAGACTCCTGAAAAAATTGGAATATAAGACTGGAACGGCTGCTTCCCAATGACTTTCTGACCCCAACTTCCTTTGATCTTTTCATGGATCTTGCAGTTGCTAAGTTCATGTAGTTGATACTGGCAATTAGTAGGATGATAAAGCCTATAAAACCAAGAACGATCATAAAATCGGAATTGGCGGCACTTTTCCACCCAGACCAATTTACCTTCTTATCAAAATGAAAATTGGTTATTTTTTGAAAGAAGGGGTCATGTTGCTTGGACTTTTCCTGTAGGTTCTCTGCTAGTACACGTTCAAATTCGGTTTCAATTAAATCAATATTAGCTCCTTTATCAATCCGTACGTAAGTTGGCATTTGAAACCCGTCAATACTTGAAAAATAATCCGCTACGGGAATCCCTATCATTTCCTGAAAACTTGAAGAAGTGTTCAAAAACTTTTTAGATATCAAATAGTCAGGCCGTATATGGGAATTGGAGGGGTAATCCTGCACCACACCTGTTACGATTAGATTTGCATATTCCTGCGAAATAAAAATATTCTTAATTTCTAGGACCTGACCGACAACATCTGTAGATCCAAATAGAATATTTGCAGCCTTTTCGGACAAAACAATACTATTGGGTTGCTCAAAAACCTCTTCACGATTTCCATGGAGTAGAGGGAAATGAAGTATTTCGGCAAATGACTGATCAACCATGAAAATTTCGCCATCTTGGGTAAGAATTGTTTTGTCATCTTCGGGATTACGAACAGAATGTGGATATCCATACAGCAACACATGAGATGTCCCAGCAACACCTGGAACCCTTTCCTTGAGTAGCTGTGCCCATCCCGAGGGTACAAAGGGTATGTCAAACTTTTCCCCATTGTCATCGATGAAGGTCTCTCCAATGCCAAATAGGGTATTGGAATCAGGATGCATGGTATCATAACTTTTTTCGTCCTGGATGTATAAAAAGACTAGAATAACCGCTGCTAGGCCTATAGCAAGACCTGATATGTTTAAAACCGCATATCCCTTATGCTTTATGAAATTTCGCCAAGCGACTTTAAGATAGTTGATAACCATCGTATTTCTTTTTTTCTGTACTGAAACTCTAATAATCTTAAATCAGCACCTGTTCATCATTTTTTCATTCATCCCTTAACCCATCCACGGGATTATTATTTGCTGCCCTTAAGGCCTGTGAACCAACCGTAAGCATAGCAACAAATAAGGCAACAAGGCCAGCGCCTAAAAAATACCAGAATTGCAACGGAATGCGATACGCAAAACCCGAAAGCCAAGTGTTGGCCAATAAATAAGCCACGGGCAAGGCTATCAATATGGAAGCCAACACCAATTTGGCGAATTCTCCCGAAAGCATTACCGTAACCTGAGCCGTGGTCTGCCCTAACACTTTTCGGATACTGATTTCCTTTTTTCGTCGTTCCGCTGTAAAAGCGGCAAGTCCGAACAGCCCCAAGCAGGAAATGATTATCGCTAGACCTGCAAAATATTTGGAAAGGGAGGCGACCCGTTGTTCAGAACTGTACAATGCCTGATAATCCGCATCCAGAAATTTAAAATCAAAAGAAAAGCCCGGATTAAAGGTTTCATAAAAGCTCTGAAGCTTTCCAATGGTCTCGGCCACCATCCCAGATTTTAATTTGATCAAGACCTTATCGGCATCATTTGGCTTTAATCTCAAAAAAAGTGGTTTTACATCCTCATGGAGCGATCTAAAATGAAAGTTCTTGGCAACTCCAATAATCTCCATCTCGGTACCCCAAATACTTACTGTTTTACCAATAGGATCTTTGAGTCCCATTGCTTCAATAGCCGCCTCGTTATAAATTATTTTTTCGGTATCATTGTTAAAATCCTTGGAAAATGCCCGCCCTTCCTTCATTTCAATACCCATCAATTCAATTAAATCATAACCAATTCCCAGGTTTGAAAACGGAATCAAAGTATTGGAATCTTTACCCTCCCAATCAAAAGGGCCCTGGGAAACACCCGTATCATCCACCATGCTCCCCCACATTCCGGATACATGTTTAACCCCTGGAATCTTTTTTGCTTCGGAGAGAAATGCCTCTAGATGATCCGATACCTTTCCTTTAATTGTGAAATAGATAATATCCTCACGGTCATATCCCAAGTTTTTATTCTGGGTAAGTTCTATTTGTTGATATACCACCAGTACGGATACAATTAATATAATGGACAAGGTAAATTGGAATACCACTAATCCTTTACGCATCCATAACTCCCCTAAGGATCTGTTAAATTTTCCTTTTAATATATGTGCCGGATGGAACCCGGAAAGATAAAAGGCAGGATAGCTCCCGGCAACCAATGCCGTTAACAATGCGATTACAACCAACCAAATTAAATGGCCTGCATCAAAAACAAGTTCCATCTGTTTTCCGGCAATTTGGTTAAACTGCGGGAGAAGGAGCGCAACGAAGAAGATAGCGGCCAACAGGGATAGGAAGGTGAGCATCAGGGATTCCCCAAAAAATTGAAGGATCAGCGCTGCCCTTCGTGCACCTACGGCCTTTCTGATTCCTACTTCCTTTATTCGCCTGGAGGCTCTTGCCGTGGACAAGTTCATGAAATTAATGCAGGCAATAATCAAAATAAAGAAGGCGATAATGGAAAATAAGCGAACATAGTCTATCCTACCCCCAACTATTTCACCATTTTCGTATCTCCCATAAAGATATTTAGAGGAATATTGTTGAACCATCAGGGAGGTAATTGAATATTCCCATTTGGTTTTGATAAAGTTTTCAATTTTTTTATTGAATTTACCAACGTCCGTACCCTCCCTCAACAAGAGATATACCTTGGCATCATGATTTCCCCAATGTATATCATCTCCCAGAATGTCCTCATACACTTCAAAGGGGACAACAAGATCAAACCGCTCCGAAGAATGGGCAGAAACATCCCTGAAAATACCAGAAATGGAATGCTGTTTTTTATGATTTTCATACTGCCAGTTCAAGGTCTTCCCTATAATGTTTTCAGTGGTATTGAACAACTTCAAGGCCATGGATTCTGAAATGACAATGGCGTCCTTGTCCGCCAAGACCTGTGAACTATCCCCTTTTAACAGTTCATAGGAGAAGAGTTCAAAATAGTTTTGGCCCGCAAACCTCCCAGTAGCATTGTAGTAGTCATTTTGATAGGAGAGTGTAAAAATATCCTCCACCCATGATGCATTCACCGCGTCCTCTACTTCCGGAATTTCTTGGATAAGGGCCGATGCCAGTGGGACCGGGGCTTCCCGCCAAGTGGCAATCCCCTTATCGGTATAATGATTGGTCAACACCTGATAGAGTTGGCTGTCGTTTTCATGAAATGTGTCCATCTTCAATTCGTCATGTACCCATAAGTAAATGAACAGCACACAGGCCAGGCCTGTAGAAAGCCCTGTAGTATTGATCAAAAAGAAGCTCTTATGCTTTTTGATGTTCCTAAAAAATAGTCTTAGATTATTCTCTAACATAGTTTATAGTTTTGGCCAATGTCCTGATAGCTTCAATGATTATTCGTCCCTTAACCCATCCACGGGATTGTTATTTGCGGCCCGTATGGCCTGTGAACCAACCGTAAGCATTGCTATGGCAAGTGCAACGATTCCAGCACCCAAGAAATACCAGAATTGTAACGGAATGCGATACGCAAACCCCGAAAGCCAAGTGTTGGCCAATAAATAAGCCACAGGCAAGGCTATCAATATGGAAGTCAACACCAATTTGGCGAATTCGCTGGAAAGCATAACCGTTACCTGTGCGGCACTTTGCCCCAACACCTTACGGATACTGATTTCCTTTTTTCGTCGTTCCGAGGTGAAAATAGCCAGACCAAAAAGGCCCAAACAAGAGATTAATATGGCCAGGCCTGCAAAATATTTGGAAAGGGTGGCCACCCGCTTTTCCGCTTCATAGAGGGACTGATAATTTTCATCCAAAAAATTGAACTCAAAAGGCATCTCTGAAATAAAATAGTCCTGATATACCTGCTTTATACGCTCTAGGGTTGCGGTTGTTGTCCCGGGTTCCATCCGTACCATGATGTTGGAAGCAAATCCGGTATCGCTTAAAGTCATAAATACGGGCAAGATTTTTTTATACAGTTTGTCAATATGAAAATTCTTCACCACTCCGATTATCTCTCGATCTTCTCCCCAAAGATTAATGACCTTTCCTATGGGATCCTCTATGCTCATTTGGGCAATTGCCGCCTCATTGAAAATGATTTTTTCCTTTTCCGTTTTAAATTTCTTGGAGTACGTTCTCCCCTCCTTCAATTCCATTTGTAACGTCTCTATAAAATCGTATCCCCCGGCAATTTGAGCAAAAAGCGCATCTTGCTCCATATCCTTTCCAGGCCAATCGAGTCCGGTTGTGGTTCCGAAATCGGCCATCATTGTATGTCTGAAATTCGAGGCGTTAACGACACCGGGAGTATTTCTTAGCAGTTGTACAAAGTTCTCAATATCGGCGGTGCCCATCTCCTTAACATCCTCGGCCTTGCCAGTATCGGCCCCCATGACACCAGATGGGAACCAAATAACATTATTACGATTAAATCCCAAATTTTTGTCTTGGATAAAATCCATCTGTTTATAAACGATGATGACGGATATGATAAGGATTACGGATGTCACAAATTGGAATATGACCAGGCCTTTTCGGGCAAAATTGCCGCTAAAACTTTTGAGCAACTGTCCTTTTAGTCCATTGAGTACGGAAAGACCGGATAGGTATAGCGCGGGATATGCCCCGGCAGCGATACCCGTTACCAAGGTAATAAGCACTATGCCTAATATCAGGTCGGGATCAAAAGATAGGGTCAATTCTTTTCCGGAAATACCATTAAACCGAGGTAACCCTAATTTAACGACAACCAGTGCTATAAGAATGGAAATCGCTACTGTCATAGTAGATTCCATTACAAATTGAAGCATCAAACTTTTTCGCTTGGCCCCTACCGATTTTTTTACCCCGATTTCCTTAATGCGGGTCGAGGCCTTGGCCGTAGCCATATTGATGAAGTTGACGCAGGCAATGATCAATATCAAAAGGGCAATCAAGGAAAACAGGTGAACATATTGGATTCTTCCCCCCACGACCACACCATTTTGGTAATTTCCATGCAGATACCTTTCGGAATAGCGTTGTGCCAGATACGTTTCCGGGAAATTTTCGTTCCTGGTCTTTAGATAATTCCTGATTTTGGCATTGAATGCCGTGAGATCCGTGTTTGGCTCCAGAAGTACATATGTTTTTGCATCGCTATCCCGCCAATCCCTAAAATCCTCATTCTGTGCAATAAAAACCTCCATGTTGAACACCGCATCAAATTGCGCCGAGGAGTTTTTGGGCAGTTTCTTAAAAACTCCGGAGACCGTATAGGAGCTTCCATACTCATCGTGCAACCATTCCAATGTCTTACCTACCGCATTTGTAGTTTGGAATAACTTCTCGGCCATTTCCTCCGAAATGACCACCGAGTTGGTATGGGCAAGTACTTCCGCTGGATTTCCATAGAGCAACGGAAAGGTAAACATGTTAAAATAGTCTTTACCCGCGAACAGATTCACGGAGTTGAAGAATCGATTACCTCCGTCGGACAACAAAAATTTTTCGCCTTCGAACCATGAATTATCCAGTACGGTCGCCGATTGTACCACTTCGGGAAACTCATCAAGAAGTGCCTTGGCCAAGGGCCCTTGGGTCGCCTCATCGGTTTCTATGCCATTGGGGGTGGGTAGATTTTGTAATATTTGAACCAAGCGGTCCCGTTTTTCATGGAAACGATCCACGCTCAGTTCGTCCATTACCCAAACGGTGATGAACAAGGCGCAGGCAAGTCCCGTGGACATGCCCATAACATTGATCAAAAAGGTGCTTTTATGTTTTCCTATATTTCGGAGAAACAGTTTTAGATTGTGTTTTAGCATAATTTGTTGTTTTCCTGTGTGGTCCAAATAACCACCGGGGCAGCTTCATCATGTACTCAACATTTGGTTTTACTCCTTCCTACCCCAATGGTCATTGGATTCTGCTTCCCTTCCGTTTAATTTGGACATGTGTTATGGAACGCGCCCAATGCGCCGTTTGGAAGGGGAGCACATATTCCTTTAATTCTTGGATACCGATCCCGATCCGGAAATCTGATTAAGCACTTTATCGGGATTGCCCCGATATTGGATATTCCCCGAACCGGAAACCATGGACACCAACGATTCATTTACCGTCACCTCCACATCGGAGGAGCCGGAGAGCTGCAATGTTGCCTCATCGACTTCCAGTTCATAGGCCCTCACATTGGAAGAGCCGGAAGACCGTATCCTAAGTTCTTCGCTATTGCCCTTTAATTCGATATCGCTGGAGCCTGAGGTTGCCACCGTAATATTCGTCGCATCGATCGTTAAATCAATATGCTTTGCGCCCGATACCTGGATGTCCATATCATTGGTTCTAAGTGTTTTCCTTCCCACAAAATCCCCAGATCCTGATAGGCGGATCTTATCGATTTCATCCACGGAAACCGTTATAAAAACGCCTTCGCCACGGGAGGGAACCAGCTGTTTTTTGTCCTTGGGTTTGATGACCAAGATGCCTCTCTTGACCTCGGTTTCGGTATTGTGCAAGATATTTTCCTCGCCCCTGAGCGTTAGTGCCCCTTCCTCACCATCGATTAGTTCAATGTCATAAAATCCACTTGCGGAAATACCGTCATAGGTATCCGTAGTTCTTTCAATAGTCACAATATGACCATTCCCTTTGATCTTTTTGCCCCGTTGGGCATGGGTTATGGCTATACAAACGATTAAGGCGATAAGTGTGATTGCATTTTTCATTTTCTGTGCTTTTTGTTTTTTAATTGATTGTAATACGTATCGGGCCTATTCTTCGTGCTGGACGTACCGGGGTGCTTTTTGAAAAGGAAGCGAACGTATTTTTTACTTCTTGGATACCGATCCCGAACCGGAAACCTTATTAGATATTTTATCGGGATTGCCCCGATATCGTATGTTTGCCGAACCTGAAATTTTGGACGTCAACGATTCGTTAGCCGTAGCACGAATATTGGAAGAACCAGAGGCCTTAAGCTCTACTACGTTGGCCAGCATTTCATAGGCCCGCACATTGGAGGAACCTGAAGAAGTTACCTCTAATGCCTCCGTATTCCCATCTAATTGTATAGTGCTTGATCCGGAGCTTACCGCAATCACCGATCGGGCCTCAATGGACAGCTTCAAATTCCGGGAACCCGAGGTTCGTATTTTGAAATCGTCTCCCTTAAGGGTCGTATGACTATATAGCCTTCCGGCGCCCGAAAGCCGAATGGCGTCGATACTTTCAATAGGAATGGTTATAAGAACCCTCTTGCCCCTAGATGGCCTAAGGTCTACATTGTCAATCTTTTTAATAATCAAGACCTCGTCCTGGACTTCGGTAGTAATATACTCGAGGATATTGTCCTCCCCACTCAAGGTAATATGGCCTTCTTGACCCTGGATCAATTCTACCTCAAAAGAACCTCCAACCCGTAAGCCATCATAATCCTGGGTGTTCCGTTCTATGGTCACCTCATTGCCATTGCCCTTTACCTTTTTGCTACGCTGGGCCTGGGTTACCGCAATACATAGTAGTAATGCAATAAGTGTGTTTAGTTTTTTCATTTTCTATGTTTTTTGTTCCTTAATTGATGATTTCAATGAGACCTGTCAGGTTTAACAACGGTTTATTCTTCCCGCAAAGCCTCTACTGGATTAGTGATTGCCGCTTTAAAACTCTGCCAACTTACCGTAAGCAAGGCAATGATCAGGGCCACTAGCCCTGCCAAGACAAATATCCACCAACTCATGGTTGTTTGATAGGCAAAGCCCTGTAGCCATTGGTTCATACTATACCATGAAATAGGTACCGCAATAACAAAGGCCAAACCGACCCATTTCACAAAGTCCCTGTTCAAGAGCGAAAGAATTTGTGCCATGTTCGCACCATTGACCTTCCGGATACCAATTTCCTTTTTGCGCTGTTGCATGTAGAATGTTGACATGGCCAAAATCCCCATTGCGGAAATAATAAAGGACAAGAGTGTAAAATAGCCGATAATTTTTCCCGTTCTTTCATCTTTTTCATACCATTGATTAATCGTATCCTCAACAAAAGTGAGTTCAAATTGGGTTTCATCGATTAAACTGGCATAGGTCGTTTTAATTTTATCCGCTGTATCAAATAAACTAGTTCCGCTAACTTTGAGAAAAATATTCTCCGCATAGGAGTCCGCCACTTGCTGCCGCAACATCAACGGCCCAATTTTTTCACGTAGTTCCTTAAAATTAAAATCGTTGACCACACCTAAAATGGGTTTTTCTATTTCGCCCATCATAAAAGAAACAGGGTTCTCACCTAGCTCTAATTCCTTGACGGCCATCTCATTGAGATATACCCCATTTTCAGAGTAGGCCACACTGGTACGTTGCATTTTGATATTGAACACATTGAAAAAGGACGAGTCTATTGCAAACTCCTGAAAGCTCACTGATTTTCCCTTGGAATCAAAGGTCTGATTACTTCCTCCACTCAAGGGACTTTGCCAAGTCAAGGAAACATCCTCTACACCGGGAATTTGCAGCAGGGCATTTTTTATGGGTTCTTTTTGTTCATTGCTGCCCAGATATTCCAGATGGACAATATTGTCCTTTTGAAAACCTAGATCCTGGCCACGTAAAAAATTGGTTTGTTTTATGATGATCCAGCTACAGGCCAATAGGGCAATGGCAACGGTATATTGAAACGTAATAAAGGCCTTTCCATAAACACTTTTCACTTTTGTCCGAAACGCCCCGTTGACAACTTCAATAGGTTTAAAATCGGCAATTTTTAGGGCTGGTAAAATACCGGATAAAAACCCTATCAAACCAAATATCCCCAGTAGGGCCAGTAGGTTCGGGATATCTACCTTATCGTTTAAATGTAGCCTCGTATTCAACAAAGAATCAAAAATCGGTTCGATCAGTTTTGCCAAGATCAGCGCCAACAGAACAGCCACCAAACAAAGGGAAATGGACTCTCGGATAAATTGAAGGAACAATTGCTTTTTGGAGCTTCCCAATAATTTTTTTATGGCGACTTCCTTCCCCCGGAAAGTGGCCTGTGCAATGGTGAGATTCACATAATTGCCCACTGCAAGTAACAGTATGAGCAAAACAATGACAGAAAGTATAGTTATCAATGTTCGGCTATTACTTTGGGTGCCATTGCCAACTTTTGGGCTAAAATAAAGTTCTTCCAAGGGAGTGAATTCCACAATACTCGCCCAGCCCTCCATATATAGCCAAAAATCCTTTTTGAATTTTTCCAATATTTCCGGTGCTTTTGCGGGAAGGTTGGAATTTGCCTTCGCCAAGAAATAAATGCTTATGGAACAGAAGCCATATTCTTCCATGATGTTTTCAAAGCCCCATAACTTTTCAAAAGCTTTCATATTGAAAAGCGCATCCTGTTGCATGAAATGCGTGTTTTCGGGAAAGTCCTCCATAATACCTGTTACCATATATTTATGGTCGGTGTTCATGAATACCGATTTACCGACAACATCAATGGAGCCGAACAACTTGATGGCCATGGATCTTGAAAGCACGATACTGTTGGCTGTTTGAAGAACTTCTCCGGGTTTCCCTTTTAAGAGTGGAAATGAAAAAATATCAAAGAAGGAAGCATCTACACCCAAATAATTCATTTTTAGTTTTGGGCCACCGGCTATCATAATTCTTCCGTCGCTCTCCAAAGCCCTTGTGAAATCCTCTATCTCCGGAATACTATTTTTTAAGTCTTCCGCTATGGGAGGTGAAAAATCAACCGTTTCGTTTTCCAATCGGTAAATGCGTTCCTTGTTCACATGGAATTTATCAACGGACAATTCATTTTTGATATAGACGCTCAACAAAAGGATAAAGGTCAAGGAAATGGCAAAACCCAAGACCGTTACGATAGTGTACAATTTATTTTTGACCAAGTGCCTTAAATATGATTTCAATCCAGTCATTTGTGTTTGATTTATCAATTCGTAATAAGCGATTTCACAAAATAGTCCTCCATTTCAAATGATATAGAGTAGTGCCCAGAGCCATGGCTGCAACTACGTTGCAAGCCAAATCGATTTCTATGCCAAAAACATAAGTGGTTTACAATCAAAAGTTTACGTTGGAAATAGAGATTTTTTGATTGGTTTTATGTAAAATATTTGGACAAGTGTTGTCCAAATATTTTACAATGCGAGGATGATTGTTTTTTTGGCGGATTTACCCCGTAAACTTCCTCTTTAGGAAACAAATTTATTCGTCCTTCAAGGTATCCGCGGGATTGGCCACGGCCGCTTGAAAACTTTGCCAGCTTACGGTGAGCAACGCAATGGTAAGAGCCGCTAATCCGGCCAAGGCAAAAATCCACCAATTGATATTCGTTTTATAGGCAAAACCTTGGAGCCACTGGTTCATGGCATACCAGGATATGGGTATGGCCAAGACAAAGGCGAGACCGACCCATTTTACAAAATCCTTGTTCAGCAGGGACAGAATTTCATGTATTCTTGCACCATTGACCTTTCGGATGCCTATTTCCTTTTTTCTTTGGATACAGGTATAGGAGGTCAACCCGAAAAGTCCCATGGACGCAATAAGTATTGCCAAAATCGTGAAGATTTGAAAAGCAGTACCAAAGGCCTTATCCCCGTTGTATTGCGCTTCGAATTTTTGATCCAAAAAGGTGTAGTTGAACGTACTCTCCGGAAACATTGCATTCCATTTGTTCTCTATTTGGGAGATTGCCGCACTTGTTCCCGCTGTTGATAAGGCTTTTTGGTCAATTTTTATGAGCACATTGCTCACATCCCTATTATATCTCAAAATCATGGGTTCTATGCCAGTCTTGAGGCCAAAATGATGATAATCCTTGATGACACCGGAAATGACCCAGTCCATGCCAAAGAACTTTAATGGTTTGTCCACGGCCTCTTCGGCGTTAGGAATCCCCATATGCCTTACAAACCGCTCGTTCATTACGATCCGATTGCTCCAGCTTTCGGTATTTTCCAAAAAGGGGCCTCCAGCAACAAATTCCAATTCCATCAACTCAAAATATTCGGGGCCAACGGCGTAATTGTACCATATGCGTTTGTCATCCCTTTGGCCATTCGGAAACGTGATTCCTACATTGGAATTCAGGTTGTCATATTCACCGCCCGGATACGTCTGGGCGAGAACAGTGGTCTTGACGAACGGAAGTTTTTTAAGCTCGTTCTTGAGGGTCTCGATATCGTTTCTTACCAGGGAATCGGGCCTACTGCCCATTACCTTTCCGTGAATCGCTACCACCTGATCCAAGTTGGCCCCAATGGGTTGATCTTGCAGGAAGTTGATCTGCTTGGTCACCACTATCGTACCAATGATTAAAATAATCGTGGCCAGAAATTGACCGGTTATCAAAGCTTTTCTAATGGTCAGGCCACTTCTAGAAGAACGGATTTTTCCTTTTAGGGCCTTGGCGGGTGTATAGTTGCCCAAAACAAATGCCGGATACATGCCCGATACGACAGTTCCCATTAGAATAAAGCCAATCATAGGGAGAAATGCCTTGATAGTAGAAAAGTCCAAGGTCAATTCCTTTCCAATGTAACTGTTAAATAGAGGCAACACAATCAGTATAAGCACTGTTGCTATCGCCATGGCGATGAAGTTGAGCAGGAAAGACTCCAAAAACGACTGAAGAACAATCTGTGGTTTTTGTGCCCCGGCCACTTTACGGATTCCGGTTTCCTTAGCCCGTTCCAAAGATTTGGCCGTGGAGAGATTAATGTAATTCAACCAGGATAGCACTATAATAATCACAGCTATAGCCAACAAAAAGCTCACCCTGTCGGCACTGCCATTGGCCTCGGCCTCATAGGGCTTATCGGAATAGAGGTGAATGTCCTCCAAGGGTTCCAGGTTATGCCTTTCGTAGGGTAGGGCCTCTACCTTAAAATCCATGACCTTTTGTTTCAATATCTCCGCATTTGCATTCCCATCCAGTTTTAGGTAGGTGAAATAACTATTGCCGTTCCAATTGGGTTCCGGGTTGTTTCGATAACCTTTCCATGTGGATATTGTATTGTAGGACATCAAAAAATCGTTTTTCATATGGATATTGGGGGGGAAATCCTTCAGTATGCCATCTACCGTAAAAATGGTTTCCACCCCAAAAAAGACAGAGATTGCTTTCCCAATGGGATCTTCGTCGCCAAAGATTTTTTGGGCCAAGGACTCCGTCAATAGAACGGTAAAAGGCTTCCTTAAAACGGTATTTTGATCGCCCCTTAGTAAGGGATACCCAAAAACATCAAAAAAGGAAGGATCCGCCAAGGCTCCTTTTAGCTCATTGATCAGGGTGTTTTCCTGTTTTAACGAAACATCGGTAATATGGGCCAATCGTACAAATTCCTCAATCTCGGGAAAAGCCTCCTTTAGCGTAGGGCCACTTAGATTATAGGTTTGTGCATCACCTGGAACAAAGACCCCATCCTCTGTATAGTCCATATATACGCGATATACGTTATCGGAGCCTTTAAAGGTGTCATAACTATATTCGTAGTTTATATAGAGCATAATCAAGACAAAAGAGGCAATACCAATAGCCAGACCAAAAATGTTGATAAAGGAATATAGCTTGTTCTTTAACAGGTAACGTGTGGCAATTTTCAGAAATAGTTTGTACATGGTTTTTTGGTTTTTGAGACCCGTCAGGTTTCCAGTGACATGACGGATCCCTGTTTTGTCTTATTCCGTTCGTAAACTATCCACGGGGTTGGCCACGGCCGCTTGAAAACTTTGCCAGCTTACCGTAATCAAGGCAATGGCAAGAGCCGTTAATCCGGCCAAGGCAAAAATCCACCAACTGATGCTTGTTTTATAAGCAAAGCCTTCTAGCCACTGATCCATGGCATACCAGGATATGGGCACGGCCATGACAAAGGCGAGACCGACCCATTTTACAAAGTCCTTGTTCAGCAGCGAGAGAATTTGTGCTATTGTGGCGCCGTTTACCTTTCGGATACCGATTTCTTTTTTGCGCTGTACAACGGTATAAGAAGTTAGGCCAAACAGTCCCATAGAGGCTATTAGGATTGCTAGAATTGTAAAGATTTGAAATGCCCGACTGAATTTACGGTCTTTTTTATATAACGCTTCAAATTGTTCATCCAAGAAGGAATAATTATAAGTACTTTGCGGAAATATTACGAGCCATATTTTATTGAACTCTGCCAAAGCCTTATCCATTCCTGCCGATGTCAAGGCCTTTTCATTGAATTTCACCAAGATATTATCCGTTTCTTTGTAATGCCTTATAATCAAGGGAACCACGGGTGATTTCATTCCAAAATGATTGTAATCCTTGACCACACCACTTATGGGCCAATCACTTTCTCCGAATCTGATGGTTTTTCCAATAAGACTTTGCATGTCATCAATTCCCATGAAATGGGCCATCTTTTCATTGATGACTATATTGTTGCTAAAACCCCTTGCGGTTTCCTTAAAGGCTTCTCCCGCTACAAAGTCCATTTCCATTACCTCAAAATATTCCGGTCTAGCGGCATAATGGTACCAAATATGCTTTTCATCGGTATGGCCATTTGGGAAAGTCAATCCTACACTTGAATTTATTTCCAAGAAATCATCTCCGGGATAAGTACTTGCTCCTGTTACATTGCTGACGTAAGGGCTGTTTTTTAGTTCATTGATAAATATGTTAATGTCTTGGTGAAAAAGGGAATCTTTCTCACGATCGAACACTTGCCCGCTAAGCGCAACAATCTGGTTTAGGTTGGCCCCGATAGGCCGATTCTTTAAATAATGAATCTGTTTATTGGCCACAAAGGTGCCCGTGAGCAAGGCAATGGTAGCTATAAATTGACAGACGATAAGTCCCTTCCTAAAGGTGAGACCACTTCTTGAGGATTGAACCTTCCCTTTTAACGCTTTGGCCGGATTATATCGGCTCAATATAAAGGCAGGATAAAAAGCCGCCAAAGTGGCCCCCATTACAAGGATGCCAAAATAAGGCAATAGGCCTTTCAACTGTTTTCCGTCCAAGCCCAAGTCTTGTTCCACAAAAGCGTTGAAGCTTGGGAGTAACAGATAGGCAGCCAAAAGGGACAAAATAACGGCAATGCCATTCAATAGGGCAGATTCCAGCAAAAACTGTAGAACCAGTTGCGTTTTTTGGGCACCAACAACCTTGCGGATCCCAATTTCCTTGGCACGCTCCAAGGATTTACTACTGGATAGATTCATATAGTTCATCCAGCTCAGGACCAAGGTGATGAAAGCTATTATTGCCAAAAGCCTTACGCTACTGCCACTGCCATTGGCTTCGGCTTCAAAGGGTTTATTGGAGTACAAATGAATGTCCTCGATTGGTTCAAGGTGATGTTTTTCCTGAAATTCAAACCCCTTGGGTCTAAAGTTCATTACTTTTTGATTGAGCAACTGGACATCGGAATTTTCTGCTAGTTTAAGGTAGGTGTAATACACATTTTGGTTCCACGTATATTTCCAATCTCCTTCAAAAACCTTCCAAGAATAAAAGGTCTTAAAGGAAACCAGCAAATCGTTTTTAATGTGGGTGTTTCTGCCGCTATTATCCATCACCCCTGTTACGGTAAACGATACTGTATCATCCCCCGCTATTTTTAAAGCTTTTCCAATAGGATCCATATCTCCAAAAATCTTTTTGGCCAAAAGGGTGCTCAATACTATGGAATAGGGTTCCTTAAGGGCGGTTTCTACATCGCCTTTGACCAGGCCATGGTCCAAAACGTCAAAATATTCAGAGTCGGCCAAAGACCCAACAATATTGTCATAGGGATAATTGTCCCTTAGCACCACCAAATCGTTGAGACGCCTAAACCGCACAAAATCTTGAATTTCTGGAAATTCAGCTTTTAGTGCGGGACCACTCGCTATATAGGCTTCAGCATCTCCTGGCACATATTTATCCCCTTCCAGATAATCCATATAAACCCTGTACACATGATCGGAACCTTTAAATTTGTCATAGCTATGCTCATAATTCACATAAAGCATGATCAAAACAAATGACGCAATCCCAATGGCCAGCCCAAAAATGTTGATAAAGGAATAGAGCTTGTTCTTTAACAGGTAACGCGTCGCAATTTTTAGGAATAGTTTGTACATCGTTTTTCTTTTATTCGGTTCTTAAGCTTTCTATGGGATTTGCATTTGCTGATTTTATGCCTTGATAGCTTAGGGTGACAATTGCTATGAATAGTACGAGCACACCTGCCAAACCGAACATCCACCATTGCATTTCAATACGATAGGCAAAATCCTGAAGCCATCTTTCCATGGTAAAATAGGTAAAGGGAGTGGCGATAAGTATAGCTGCACAGACAAGTCTTAAAAAATCCTTGGACAGAATTCCTATGATATCCATTTTACTTGAACCAAGCACCTTGCGTATTCCAATTTCCTTTATCCGGATACTGGCCATATATGCCGATAGACTATAAAGTCCAAGACATGAAATCAACAGGGATAGTAGGGCAAAGACATTAAAAACCTTGCTCATTCTATTTTCTGCATCATAAAGTCCGTCTAACCTATCATCGACAAATGAATAGGAGAACGTACTGGAGGGAGCTATGGATTCCACGCTTTTCTCCATATATGCAATAGTCCGAGGCAATTGATTCTCCTGCACCTTTATAAGTAGGTGGCCCCCCGCATAGGGATTGTACTGTATCACTAAAGGTTCAATTGGCGAATGAAGGGAGGCAAAATTAAAGTCCCTAACCACGCCCACAATGTTTGCTGTATCCCTCCCTATAGCTACTCTTTTTCCCACAGGATTATTTGACCCGAATAGTTTTGCCGCTGCCTCATTGATGATGCATTCCTTATTTCCTGTATTGGGTTCTTGACGGAAAAAGTCCCGCCCCTCTTTTATAGGAATATCCAATGTGGATAGGAACTTTTCATCGGACAACATCAGTCGGGCATCAAACCCTTCCGTAACCTTCTGTGTATTCCCAAGAGGTGTAAGAAAATAAGAGCCAAATCGATTTCCAGGAATGTTCGTGGTAGTCGAAAAATTTTCGATTGCGGGATTTTCCAACAACTTGGCCTTCAACGCCCCATAATTCTCCCACATTTCCCTATGCATGGTAATGGCCAGTACCTGCTCCTTATCAAACCCTAAATTCTTGTGATGGAACAGATTCATCTGATTGTAAATGATAACGGTTCCTACAATCATAAATACGGATATTACAAACTGAAAAACAATAAGTGAGTTCCTGACTATTTGTATCCGGGGGCCAGAATTCCTCTTACTATTAAGCGATGAAACAAGATGAAATCTAGAAACAAACACAGCCGGATAAAGACCGGCCAATATCCCAATACTTATAAGCATCAATAACAAAATACCAAAATTGGATAGGGTAAATATGTTCTCTTGGTAAAATGGTTTTGAGGTGAGGTCGTCATAATAGGGAATGGCCGACCCGAAAATCACCAACGCTACTATCATGGAAAGAAACGTGACGAGTAGGGAGTCCATTAAAAACTGCTGGATAAGTTGTTTCCTTTTGGCTCCTACAACTTTTCGGACTCCTATTTCCTTGATCCTGCCGAACGATTGTGTGGTAGAAATATTTATGAAATTGACAGCTGCCAAAAGCAAAATAAATAGGGCTACGAAAGCGAAAATGTATACATAAGTGATATCGCTATTGGGATACATTTCCTTTTCCAATTTGGAGTATAGATGGATATCGGTTATGGGTTGAAGACGAAGCTTTCGGGCGGCCAAAGTCTCCGACGGAGTTTCCCCATGAGGCCCATAAAATTGAACCATGAACTTCTCCATTTTGGATGTCATCGAAATCAATGGCACATCTTCCCTCAATTGGATATAGGTATAGAACCCGGACCATCCCCGACTTGACAGGGCGCCTTGATCTTGATAGTTGCTTATGGTGGGCATGGAAAGTAAATAGTCAAACTTTAAATGTGTCTGGAACGGGAATTTGGCAATGACTCCGGAGACTTTCAATGGAATACGGGCAATATTGTCCATGATTACTTTTCCTAAAGGGTCTTCATTGCCGAAATACTTTAGGGCCATTTCCTCGGTCAAAACAATGCTGTTCATTTCAGAGAGAGCCGTAGTTGCATCCCCTCGGACAAATTCGAGGTCAAACATTTCTACAGCCCCGGGATCAACAATAAATCCCCCCCTTTCTTCAAATTTTCTTGTGTCTCCACTTTTGGATGTATGACTCAGGAGTTGATACGCCGATGGACGATGAAATCGTACGGCCGATTCCACTTCTGGTAATTGCTGTTGTATCTCAGGCCCCATCGGTGGAGGTGTAGCGGCCCAATGGCGTGCCCCTTCGCCCAAATTTTCATTCGTTACCCTGAAAATCCGATCCGATTTCGAAAATGCTTGGTCAAAACTCAACTCGTCCTTTATATGAAAAAGAATGAGCATAACGCTGGCGATTCCAATTGACAGTCCAAAAACTTTAATAAAAGTTTGAAAAGGGCTTATGGATAAATTGCGCCAGGCAACCTTTAGATAGTTTTTTATCATGATTGTCCTATTTTTTATTCATTCCTTAGGGAATCTACAGGGTTGCGATTGGCTGCTACGAGAGTCTGCGCACTTACCATGACCATAGTAAAAAGGGCTACAAAAGCTCCGGCCAAGAGAAAATACCAAAGGTTGGTCCCGGTCTTATAGGCAAATCCCGAAAGCCAGTTATTAGTCAGCAAATGGCTTATGGGCAGTCCTACCACAATAGCTATCAATACGAGTTTTACAAATTCGCCGGACAACAAAAAAGAAATACGGGCACTGCTCCCTCCCAGCACTTTGCGGATTCCGATTTCCTTTTTTCTCCGCTCGGCTGTAAAGGAGACCAATCCAAAAAGTCCCAAACACGAAATGATGATGGCCAAAGCCGCAAAATACCCGGATAGGACCGATACACGCTGTTCCGCTTTGTAAAGTTCTTGGTAATTCTCGTCCAGGAACCTATAATCGAACAAAAAACCGGGATTAAACTCTTGGTATAAATCCTCCAATAGGGCCAAGGTTTCCTTTTCCTTGCCAGCCGCAATTTTTACCATAAACTTGGAAATCCTGTCCGGCCATAAATTGATGATCATTGGCTTAATGTTCTCGTGCAGCGATTCAAAATGGAAGTTTTTGACCACTGCAATAATTTCCCGGTCCATACCCCGAAAATTGATGGTCTTTCCCACAGGGTCTTCCAATTGCATATGGGCAATGGCAGCTTCGTTGAGAATGACCTTGGTATCCTCCGAAGTAAAATTTTTGGAGAACGTCCTTCCTTCTACCAGCTCAATATCCAACATTTCGAGCAAGCCATAATAGGCTATCATGTTTTGAAACGAGGTATGGTCATTAGGGTCTTTTCCTTCCCAGTCAAAGCCACCTACTCCCCAACCTTGATTGGTCATCTTGTTTCGGCTACTGGAGGCGCTGACGACCCCGGGCACCCTTTCCAATTCCGCCAAAAAAGTATCCATATGACCTTGATCCATTGTTTTTCCTTCCCGATCAAAATGAATAATCTGTTCTTTACTATAGCCCAGGTTTTTGTTTTGTATAAACTCGATCTGCTGGTATACCACCAGAACGGAGACAATAAGGATTACGGAGACTGTATACTGGATGATAACAAGTCCCTTGCGGGTCCATACCTCTCCAATTGAGGTATTCAATTTCCCTTTTAAAATGGACACGGGATTGAAACCGGAAAGGTACAGGGCCGGATAGCTTCCGGAAAGTAATCCGGTGAACAGGGTTATGGCCGATAAAGAAAGTATAAATCCGAGACTAAAATCCATGGTCAGCTGTTTTCCCGTAATCTGGTTAAACTCCGGTAATAACAGGGCCACATAAATCAAGGAAAGCACCAATGCCATGGATGTCAAGGCTATGGCTTCGGTCAGATACTGGAAGATCAAGGCTTTTCTATTGGCCCCGACCACTTTCTTGACACCGATTTCCTTGAGTCTACGGGATGCCCTGGCAGTCGATAGGTTCATGAAATTGATACAGGCGATGACCAAAATAAACAGTGCGATGATAGCGAACAGTTTTACATAAGTAATCCTTCCTCCCGCTTGCACGCCATTCTCATATTTTCCATACAAATATTCCTCCGAGTACTTTTTTATGAAAGGGGTACGGTGCATTTGTCTGTTGCCCGTCTTTTCCCGAATAAAATCATGGATTTTTTCATTGAAGGCAAGAACATTGATCCCTGGTTCCATTTGAAGGTATAGGTGGGTGGATTGGCTCCCCCAATCCATAAGATTGGGCTGGGAAGGGATGAGCTCTTCATACGATAACACAAAATCGAACTTTTCGGAAGATTGCTTCGGAATATCCTTGAAAACACCGGATACCGAGAACTGTTTTTCATTTTGAAGGGTGAGCGTTTTTCCCATGGCTTGTCTAGATGAGCCAAAAAAGGAATTCGCCATGGTTTCGGACAGTACTATGGTATTCGTATCGGCCCAAAGATTGTTCTTATCGCCCTGGATCAGGGGAAAGGAGAACACCTTAAAATAGTCCTTGCTTACGTAATGGCCAACCCCCTTTATCGTCTTGTCCGCTAGGGAAAGTGTTGCGTTGTCCAAGTATTTTGCTACCCGAACCGTACGGACCACTTCCGGCATTTCCTTGAGCAAAAGCTGGGCCATGTTTCCGGAGGTAACTTCATTCGCAATGGTCTGCTGTGGAAATTCATAAAACTCCATCAAATGAAAGATCCGATCATCTTTATCATGGAACTTGTCGGTAAGCAACTCATCATTTACCCACAAGTAAATTAGGGTAGCACAGGCGAGGGCCGTGGATAGCCCTACCATATTTATAAAAAAGGAGAATTTGTACTTTAAAATGTTTCGCTTAAAAAGATTTACGTAATGTCGTAACATGGGCTTTTGTTGTTTTAGAGACCCGTCAGGTTTGAGCTTGTCCGCCCTTTTTTGGCGGAAAACCTGACGGGTATAGATTCGTTTATTCCGTTCGTAAACTTTCCACGGGATTGGCTATGGCAGCCTTGATTGCCTGATAACTAACCGTGGATAAAGCAATCAGCAATGCTCCCGCCCCGCCCAAAACAAAGATGGCCCAAGTTATGTCAATGTGGTAGGTGTATTCCTCCAACCATTGTCCCATAAAATGCCATGCCAATGGAGCGGCTATAAGAAATGCTATGGCTATCAATATGATAAATTCCTTGGAAAATAGATATACGATATGGCCCACCGTTGCTCCCAAAACTTTTCGGATGCCCGCTTCTTTCGTACGTTGGTTCACCATAAAGGAGGCTAATCCGTAAAGCCCAAGGCAACTCAATAAAATTGCGATAAGAGCAAACAACTTATACATTTGGGACAGCTTTTTTTCCTCCGCATAAAAATTGGCAATCTTATCATCCAAGAACTGGTACTCAAATGCATAATTGGGAAAGGTATCGTCCCATATTTTTTCAATGGCCGGTATGCTATTTGAAATATTGTTCGTTGCCAATTTGATTCCTGCCAAATTAAACCAGCTTTTTCTATTGACCATTATTATGGAGGACATTCCATCCTTGAACGTACTACTGTGATAGTCCTTCACTACACCAACTATTTTGCCCTCTATTCTACCGCCCGCCAGGCTTGCCTTTTTGTTTAGGATTTCGTTTGGGTCGGTGACTCCAAGGCGTTTCATCAAATCCTCGTTTACCAGAACTTCCACAGCCTCCGAAGGCTTTTTTACATTCCTACCGGCCACCAGGGAAAGTCCATAAGTCTCTAAATAATTATGATCAATTCCTTTTCGTATGCTATAAAAGTCCGTTTCCTTGGATGCGTTGTCGTATACAAACCTCGACCAATTGTTTGTCCTATACTCGGTGGGAGTATTGGAACTAAAGCTTACATTCCGGATGCCGTTTGTAGCCAATAATGTATTGCTCAAATAATCAATTTTTCCCATGCTAATACTATCCCGAGGTATCAATACGTTTACAATAGCTTCTTTGTCATAGCCCATAGATTGGTTGGTAAAATAATCCATCTGTTGCACCATGATCATTGTTCCAAAAATAAGTGCCTGTGCAATGGCAAATTGAAAAACAACAAGACTTCGCCTTAAGGTAATACCTTCATTTTTACCAACTTTTCCCTGGTTTTTTAGTGCGGAAGCGGGATTGAACCTGGAAAGCACCCATGAGGGGTAAAAGCCTGCCAAAAAAGTCACGGCCAAGGCCAGTATACCCAGTAACATAAAGGTCTTCAAATCCAAGACCGAGGTAATGGAGAGGGATAAATCCAAAAGTTTAGCGATAGTCGGCAAGAACGCAAAGACGATTATGGATGCCATACAAATCGCGGCCATAACGATTAGGAAGGTTTCGGCCAGAAACTGTATTTTCAATTGGGTTTTTGTACTACCAATGACCTTTCTTACCCCTATCTCTTTGGAACGGTTTACAGCTTGTGCCGTAGAGAGGTTTATGAAATTGATACAGGCAATCAAAAGAATGAAAATCCCGATGAGCCAAAGGATGTTTATCAGCTTTTGACTTATTGTTTTTCCACTATAATTTCCGGTCCGGGCATCATAATGGATCTTATCCAAGGACTGCAATAAGTGTATATCTTTGTTGTAGCCTGTCTTTTTTTCCTGGGACAGTACTTTTAATCGGGCATTGATATCTCGTTCCGAAACATTTGGGGGCAATAGCACAAAACAGCCAAACCTTCCATTAGTGCCATTCCAGTTGTCCGAGTTTTGAAAGTTGGTCGTATAACCGGTACCATAGGATATTACCGCCTTAAACCGCAAATCTGTATTTGTTGGTATGGTTCCCAAAATACCCGTCACGGTCAAAACTTCATTGTTATTCCATTTAATGGTCTTTCCTACCGCATCTTCCCAGTTGTCAAAATACCGCTCAGCGGTTTCTTTTACGAGAACTACGTTGTTCAGGTCTTTTAAGGAAGCTGGGGTACCGGCCAGCCATTCATAATCCAAAATATCGAATAGGGCAGGTTCCGCCAAAAACACCCCTTCCTTCTCCTTGAACTTCTTAACCGGATTTCCGTTCGCATCCAGCACCAATATCTGATCATCACCATCGGAATATATTGCCGATACTTTCTCCAATTCCGGGAAAGAATTTTTAAGTTCTTCGGGCAATGGATACGGAACCCCACTGCCATAGAAGATTTCAGGCTCGGCATGATGGTACTCCGTTAAAACACGAAAGACGCGATCCTTGTTTTCATGGTAATCATCGAAACTCGATTCAAATTGTGTAATGATAAAGATCACAAAACAAACGGCAATGCCTAGGGCCAAACCTCCAATATTGATCAGCGTGTGGTTTTTTCGGCGAATAAGATTTCTAACGGCTACTTTTAAATGATTTTTCAGCATGATAGGTGTTTTTTCTATTCTGTCCGTAAACTTTTTACCGGGTTGGCCAAGGCTGCTTTTATAGCATGAAAACTTACGGTAAGTACAGCAATTAAGGCAACCAGAAAACCTACCCAAACAAATGTCAACGGATTGATTGCTATTCGATTCTCATAACCTTCGATCCAATTTTGCATCGCATACCAGGCCAAAGGCACGGCAATGACGAGGCTTATGAATACCAGCTTTAAAAAGTGAATGGAAATCATTCGTACAATACCCCTGACCGAGGCGCCCATCACTTTTCGAATACCTATTTCCTTGGTACGTAACTCTATGACCAATAGGGAAATGGCAAAAAGTCCCAGGCAGGAAAGTAAAATGGCTATGCCCGAAGCAAGTCCAAAAATCCGGGTCATCGTTTGCTCCACTTCATACCAGGCCTGAAGGTTTTCATCCAAAAAAGAAGCATTGAATAACGATTTGGGGGCTACTTTTTCCCAGACCGAGGCAAGCTGCTCCATAGCGAGCTGTGGATTATCCGTGTTCACTTTTAGAAATATATAATTGATGGCTTCATCGGCGGAAAGGTCAATGAGGATTGGCAGCGTTTTTTCGGATGGGGAGTAGGCATTGAAATCCGGAACCATCCCGATTATTTGATTTCCCTCTTCCCCGTCCAGATACTTTCCAACGGGATCAGGCTCTCCCATGGCCCTTGCAAAACTTTCCGTAACGATTACCGCATTTGTGATGTCCGTACCAAAGGCTGGATCAAAATCCCTTCCCTTTAGGATGGGAATACGTAACGTTTTTAAATAACCGAAATCGCCCAAAAGTCTGTAGGCCGAAATCTGTTTTTGATCGTAATCCAGCCCAACGATCGAAGTAGAAGTTGTACGGTCCCGTCCCCTACCCAGATTTCCTCCTGCACCTGCAATAGAAACAACATCGGAATTATCCGCAAGTTCATTTCGCATCCGTGCCAGTACCTTTCGGCCATCTTCCTGATGACCCACAGGAATGCTAACCACTTGCTCCTTATCGAACCCTATGGGTATCTCCCGTAAAAAATCAAGTTGCTGGCCAGCTATCCAACTCACACATATCAATAGACTGGAAATTGCAAACTGACCTATCAACAAGGTATTTCGTAACGCTCCAGGTTTTTTTGTAGATACATTGCCCTTTAAAATTTCAACCAGTCGGAAATTGGCCATTTTAAGCGCAGGATAGCCTCCGGCTATCAAAGTGACACCGATAAAGACACTGGCCAGTATGGCCAAAAAGGTAGGATGGAACAATACGGCAATGTCCAGCCCACCTCCAAACTGCGCGCTAAAGGACGGTAATAATCGATATGCAACTACCATACCTATACTAAAACCGAAAAAGTAGAGCAGAAACGCTTCTCCCCAAAGCTGTAGAAAAAGCTGTCCCTTAAAGGCTCCCAATGTTTTGCGCACCCCCAATTCACGGCTTCTTTTAAAGGATTGGGCCATATTGAGATTTACAAAATTGAAACAGGCAATCAATAGAATAAAAGCACCCAAAGCCATAATAGCGTATATCAAGGTCTTTGGGGCGCTCCGCTCTCCGGAAAAATGGATGTTCTCGATATTGGTCAAACTTATATTGAGCAACTCACGGGTTTCCATTGCTGCTGGATGCTCGGATTTCAATTGTGCCAATTGTTCGGGATAATATTTCTCCACAAATGGAATCAATTTGTCCTCGACTATCCTAAGATCGGTATTCTTGACAATCTTGATAAAGACGTTGGATGCGTTTGATGCCCAGTTATTTTTGTTTTCGGTATAGCCATTGAGCGATTCTATTCGGGCAACGGCGTCAAAACGGATGCTGCTATTTTTTGGAGCGTCCTTTACTACGGCGGACACCGAATAGATTTGTTCTTCCCCTGGTTTGCCTATTTTTAATTCCTCTCCGATAGGGTCTGTATCCCCAAAAATGGCATGGGCCGTACTTTCGCTCAGAGCGATATCATGTATGCCGGAAAGCACCGTCCCTCTATCCCCCTTTAGAATGTGAAAAGTAAAGAGGTCGAAGAAATCGGGTTCGGTCCGGGTAACCAACCGTTCTAAATTTTTATTCCCATAGGCAATGTTCTCCAGCATTCCCGAATTGACCGTTACTGCAGCTTCGATTTCCGGAATTTCGGCCACAAGGGCAGTTGCCGCCGGCAATGGCATTTGGGAGCTTACCTCAGGGCCTTGTACCCGGTTCGTAAAACGTGACGTTCGGAACAATTGGCTTTTTTCCTCATGAAAGGAATCAAAGCTCAAATGGAAATAGGCTACAAGAAATAATGGGATGCAGATGGAAAATGCTACGGCCAATCCGGTTACGTGGATAAAGGCGTGGAGCTTGTTCCCCATAATATTCCTCCAAGCGATTTTTAAATAGTTTTTGAGCATGTTTTCTTTTTTTGTTTAGACCTGTCAGGTTTCCGGAAACCTGACGGGTATTTCGTCATTCCGAGCGCAAACTTTTTAATGGCTGCGTCAATGAGGCACTAATAGATTGATAACTGATTGTAAACAACGCAATGATTAGGGCAATGGCCCCAGCGCTCAGGAATACCTGCCAACCCAAATCGATTCTATAGGCAAAATCCTCAAGCCAACGATGCATCATATACCACCCAATGGGCACCGCAATAAGAATCGATAGCAAAATCAACTTTAAGAAATCCCAGGTCAATAGTGTATAGATTGCCTGGAAAGGGGCACCCAAGACAATGCGTATGCTTATTTCTTTTTTTCGTTGTTCTACCATAAATGCGGACAGGGCAAAAAGACCAAGACATGCAACGAAAATGGCAAAGAGGGCAAAGCTGTTGAAAATCTGGCCCATCCGTAGTACGTCATTGTGCATTTGGGCAAATCTTTGATCCAAGAACGTATAGCTCAAAGCTTGGTTGGGCACATTGCGGTCCCAAATGGCCGTAATCGCAGCTAGGGATTCGGCAATGTTCCCTGGATCAACCTTTACTGCGATGGTTCCAAGATCGCTACCAACGCATAGGGCCAGAGGAGTAATATCTTCTTTCATGGATTTAAAGTGAAAGTCATCCACGACCCCTACAATGATCCAATGCTGGTAATTGTTATCGATCTGTTTCCCCAAGGGTTGCTCAAGCCCCAGATCATGTGCCATTTTTTTGTTGATAATAATCGAGTTGACCGAATCGGAGGCAAAATCCCTTGAAAAATCCCGTCCTTCCACTATTTGCATGCCCATGGTTTTAATATAGTCATAGTCTATACGCCAGGTTTGGCTCAAAACACCGACGTTTTCGCTTCCCTCGCCTACCACAGTAAAGGTGGTCTGATTTCGTTTGGAACCTTCAACAGGCAAATAGTCACTTGCGGAAACCTTCTTTACCTGGGTCAATTGCAAGAGCTGTTCCTTAAAGCTATCTGCCTTGCTCCCCAATATATTGGCACCTTCCAAAACCACGACCTGTTCCTTATCGTACCCCAAGTCCTTTTCCAGGATAAAATTCATCTGCTTGTAGATAATCAGCGTTCCTATAATCAAAACAACCGATGTTGCAAACTGAAAAACAACCAGTCCACTGCGTAATTTGCCACTTTTACCCCCTATGTTTAAACTTCCCTTTAAAACATTCACCGGTCTAAAAGCAGAGAGGTAAAACGCCGGATACAATCCCGAGATAATACCAATAATCAATGCAGAGATAAGTAGAACAGGTATAAACGGCCATGCGGTCCAAGGCATTTCTATGGTCTTCCCAGTAATGGAGTTGAAAAGAGGAAGTAACGTCCATGCGGTCAATACACCGATAACAAAGGATACAAGGCTAAATAAAATGGATTCCGTAAGAAACTGGGCCATAAGGTTGCTCTTGAACGCACCAACGGTCTTGCGCAAACCCACTTCTTTTGCCCTATTCGCCGATCTTGCCGTTGACAAGTTAATAAAATTGATACATGCCAAAAGCAATATGAACCCCGCAATAGCTGCAAATAGATATACAAAGCGGATATCTCCGTGCGGTAATCCATCGGCCATTTCGATGTCCGATTTTAAATGGATGTCGCCAATTGGCTGTAATTTGTAGGTTATCCTCTTTAAAATGTCTATAAAAGAGGCATCCCTACCCCTTTTTATCTGTGCGGGAATAACGTACTTCTTTAGTATGGAACGCATTTTGTCCTGTAACGCAATTACATCGCTTTTTCCATCCAAAAGGACATAGGTAAAATAGTTTTGCGAAGTCCAACTTGCATTGGAGTCATCAATAGGCAACAAGAAATTAAAGTGAAGATGCGAATTACTTGGAAAATCGGGCATCACACCTGTTATGGTATATGGTCTTGAAGCATCGTCGTCCAAGATCAAGGTCTGTCCCAAGGCTTTTCCCTTGGGGAAGTATTTTACTGCCTTTGATTCCGAGATAACCAAGTTTCGCGGCCCTATCAATGCTTCTCTAGGGTTGCCTTGTAGGAGTGGGATTTCCAATATTTCGAATATATTCTGGTCTCCGTACAAAAAACCCTGCTCAAAAACATTCTGGGTTTCTGCGAACGGGCGGAAGGCCCTTTTTCCTCCGGAAGAAAGGGCAGAGCCATATATTTTGCCGGCCTTTTCAATTTCGGGGAAATCCGCCTCCAGTGTTTGAGCCATGGGCAATGGAAAATGGGTGCTCTTTTTCATTTCCCCATCAATTTCGGCCTGCATGACCACCCTATACATTTGATCTGATTGGGAGTAGTGTGTATCATAGCCCAATTCGTCCCTTATGAATAGCGCAATTAGTAAGCAGGCAGCAATCCCAAGGGCAAAGCCACCAATTTTTATACCGGTAAAAAACTTCTCTTTTTGAATACTTCGCCAGGCGATTTTTAAATAATTCTTCAACATGGTTCTCGTTTTCTAGTAGACCTGCCAGGTTGAGACTTGTCCGCCCGATTGCTGAGCTGGGTCGAAGCATAGGTGGAAAACCTGCCAGGTCCGTATTTGTTTTATTCCGTTCTCAAGCTCTTCACTGGATCGGCATTGGCCGATTTTATGGATTGCCACCCTACGGTAAACAAGGTAATCAGTATGGCAAACCCCGCGGTTAGTACAAATACACTCCAGTGGATTTGGATTTTATAGGCAAACCCCTGTAACCAAGTACTCATAAAGTAATAGGCAACGGGCGATGCTATCAATACCGCCAGTAACACCAGTTTCATCAGATCCTTGGAGACAAGTGCAATAATACTTCCCACACTTGCGCCAAGCACTTTTCGGATGCCGATTTCCTTGGTTCGTTGTTTGGCCATAAAGGTGGCCAGGCCAAAAAGTCCCAAGCATGAAATGAGGATGGAAATGATGGCAAAATAGTAGGCCAAGATCCCGGTAAGGGTCTCACTTTTATAAGCCATAGCATATTCCTCATCCACAAAACCGTAATGAAGTGGCAGATCCGGTAAGGTTTCTGTAAATACCGTTTGTAACGAAGCCAAGGCTTCCTTGGTCTTTCCGGCTTCCAATTTTACGAACATACTTCCGGCATTGTCAGGATCCAAAAGGAAGACCGCAGGTTGTATGGGCTCGTATAAGGACCGGTTGTGAAAATCCTTGAGTACCCCGATTATCTGACGGGGTTTGCGCCATAGCTGAATGCTTTTTCCTATGGGATCCTTAATCCCCATAATCTCTATGGCCTTTTCGTTAAGAACAATGTTCAGGGTATCCGAACTCCCTTCACGGTAATAGCTCCCCTCTTTTAACGGAATATCGAACACCTCGTTAAAATTATGGGCGGTCCAAAGCAGGGAAAATTCAATATTCTCTTGCTCCAGGGTCTTGCCCGGCCAACTGACCCCACTGGAGGAAGCCACCATATTTAAGGGGGAGGGACCGGCCAAGGTAACATCCTCAATGGCATTGGAGGTAAGCAGTTCGTTACGCAGTACCTCATACTTCGCGGTCAGTGCTTTATCCTGGTGAAGCGATACCATTTGTTCCTTCGCAATTCCCAAATCTTTTTGATTGATATACTCAATTTGCAATTGTACGACCAAGGCCGCCACGATGAGAAGGGAGGTCAATCCAAACTGTAGCACGACCAAGGCCTTTCTTAGGGATATGGTGTTTTTCTGTTCCTGGCCCTGACCCTTCAATGCGGCAATGGGCCTAAAAGATGAAATGACCAGGGCCGGATAGACTCCGGACAGCAGGGTGGTACATACAAAAACGACAAAAACGCCCAACCAAATAAGCGGTTCCGTAGAATTCAACGAAAGTTGTTTTTCTACAAGACCATTAACACTCGGCAAAAGCAACAGGGTAAACATATAGGCAATCAAAAACGATATCCCGGTAATTAGGGATGTCTCGGTAAGAAATTGCCCCATAAGGTTGTCTCTTTTGGCCCCTATTACCTTGCGTACCCCTATTTCACCTGCTCTTTTGGTAGCATGGGCCGTTGAGAGGTTTACAAAATTGATACATGAAATAATCAATAAAAAAATGGCGGCCAGGGTAAATATCCGCACATACGCTATGCGGCCACCACTCACCTGGGCCTTTTCATCAAATTGATTGTACAGATAATCGTCCGAAAATTTTTGAAGAAAGCAACCTTCCTTAAATTCTCCCTGTATATTGGCCTGAAACAGTTTGTTCAACTTTGCGGAAACTTCCTGTGGGTCGGCATCGGGTCGCAACAAAAAGGCGCCTTGCATTCCGTTGTTGCCCCACTCCAGCATCCAATCGTTATCATTCAGGTATTTGTCAAAGCTGTAATAAAAATCGTTTTGAATGGAGGATTGTTTCGGAAAATCCTTGTAGACCGCCTCAACGGTAAAATCCCCGTTATCCAAGATGGTAACGCTACTTCCAATGGCTTTTTTGGGCCAATCCGACCCCCAAAATCGTTTTGCCAGACTTTCGGAAATGGCTAGGGCTTCCGGTTTTTTGTCCAATTGTGTAATATCTCCCAACAGTATCGGAAAGGAGAAACTGGAAAAGAAATCGGCGTTGGCAAACGCACCTGAGGCCCTAAAATCAATATTGTCCAACTTCAGGTTATCCTCAAAACTACGGCCCAGGGTAATGTACTTTTCGATTTCGGGTAGTTGTTCCTTAGCCGTCCTAAGGAGCGGGTAGGATATTCCAGCATATACGTCCAAAACACCTTCCTCCAAGGGAATGGTGCGTTTTACCCGGTACAGCTGATCGTCATTGGCATGAAATTTATCCATACCGTATTCATCCTGTACCCAAAGCAACATCAAAAAGGACACGGTCAAGGCAATGGATAGCCCCAACACATTGATCGAGAAATAGCCTTTATTTTTAAGGAGACTTCTCCAGGCGATTTTTAGATAGTTTTTAAACATGCGATGTACTTTTATTCTTCTTTTAAGTTATCTACTGGATTGGTCAAGACCAATCGTAACGTCTGGGTGCCTACGGAAAACCATACCAATACCAAGAGCAGTGCCAAAGGCAAGGCAAAGAAGTACCCGTTTAGGTCAAAACGATAGGCAAATTCAAGCAACCACTGTCCTCCCAAGTAATAGGAGACAGGAACGGCGATACCAAAACCGATCAATACCGGAATACTAAAGCTTTTTAGGAGCTTCCAAACGAGCAACATGGCACTGGCACCCAAAACCTTGCGTATGGACATTTCCTTTCTACGTCTCTCGCACCAGAATCGGGCATAGGCGATCAAGCCCAAAATACCGATACAAATAGAGATAATCGTAAACACATTGATGATAGTGGCAAATTGCCGGTCTTTATCATATTGGGCCTTGAAGTTGTCATCTACAAAATAATGGTTGAAGGGGATACCGGGATACAACGAAGCCCATTTACTTTCCAATTTTTCCAACGTTTCCTTTACGCTGTTGGGGGCAACGGTAAGTGTGATTTTCATAAACTGTTCCGGCCATACTTTTAAGGATAATAAGCCTACTTCCTCATGAAGGGATAAATAGTTAAAATCATTTACGACCCCGATTACCGTACCATTGCCACCCCATTGTTCAAAGGAGACCCCCAGGATATCCTCGGGATTTTCATATCCAAAGGCCTTTACGGCCGCCTCGTTCAAAATCAGGGCCGAGGTCTCGTCCGCCGGGCCCTTTCTAAAATCCCTCCCCGCTATGAGCTGTAGCCCATAGTCTTCCACAAAGTTGTAGTCCACTAGGTTTAGATTTATTTCCCCATTACTACTTCTTCCGTTTACATCCAATAATTGTGTTGCCACCCCATTTGGTATCTGGCCGGGAACATGGGAGCTAAAGGTTACTGCCTCCACTCCGGGAATAGCCCCAAGTTCCTGCTTTAGGGACTCAAAAGCTGTTCCTATGGTCGAATTCGGGCCGTAATCCAAAACGATTTTATGCGCGGTATCCATACCTAAATCCTGATTTTGGATATAGTTCAATTGGTAATAAATAATACATGATCCTATAACCAGAGCACTTGTTATGGCAAACTGAAAAATCAATAAGGAGGTCCTTGTATTCAGGACATGGGTATACTTGCCATCCAGCTTGGGTTTATGGATAGTTGAAATCCGGGCAAACTTTACCGCCGGATATATCCCTCCTAGTAAGGTTAGTATTAGAGGAATCAAGGGAAGCAGTAAAATAAAAAGGGGATTTGAAAGAAAGGCAACATCGAAACGGCCTCCCATAAGGTTTTCAAAAAATGGAAACGTAAAGAGGGTCAGCACTATGGACAATACCGTTGCCAATAGGGTAAGCAATAGCGATTCTACAAAAAACTGTTTGAAAATGTCATGTTTAGAGGCACCAATGGTCTTCTTAACGGAAACATCCTTGGCTTCCACCGAAAGTTGTGCCGTCGTTAGGTTTATAAAATTGGAAACCGCCAATAAAAGTATCATAATTCCTATGGCAAAAAGGATATACAGATTGGAACGCTTTCCTTTTGGTCCCAGTTCACCCAGTTTTGGGGAACTGAAATGTAATCCATTCAGAGGTTCCAGGGAGAGTATGTACTTATCATGGGTATTGCTCTCCTCAAGATACTGGGGAATGGTACGCAATACTTCCTCCAAATTGGTATGGCTCTGTTTGTCCTTCAACAAAAAATACGTGTTCATGGGGAACCATTCCCAATTCTCATTCACATTGGGCCTATCTTTAAGAAAAGTTGCCATCGAAATCAAAAAATCGAACTGCAGATGCGAGTTAGAGGGAATATTTCGGATAACGCCCGAAACCATAAATGGCACATCGTCGTAAAGCAATACTTTGTTCAGAGCGTTTGCACTTCCAAAGTACTTTATGGCCGTATTTTCGGTAAGGATTATTTTATCCGGGCCATCCAAGGCAGTTGACGGATTTCCGGCGACCAAATCAAAGTTGAATACCTTAAAAAAGGTGGGGTCCGCATAATAAATGTTCTCGCTCTCGGAAAAGAGTTTGTCCCCATGTTTAATGGCATGACTCCCATATTCCTTGTTGATACGGACAAATTCCTCCACAGCGGGGGACTGGGACTTTACATAAGGGCCTACCGGCACGGCACTAAGACCCAGCGAGAGGTTTCCCGTAGGGGACTCAATGGTCGTATTGATCTTGGTGATTTTTTCATAATTTGCATGAAAAGTATCGTAATTCAATTCCTGATACAGATAGATGGCGATATAAAACAGACTTACTATCCCAACAGCCAGGCTAAACAGTTTGGTAAAAGTGCTTCCTTTTTTATTCCATAATTTGCGACGCGCGATTTTGATGAAGTTGAACAACATAATTTCCGTTTTTTGATGATTTTCCTTTTAGGAGATTCGTGTTATGATTCTACCAATTTTTTGGGTTAATGGTCATTTCCAATGCTGTTGAAGGCTCATCTTAGACCCCTGTCCCAAGGCGCACTGTAAAGTAGCGGGACGGATCTTTTAACTTTTCCTTCGATCTTCATGCCATAACTGTAATGCTCTAAAAATCAGATGCCTGGAGATTAAATCAAAGAAAAAAAGCGGTTGGGTGTAAAATATTTGGACAGGAGGTGTACAATATATTTACATGGCTTTGGATAAAGCTCGATCAAAACGATTAGAATGGTTAAGTTGATGACCCTAGAGGTGATAGTCCCATGATATGGGACGTGTTTGTCATAGGATTTGGAGAAGGTGGAGGAAACAGATTCGTGCTCTTAACGAAAAAATCGGACTGGGAGGCAGTCCGATTACCAAGAACGTTCAGTACCATCTATAAGTGTTGAAACATTCCGAAATTCCGTTGCTCCCCTTAGCGTAGGCCAACGGGTTTTTGGGAGGAAAGGGCCAAAGACGGAGGTTGTACGATGAGATTGAAAGCAGTTTCCTTATAGCAACCGGAATCTTTGGAGCGGGCCACCCGGGCCGTAATGGTTTCCTTGCCTATATCAAGATTGCTCATGCGGTTAGGGAGTGGAGTGGATTGCCTTCCCCATCAAAATAGGAGACCATCAGACCGCTCTGTCCACCAAGGATGGTAGATTCAACAAGGGAGGTATCAAAAGTGTAGGAGGTACCTGTGCCGGATGTGGTTTCAAAGGCAAGCACATCATCCATAGGATATACCGTTATATTCTCCGTGACGTTTAGGGTTGTAGTGAGGCGTAACTCGCGCCATGCTTTGGTCGTGATTCGGGCGGTTATGGTATAGGTACCTCCCGATGAAAATTCATGGTTCGGGTTAAGGTCTGTGGAGTTATTTTTTGCCTCCGAGTCAGGATCGCCAAAATCCCAGGTCACGGTAGCAATCTGCCGGCTATCCGTAAGATCAAAACTTGTGGATAAATCGGAGCAGGCCGAAATGTAATTGATTCGGTAGTCGGAGACGCTGTTGAGCGTGCCGAAAGCCTTTAAATAATAATTGGGAGATACTTCACGGTGCGATGTGGGATGCACACTGGCGAGACGATCAGCTGCCGTCATATATTCGGAGGTGTGGCAATCCTTGAAGTAGGCCGGTTCTGTTTCCCCCTCGGTAAAAGCGGCATAGAGAAAATGTCCTTCCGGAGCAAGGGAAGTAACTTCAATAAACACGTTTTCAATAACGGATGGAATAACGAGGGGGGCGTCAAAATTAATCCGTAACGTTTGTATGGGTGTTGGTTTTGTAAAAGGTGCGGGCATCCCGGTCAGGGCCACATCCTGACTGGATCCTATCAATTTGGTGGGGTCAAAGGAATTTGGAAAATTCCCGTCAATTTCATAAACATTAACACGGAGCATCCCAAAGGTGTCCTGTCCATACCATTGCCTAAATGCTATTTCGACCGAATCAAGTATAAGTTGGTCGTTTTCGGTAACACCGAAGTCCTGGAGAACAAAGGCCCTACCATATGAAATGCCATTCTCACAGGACGATGAAGATTCTCCTGTTGTTCTCCCAATATTTTGGGTTAAGGTAATTTGTGCATGAATCGAAGAAAAAGCAAGCACCAAGGTCAGTGCGAATACGATGCGAGTGTAGTTGTGGGGTTTCATATCGAAGTGTATTTGCGTAGTTAGTTCAAGTGTACCCCTGCCGGGTTTCACTTGTAGCTTATGTTATTTCGATATCTAAATTAGGGGCGAAATCTCCGTTCTCCATGTATCGTCGCGTGAACGGTGTACTTCATCCTTTAACCGGTAAAGTCGCTTTCCTCGGAGTAGGTCTTCAAAATAGATGTTTGGCACAGGGATAGTAAAAAGGAAATCGGTAAGTTCTATCCGATACGTGTCCCAGTTAGGTTCCGGACTATTCTTGTAGCCCAATATTTTCCCTATCAATGGTTTTTTCGTAATTATAGACATCCCTTACCTGGTCTTCACTATTAGCGGTTTCCAACCAATTGGACCAGACCATGAACCAGGACCATTGGGGTTGGGCCTTTAGGACGTTGACCTTGGGAAGTGTACCGACTTCCCCCAAGGCGATAGGCTTCCCCTCTGCCAAGGCCAATAGTTGCTTATAATCCTTCTGTTCGTAATCGGAATGGTACACGTCCGTGGCCAGAATATCCACATATTCATGTCCAGGATAATAGTCCTTATAATCAAAGGCTTCATCTTCAGGGATGTCCCTAGGGCCATTGGCATTCCACACCCATAGGAGATTGTTCAACTTATGATATTCTACCAAACGCTTAAATAATTGTTTCCAGAGTTTGGAGAATCCTTCCGTGCCTTTTTTATCGCCCCACCAAAACCAAACCCCGTTCATTTCATGATAGGGCCGCCATAATACCGGAATATTGGCCTCCTGCAGCTTTTTGAGATTCTTGGCTATATGATCTACCTGGGCCAACCATCTCTTGTGCAAGCTCGTGCCAGGAGTGATTAACTCTTTCCACTCGGTATCGGAAATTTCGCCCTGTACGCTTTTTTTCCATGGAAATGGGGCATCATCCGTAGGTTTGCCTACATGCCACATTAGGGTAATTATGGCCCCTTCATTGTGTTTTCGTATAGCTTCCTGGACTACCCCTTCCCCCGGATCTTCAGAACCGCTCCAATAGAAATCCGTTCCCCAGACGGCCGGGTATTTTCCACTGATTTCCTGGGCCCGATCATAGTACCGCTTCGGTTCATGGTTATAACTATGCTGTCCGGATAGGATCCTACCATCCAAGGCATAGATATATTCCAGAAGGGCCTTGGCTTCCTTGGTGGCGTTTTTATTTACCGGTGGCATTTGACCAAAGGCCATCAAAGCAGATAAAATCGATATTCCGAAAACCACTTTTTGTATAAATAGCGTACGCATCTTCATTCACTTTTTAGTATCCAGCTCCGTTCCAAGCTTGTCCTTCAAATTTCGGGATTTCAACCTAGAACTACAAGATAATCGTCATGAATGCAGGAGTCTATTCAGTTCGTAAACTTTTTACGGGGTTGGCCGTAGCCGATTTTACCACCTGTATGCCCAATGTGAAACTGGTAATCAGAAAAGCGATCAATCCGCCCAAGGCAAACATCCACCATTGGATGGTAATGCTATACGCAAAACTGGCCAGCCATGTGTCCATGACATACCAAGCGATGGGAAAGGCAATAAGGGCAGCGACGCCAACAAGCAATATATAGTCCTTGGACAACAAGACCACGATCTTAAATACACCCGCGCCCAATACTTTGCGGATTCCTATTTCCTTGACCCGCCTTTTTGCCATAAAGGAAATTAGCCCGAACATGCCCAGACAAGAGATAAAAATCGTCAACAAGGCCACTACATTGACCGTTTTTAGCATGCCCTCGATCAGATTGTACTGGCTACTGACCTTTTCGCTTAAATAATTTTGTTCATAGGTTCTTCGAGAAGCTATGGTTCCAAATGACCGTTTTAGAAATTCCTGGACGGTATCGCCATGGCCGGGCATCGTCCTTACCGAAATATAGCGGTGGGTACCCAAATCCTTTTGGGGCCTGTAATAATGCACTAGGGGTTCAACGCCATGTTGCAAATCCTGGTAATGAAAATCCTCCATCACCCCAACTACTGGATACCCTTCAAAATTGCTGTTTTTAAACTTCAACCGTTTACCTTCAATGGATTCCCACCCAAAGGCTTCCAGGGCACTACGGTTTATAATGGCAACATTCTCCTCTGCGGTATCCATGGCTTCATTAAAGTCCCTTCCCATTACTATCGGCACTTGCAGCGTTTTTAGATAGCCTTCATCGGTATAGGCATATCGGGTACGGACGTCCCTTTTGGTTTCGGGGTCATGAAACGGGTTGAAGGCATTGTAATAATCAGATGGAATAACCTGGCTTGTAGAAAAACTTTTTACATATGGGTTTGTGTCCAGTTTATCCAAAAAGGCCCTAAATTCCGAGTTTGCCCGTTCCGGGTTTCTATAGTCGAGCGCAATGTTACCCACAATAACGTCCTCCCGGTCAAAACCAACATCGGCACTTTTCATGAAGCCAATTTGATCGTTCAAAATAATCGCACCACATATAAAAAGAATGGCTATGGCAAATTGTAGAATGATAAAAGAATTGCGAAAAAAGAAATTGCCCTTAACGGCAGCTATCTTTCCCTTAATCCCCATGGCAACCGGTACGGATATAAAGCGGAGAGTAGGAAGAATACCAACGACCAAAGTGACCAAGAGGCCCAAGGCGATGGTATACAGCACCACCGGATAGTCCTTCGCCAGATCAAACTGTATCTTACCAAAATCCGTTCCAAAAATGTCGTTCATTTTAGGAAGCAGTACCCCAAGGAAAAGTCCTCCCGAAATTAGGATGGAGACAAAAACCAGAATACCATTTTCTACACAAAACTGTAGGACAACGCTCTTTTTGCCACCACCCAAAATCTTCCGTACCGCAATGTCCTTGGTACGCCTAAACATAGTGGAGGTATTCAGGTTGAGCAGATTGACCAATACAATGAGCAATACGAAAAAGGATGCGGCAATACATCCGTTAATGATAATTTTTACCACGGGTATGGCATCCATCCTGCTTTGGGAATAAGGTGCGGCCCTTAACTCGGTAAAGACACTTGGGTCTGCGTAATTTTCCCGTGCCAATTGATTCACATGTTTCGTCAATTGTGCTATATCCGTATTTGGTTGAACCTTGAAATAACTTAGCGAAAAACTGTCTGCCCAATTTAATCTGGAAAGAAAATAAGGATTGTCCTTCAGTATATCATTAGGTAAGACTACCCCTAAACGAAAAAAAGAATATGGACTTATAGGTTCAAAAACCCCTGTAACCGTAAGATTCAAGGAGTCCGCCCCCGTAATCGTTCTTCCAACGGGATTGGTATCGCCAAATATCTTTTTACTGACCCTGTCGGTAAGGATAACGGAATACTTCCTTTCCAAGGCGGTCTTGGCATCACCATATTTTAAGGGCAGGGAGAACACTTCAAAGAACTCGGAATCTACATAATCCGTCTCTTCCTGCAGTTCTTTGTCACCATGTTCCAACCACATATTGTCCCAACCGTGAAGGTGTGTCCCTGCAATTACCTGAGGTGAGGTCTCCAAAATTTTATCCAATAAAGGGTATGGGGTTTCCCTGTATTTTGCGCCACCCGGGGTTATGGTATTGAAGTAGTAGATGTTTTCTTGGTCTCTTATATCGGCATCGGCAGTATAGTAGGCATACACCGAAAACATTAGGGTCAACACACTGCCAATACCAATACTTAGGCCCAAAAGGTTTAGGGAAGAAAGTAATTTGTTTTTCCAAAGATTTCGTAATGGTAATGTCAAGTGGTTTCTGAACATGGTGGCCATTTTTAGTATAAGTTATGTGTCGAATATCGATTTTATGGCACTATTTAGGAAAGTCATTAATCTATTTACATGCCATAATCATATTGCTCTATAAATCAATATTTTATACCCTTATTGAAGAGAAAACAGAGGATAGTGTGTAAAACATTTGGACACCTTAAATCTGGTTCCAATTAAATATGTCATCATAGACCTCTTCATTCCGTTTTTAAACTTTTAACCGGATTTGCATTTGCCGCCTTTAAGGCTTGAAAACCTACAGCTGCAGTGCCGATACATATAGAAACTGCTCCTGCCAGTGCCAACAACCCAAATGATAACTCTATACGATAGGCAAAATTTTGAAGCCATGAATCGGCCGTCCACCAAGCGATAGGAGCCGCAATTACAAAGGCAATGCCAATTAATCTCAGGAAATTGGTCGTTTGAAGCCCTACGATTTGCGAAACCGTTGCCCCCAAGACTTTTCTAATCCCAATTTCCTTGATGCGTTGATTTATCGATAAACGAGCCATGCCCAGCAGTCCAATGCAACAGATGATCAGGGAAAGAACGGTGGCTATATTGACCAATTTTTGCCATTGCTGCTCCCGTTTGTATTGTTTTGCGTTCAAATCATTCAAAAAATCATAGGTAAACACGGCATCCGGCATAATGGTCTTGTACACCTTTTCCAATGCCCGAATAGCCTCCTGTTGCCTTGACTGTTGAAATTTGACCAAAATTTTCCCATATGGGGCTTGCAGCATAGACATGACCATTGGTTTGATAGGTTCCCTGAGCGAACCAAAATGAAAGTCCTTCACTACCCCGATTATGGTTTTCCTCTGTTGACCTTCATCATTTTCAATCAAGTTTATCGATTTTCCCAATGGATCGGATAAATTGCTCTCCTGTACAAATGTCTCGTTTACAATAACTGAATTTGTCGGGTCGGTCGCGAAATCAGTAGAGAAATTCCGCCCCAAAAGCATAGGAATCTCAACATCGGGTAAATAGTTTTCATCGACTCTTTGGAATTTGGATTCTAACTGCCTATTATTGGCCATTACACTATGAGACCCGTAAGTTTGGACGTAGGAAACTGATTCTATTGCCGATTCTTTGGATAACTCTTGTTTCAACACCTTGCCGATAGCGGCATGATCCCTGTTCCCTGAAATAGAAGTGGTAATGATTTGGTTGGGATTATAGCCCAAATCCTTGGCCCGTATATAATCCATTTGGTCATGGAATACAATGGCCGCGATGAGCAAAAATATACCCAATGAGAATTGAAAAACAACCAATCCACGTCCGGCTAAATTCCTACTGCTCCATTTCAATTTGTTATAAAGCACCTCCGAAGGACGTAATTTGGAAAGGACAAAAGCCGGATAAAGGCCGGTAAGTAAAATAACCGATCCAAAAATTAAAATTAGGAAGATCCCTGCTTGAAAAGTTAGCATTTCCGCAAATACAAACTGCTTATCCGTAAGCGTATTAAAAAACGGGGTCAACATCTTTAGGATCCATAGGGAAAGTAGCAATGACATACTGCACAGCAGGCCCGATTCCATAAGGAACTGTGAAATAATTTGAGTCTTGCTTCCTCCGGTTATTTTTCTGACCCCAATTTCCTTTGCCCTGTTTATGGCGGAAGCTATGCTAATATTTATAAAATTGATGGCCGCCATGAGCAAGATCAACAAGGCAATGGCGATAAAAACAATGGAATATATGGGGTTGCTTGTATTAACAATCCCGGACTCACCATTAAAATCATTATCGCTCAAGAGCGGGTTCAGGTGAACGTCCAGCATATTCTGCAAGCCATAATTGATTTTGGAATCGAAGCCATAGCGCACAATGTTCTGTTCCACTTGATCCCTGGCGTGGACGGCAAACACTTGATTGAATTTTTCTTTTATCGCCTTTAAATCTGATGAAGGTTCCAAAACCACAAAGGTTCCCAAATAGGCATTCAGCCAATTTGTGTCCACAAAAGCAAGTTCAAGAAAGCTGAATGGCAGTAAAATATCAAATTGAATCGAAGAGTTCTTAGGAGGATTCTTTGCTACTGCTGAGATAACCAACGGCTTTTTTAATCGCTGATACGAAGGGTTTGATTTCATATGCAGCGCTTTGCCCACTACATCGGTAGTATTGAAAAGTCGCAAGGCCGTATTTTCAGAAAGTACCACGGCGTTTACCTCGTCCAACGCGGTTTGCATATCTCCATCCAACAGGGGAAACGTAAAGACCTCAAAAAAATTGGTGTCAACAAAAAGTGTGTTAAGGCCAAGGGTTTTCTCCCCTGCAGAAACTTCACTGTTAATTTGACCTCCCATGACACGCACATACTTTTTGATTTCAGGTACGGCCTCCTTGAATGCCCGTCCCTGTACCTGACCTGTTGTGCCTACGGTTTGGGCAATGGCCCCCTTGTGTTCTACCAAGTTTGTGGTGATTCGATAGAGGTTTGGATTATGGGTATGAAAATCATCGAAACTATGCTCATCGTTCCAGTAGATCAATGCAAAAAGCAAACAGGTGATAGCGACCGTAATTCCTGCTACATTTATCGCGGAATAGAACCTGTTTTTCCAAAGGTTGCGCCAAGCGATTTTTAGATGGTTTCTAAACATACTCCTTGTTTTTATTTCCTAGGTTTTTCAATCGTACTTTGCGTTATGACCAAATGAAAAACCTCTGGTCTTATGTCTTACGTCTTTAATCTTACATCTTGTTTATTCCGTCCGAAGACTTTTTACGGGGTCGGCATTGGCGGCCGCAAGCGTCCGAATACTCATTATTCCCAACGCAACAAGGAGCATAGTGATTCCGCCCAGAAAAAAGATCCACCAACTTAAGGTCGTCCTATAGGCAAAACCTTGTAACCAATAGTCCAGGCCCCACCAAGCTATGGGTGCGGCTATGGCGAAGGCTATACCGACCAAGATCAAAAATTCCCTACAAAGCAATAGGTTCAACTGCGCCAATGAAGCCCCCAATACTTTACGAATTCCTATTTCCTTGGTTCGCCGCTCCGTAGTGTGGATGACAAGGCCCAAGAGGCCCAAACAACTGATCAGAATGGCCAGACCGGTAGACCACTTCAATAACATAGACGCCCTTCGCTCCTGTTCATAAAACTGTTTTATGGTGTCATCCATAAAACGGAGTTCAAAATCCATTTCGGGATAGGCGGTTTTCCATTTTTCTTCTACTTCGGCCATAACGGTCGACCAATTTTCCGAAGGCCCCAACAGGGAAAAATGGACGATTTCAAATAGGGAAAAATCATTTCTGAATATATCCCCTACCAAGGCCATTGGTCGAATTGCGGAGCGAAGAGAGCCTTGATCGAAATCTTCCATGACCCCAACAATAGGATTCAATTCGTCATCCAATCTTAAGGGTTCCCCAATAGCCTCCCAAGGATGTTCAAAGCCCAACATTTTGGAGTAGGTTTCATTGATGACATACTCTTTGATGGTATCATTAAGGCGCTCACGCCCTGCCAATAGTTTAATGTCGAAAAGTTCCCTATAATTTAAATCTCCGAAAAGCAGTTGTACACTGGTAAGGATATCTCTCCCTTTGTTCGTGTACGCTATATCCGCTGTGCGCATATTACTAGATGCCGGAGGATTCCAACCCAGGCTTACTTGGGATATTAACGGAAAGGACTTTAGTTCCTCCGCAAAGTTTAGACGCTTGTTTAAATCCGGATTATTCCAAGTTCCAATATAGGCAATGGCCTCCGTCTTAAAACCCATGTCCTTATTCATTAAAAAATTCAACTGTTTTCCCACCAAAATAGTGGCTACAATAAAAATCTGGGCAATAACAAATTGAAAAACGGTTAAGTATTTTCGCAAAGTTGACTTACCCGTTCCCGGCAATCCCTGGTTTTTTAATACGGACACGGGTTTAAAATGGGACAAGACCAGGGCGGGATAAAAACCGGACAACAAGGTTATGACCCCTAACAACAAAATAATACAACCCACGATTACCGGACTTGAGAATAGCCCGAAGTTTAGTCCTGGAGGTATAAAATCGTTAAACAATAGCAGTAACCTTGAAGAAAGAAACAAAGAAACGATGGCCGCAGCACCGGTCAACAGAAATGTTTCACCCAAAAACTGAAAGACCAAACGTTTCCTTGAACTCCCCAGTGTTTTCCGAATGCCGATTTCCTTAGAGCGCTTTGTAGCCTGTGCCGTATTCAAATTAATGAAATTAATACACCCCAATAGCAGAAGAAACAAGGCTACGAACATCAAATTTTTCAATACGGTCTTACTGCCTCTATACTCGCTTTGATCAAAAACCATATAGTCGGAATTCAGATGAATATCTGACAAGGGTTGTAGATGGAAGCTCCTTGTTTCGCCCCTGTCGTACATTCCATCGTCTTCATTTTCCTTGGATAACCTATCCAAATGTCGTTGTACGTTGCCCAAAGCATTGTTATCCACAAGTCTTATAAATACCTGGGAACCGGAATTGGTACTATTCCATTCATCATTATCGATCAGGTTTTTCTGGCCAAAGCTATGGGCTGTTTTCAAGGACAGGAATTCTTGAAAAATGAAATCGCTTTGATCTTTAAAATTAGACACTACGCCAACTACCTTAACAGGAACGGAATCGTTATACAATACTGTTTTCCCCATGACCTCATTG
This sequence comes from Ulvibacterium sp., assembly GCF_965228935.1. Lineage (GTDB taxonomy): Bacteria > Bacteroidota > Bacteroidia > Flavobacteriales > Flavobacteriaceae > Ulvibacterium. Next base: position 1,392,054 of record NZ_OZ245846.1, on the reverse strand, counting down.
GGGCGCATTCCTGGAAAGTATTTTCCAGCCCTCCTATCGGTCAATACCACTTCATTGGGGTTGGAGAGGGCCGCTTCAGGAGCCCCTGCAAGCCATTCATAAGAAAAGATTTGAAAGTATTCCTTATCCGCATAAATCTGGTTCCCCGGATTTCTGAAAACTTTATCCCTGTCTTTTGAATATGCCTTTTGAGCGTATGCACTGAAAAAAGTGCTGGTCAATTCAATCCCCGTTACCCCTTCCTTTAGAGCCTTTCCCAAAGGAACGGCAACCCCCCTATTATGAAATTCCGCTTCGGGGGTCTTAAAATCGGTGGTCACTCTGTAAATACGTTCACCATCGGGATGGAACTTATCAAAAGTTAGGTCATAATAAACGATGGCCCCAATGACAAACGAAGCACTAAGTCCAATGGAGAGACCTATGATGTTTATGATGGAAAATGCCTTATTGTTCCAAAGGTTTCTAAAAGCGATTTTTAGATAGTTTCTAAACATACTCCTTGTTTCTATTTCCTAGGTTTCCTGATTTTACTTGGCCCTAATGCCCAAATGACAAACCTCCGATCTTACTTCTTACGTCTATAATCTTACGTCTCTGTATTTATTCCGCCCGCAGACTTTTTACAGGATTGGCTCTTGCCGCCTTTATGGCCTGAAAACTTACGGTCAATAGGGCAATGCAAATAGCGATACAACCCGCGATTACAAATACCCAGGTATTAATCTCAATACGATAGGCAAACCCTTCCAGCCACTTTTGCATCATCCACCAGGCAAATGGGCCGGAAATCAGTAGGGCTATGAGCACCAGCCCCATAAAATCCATTGATAATGATTTGACGATTCCGGCAACGCTACTTCCCAAGACTTTGCGCACTCCGATTTCCTTTCTTCGTTGCTCGGCCGTATAGGACGACAATCCAAAAAGGCCCAAACAGGAAATGATGATAGCGAGAAGAGCGAACGATCGTGAAAGATTGCCCACAAGTTGTTCACTAGTGAATATAGCATTAAAGGTGTCTTCTACAAATTCATATTCAAAGGGAAAGGCCGGGTTCTGTTTTTTCATGACCTCTTCCATTTCTGCAAGGGCCTTGGCCATAGGAACACCAGACTTGATTCTCACGTACATATTCCCGGTATATTCGGGATTGTTATAGAACATGACCGGATCGCCCGACCCGTACATATCCCCATATAAATAATCCTTTACTACCCCAATCACGGTGTATTCGGTATCGTTCCTACGTATTCGCTTGCCAATGGCACTTCCCGTGCCCATTAGTTTTGAAAAGGATTGGGTAATCAAGACGTTTTCACTATCCGTTCCAACATCGTTGGTAAAACCACGACCTTCCAAAATTTCCATTCCCGCGGTATCGAAAAAATCGGCACTTATATATCTTTGGGAAATAAGTACGTCCTCGGTATCCTTGCCGCCCTCCCATTGAAGGCCGGAGCTGTTATTACCACCAAAAAGTATGTTACTATTCATCAAGGCTACGTTTTCAACAGCACCAGTGGATATCATTTCCTGTCTAATAGGTCCAAAATTCATTAGTACATCCCCATTTACCGGAAGTTGAACAAGATTCTCCTGCTCATACCCCATTTCCCTACTTTTTACGTGTCGTACTTGTTGGTAGACCACGATGGTGCCAATAATAAATACTATGGAAGCCGTAAATTGGGCAACGACCAGTCCTTTACGTATCAAGGGAGCACTTCCTTCCTTGGCTTTCACTCCTTTCATGGTTTCAACAGGCTTAAAAGAGGATAGATAAAATGCCGGGTACCATCCCGAAATGAGGCCACAGATCAAGGTAATGCCCAAAAGCGGAAGTAGATGGGCCACATCAAACATACGAAGTTGAAGTTGTTTTCCAATGAGTGTGTTGAACTCGGGCAGCAGGATCCAAATGAACAGGATGCTGGCCAGGGCCGCCAAGGATGTGGTAATCAGTGCCTCGGCCATAAATTGGACCATTAGCTTCCTCCTACCAGAACCCAACACTTTACGAACCCCTACCTCTTTGGCTCTTTTTTCACTTCTTGCTGTGGAAAGGTTCATAAAATTGATACAGGCAATCAATAAAATAATCAGGGCGATAAAGGAAAACAACCGGACATAGACAATTTGACCACCTACTTTTTTCCCATTCTCAAAATTAGATCTTAAACGCCAATCCTTCATGGGATGGAGAAAGGCATATCTGTCCTCTTCCCCTATTTTTGAGGGAATGAATTCGCGTACTTTGGCATCCACCATTTCAAAATCGGCTTTCGGCGAAAGCTCTACAAAAGTGTCGGCAAAACCGTTCCGGTATTCCTTCATCCACTCCTTGCCCAGCGCATACCTTTCAAAAGGAGCAGCCCATTGAAAACCAAAGGACACGTTATTGGGCAAATTTTCGTAAACCCCTGTAATACGGTAATTTGTATCCTTGTTTACCCGAATCACTCTGCCTAGGGCAGTAGTATTCCGTCCGTAAAGTTGCTCGGCCGTCTCCCTGGAAATCACAATGGCATCAAAATCATCAAAAGCGGTGGCGGCATCCCCCTCAATAAAGGAAAGGCTGAACATGTCCAAAAAATCGGGATCCACAAATCTACCGAACCTGTTAATGCCCTTTTCGCCAACCGTGAACAAAAGATTTTCCCCAGTTGTCCTAGCACTACCTACTATTCCGGGAATCTCATCTTTCATTGCCTGCGCCAAAGGTCCGGGGGTGGATTGATAAAATGTACGCCACTGACCTTCAAACCGATTGTTTGTGGGCACGTAGTACACAAGTTCCTGTTTTGGGAAAACACTATCGAAGTTTATTTCGTCCTCCACCCAAAGCAATATCAAGCCGGCACAGGTGATTCCAATGGCCAAACCAAAAATATTCAATGCACTATACCCTCTGTTTTTCCAAAGGTTGCGCCAAGCAATTTTTAGATAATTTCTATACATACTCCTTGTTTTTATTTTCTAGGTCCCCCAATTGTACTTTACCTTTATTCCCAAATGACAAACCTGCGGTCTTACGTCTTAAATCTATACTCTTACGTCTCCTTATTTATTCCGTCCGTAAACTTTTCACGGGATTGGCATTTGCCGCCTTTATGGCCTGAAAACTTACCGTCAACAAGGTAACCAGCAACGCCCCTAAAATGGCGAGACCAAATACCTCCCATGAAATATCCACCCGATACTCATAGCCCTGAAGCCATCGTCCCATAAAATGGTAGGCTATGGGAATGGCAATGAGACAGGAAATCAGGACCAAGGCCACAAAGTCCTTGGACAACAGCTGCCATAGGCTGTATACCGATGCCCCCAGCACTTTCCGCACCCCGATTTCCTTGGTACGTTGTTCAGCCATAAACGAAGCCAAACCAAAAAGACCCAAACCACTAATGAAAATGGCTAAAAGGGTGAAGACACCTGCCAAATTGCCCAACCGTTGTTCGGATTCGAATTTGCGACCATATTCCTGGTCTACAAATTTGTAATCAAAGTTTGCCGAGGGAACTACCTGGGCAAATACCGATGCAATCCGAGCAATAGCAGACTGGACGCCTACATCAGGTTTTAGCTTGATATGGATAAAATTGGTATATGTATAATCCAGGAAAAACACCGCCTGTTTTACGGGATTATAGGGGGAATCCGTAATCATATTCTTGGTAACACCAATAATTTTTAAAGGTTGGCCCTGCCTGGAAATGTAGGTGCCGACGGGATTTTCCAGACCCATATACTCTACCGCACGTTCATTGATGACAATGGCAGTAGAATCGGAGGCGAATTCCCGCGAAAAATCCCTCCCCTCCAAAAACTCCCATCCTATGGTTTCTCCATAGTCATGGGTTACCTGAAAAATATTAAAACTGGTATCCCTATCCGGATCCTTTCCCTGCCAATCAAACCCGCCCCAGCTTGTATACGATGCAGAAAGGGGGGAGGAACACTGCGCCATTTCCTCTACTGCTCCCGTATTTTTTAGTTCGGTACGGAGTAAGTTGTATTTTCCACTATAATCCGGATTGTTCATATCCACAGTGATTAAATGGCTATGATCATACCCGATTGGCCTGTCCTGTGTAAATTTAATTTGGCCAAAGACGATCAGGGTCCCGATGGCCAGCACCAGGGATACCGAAAGCTGAAATACCACCAAGACCTTTCTCGGTGCGAAGGTATACGTGCCTGCCTTAAAAGTTCCCCTAAATGCTTTTAAGGGTGTAAACGAGGATAGATACAACGCAGGATAACTTCCGGCCAATAGGCCTGTTAAAAAGGTAAAGGCCAAGGTTATGGACCAAAACCAGGGATTCCCCCATGGCATACCCATATGCTTATCCGAAATTTCATTGAACCAGGGAAGAGAAATCCATACGATTGCCAAAGCACATAAAAGAGCTATTCCGGAAACCAAGAGGGATTCTCCCAAAAATTGATGGATCAACTGCTTTCTCCCGGATCCAACGGCCTTTCTGACCCCAATTTCCTTGGCCCGTTTTTCAGATCGTGCCGTACTGAGGTTCATAAAATTGATACAGGCCAAAAAAAGTACAAATACGGCTATCCCGATAAAAAGCCAAACAAAGGTAATGCGACCCCCTGTGGCCTTCCCCTGTTCAAACTCCGAATAGAGGTGCCATTTGTCCATCGTATACATGAACAATTTGGGATGATATTTCTCCAATCGGGCAAATTCCTTAGGGGCATAATCGATAAAGAAGTTATTAAGGGCTTCATCCACCGATCCAAAATCCGATTCGGGTTTCAGTTCCACATACAGATTATACGAGTAATTATCCCAGGTATCCCGCGAGCTTGCAATCCCCTGATCCTGGGCCTCGAATAAATCCCAGTTCGCAAAGAACTGTACGTTTTCAAAACTGGTATTCTTGGGCAAATCCTTATAGATACCGGTCACTACGGCATCCATGCTATTGTTTATTTTTATGGGCTTCCCCATGGGGTTTTCTTTCCCAAAAAGGGTCAAAGCTGCGGATTCGGATAACACCATAGCGTTGGTTTTCTCCAGACTGGCATAGGTACCTTCGACCATGGTAAGGGAAAGCATTTCCAGAGCCCCATCTTCTATGAATTCCCCAGTTTGGGTAAATGTCTTGCCGTTGGTGCCCAATGTATAATCAAGCACCCAAAAGGCTCGTAAAATATGCTTGAAGTGGTCTTGGTAATTTTCTTTCAGAACGGTTCCGGTCACATGCATCATGGCACGGCTTACCTGGATCTCGCCTGTGTCCTGATTTTCGGCTCGCTCATAAATTTGCGCAATTCGATCATTGTTTTCATGGTAGCTGTTAAAGGTAAATTCATCCAGTACCCATAACCCTATTAGCATAACAACGGCCATACCCATGGCCAGGCCGCCAATATTTATGGCCGAATACCCTTTGTTGCGCAAAAGGTTTCGCCAAGCGATCTTTATATGATGTCTTAGCATTATTCCTCCTATTTATTTGAAAATTTCGTTTCCTTCATTGATATCCTTGATCAGGCCTTCGATATAGGACAGGAACATCTGATTCGTAGTTTTTTCCTTGGCCGATTCACAAAATTTCAAGGCTTTCTTTGTATCGCCCAAGTGATAGTGCCCACTCACCATCCCCAAATGGGCATACACATCCTCCGGGTTTTTATCATAATTTGTTTTGGAAACTTTTAAGGCTTTTTCATGCTGTTCCATTTTGTTTAAGCCGATGCCATATGAAAACAAATCCTGGCCCGTCCCCATGGGCAGGGCTTTTTGCATAATGGAATCCGCCTCCTGTTGGCGGCCCAATTTTCCAAGCAACCCGGCATAGGTAGATAGTGTCTTGAAATTGGATTCCCCAAAATAGGAGTTTATGGAGCGATCGGCCCAACCCAGTGCCTCCTCTAAATTGACATTATTAACGAGGCAATAATTGGCGGCCATCTGTAGGTTTTGCCAATAGCGATAAAAAATACCGGAATCTACTTCTCTTCTAAAAGTCTCTACCTGAATTTTATTCAAGTCTACGGAGACTTTAAAGGGAATCTTTACCTTTTCCCATTGCAAGGAGACCACGGCACTATTCTTGGTCTGGTCACTAAATTCGTATTTTAACCATTCCACGCTTTCATCCAAGTTTTGCACCGGAACCTCAACGCGTAGGGCATCGTCCTTTTCCTTATAATAAAAACTGCCCCAGGCCGTATTGAATTTTGAAAAAACCAACGTAGCTTTTTCCTCGCCCATGGCGATAAAAAAACCATATTTGCCTTGTGGCAAGGGCTGATCCTCTATGAATACATCCGAGGAAAATTCAATGGTGGTGTTTTCATTGGCCCCTGCACGCCAAGGTGCCGCCTTACTGGTGCCATAGCCCAAATCCGCAAACCCGTAATGTACCAGATTGCCCCAAATTTTGTCTTCCCTACCTTTTACCCCAGGCCGGGAATACATGATTTTTACTTCGGTAATCCCAATAAACTCCGAGACTGATGCTTTCTTGTTCCCATCAGCGGGAAAGGTTATTTGGGCGCTGAGTCCCATCGTGCAAAAGACCAATAAAAAGGTGGCTAGTTGTTTTGTTTTCATCTTCTGTTACTTTGTGTTTTCAAATTGTTTGGTTTCAATGTATATACTATCTATTCGGTACGCAAACTTTTAACGGGGTTTGCATTGGCCGCTTTAATCGCTTGAAAGCTTATGGTAAACATCGCTATGGTTATGGCCAAAATGCCGGATACGGCAAAGACCCACCAGCTAATCGCAGTCCTATAGGCAAATTGTATTAACCAATCGTTCATGGCATACCAAGCTATGGGTGTTGCCAAGGCAATGGACAATACAATCAATTTTACAAAATCCGATGATAGCAATCTTAATATTCCCAGCGATGACGACCCCAATACTTTACGAATACCGATTTCCTTTATCCTTAACTCCGTATTAAACGCGGCAAGACCAAAGAGCCCCAAACAGGAAATAAAAATAGCCAAGAAGGCAAAATATCTGGAGAGGCTTAAAATACGTTGTTCCGTAAGATATTGTGCATTTACGGATTGATTTTGAAAGCCAAAGCTAAAATTGAAGCCGGGGTTAAAGCTATTGTAGGTTTGCTCTATGCTTTCTAGGGTCTTTGCCGAAGTTCCAGGCCGTATTCTTACCATGGCCAAATCGAGATTGGAGCCGTATCTAAATACCACAGGGGAAATCGGCTGCATTACGGATGCTGTATGGAAGTTTTTCATTACCCCTAAAATGGTCTTGTCCTCGCCCCATAGCTGTATTTTTTTGCCTACGGGATCTTTTAGACCCATTAATCTTGTAGCTTCCTCGTTGAGTACAAGATAGGTTTCTGGGGATCCCAATTCAGCCGTAAATGCATCCCCTTCCAACATTTCAATGTTCATGGTCTGTATCAGATTTTCATCTACACGGCGAATTATAAAATCGATTTCCAGGTTTTCTGCTTTCCCGGGCCAATCAATACCATAGGTAGAAGACCCACCATCCTCACTGATAAGGGATTCGCTTAGACCACCTATACTTTCGACCCCCTCAATTTTTTCGATTTCATCAAACAGGACGGGAGCATTCTCATAGGCTTTTCCTTCAAGATCAAAATGAATCAGATTATCCTTTTGATACCCCATAGGTTTGGTAAGGGCAAAATTTATCTGGTCGTTAATGATCAATACCGATATAATCAACACCAAGGACGCCATAAATTGAAAGACTACCAAGCCCTTACGGGCAAATAGTTCCGTCCCTTTCCCTTGAAATTTCCCTTTTAAGGTTGCCAACGGACTAAAACCGGACAGATAAAATGCAGGGTAGCTACCGGATATAAATCCTGTTGCTAGTGTACCCAAAAGAAGGATAGACATATGTTGGAAAATCAAATTCATGCCAAGCTCTTTTCCCGTAATAAAGTTAAAGACCGGTATAAGTAAAATGACCAATACTAGAGCCAATACCAATGAAAGAAATGTTATGAAGATGGATTCTGACAAAAACTGAATGACCAAATTTCTTTTGGTACTCCCCAAGGTCTTTTTAATCCCTATTTCCTTAAACCTACGGGAGACCCTTGCCGTGGAAAGGTTCATAAAATTGATACAGGCAATAAGCAAAACCAACAAGGCAACAAAGGAAAATAGTTTTACGTAGGTAATCCTCCCTCCGCTTTGAACCCCATTCTCATAGTTCCCTTTAAGATATGTATCGGAGAACTTTCTAGAAAAAAGACTGAACGTATTATATTCATCATATTTATCTACGAATCTTTCGATTTTTAAATTAAAGGCGGTAATATCAACATTTGGTTTCAACAATACATAGGTGTCCGGTCCGGTATTGGTCCATACCTGGCCATTGGTCCAAATGTCCTCCAACAGTTTTTTTCGGGTGGCCACAAAATTGAATTGCAAGGTCGAATTGTTGGGAACATTTTTAAATACACCGGTTACCTTAGCAGAATGTCCATTCCCAAAAATATTATATTCCATTGGACGATTCATAGCGTTTTCTACCGATCCGAATAGTTTTATGGCAAAATTCTCCGAAATGACAACCGCATCTTTGTCGGATAGTACCTGAGAGGCGGTACCACGGATTAGCGGAAAAGTAAAGGCATCAAAAAAAGTTTTACTGGCAAAGAGCCCCTCGGTTTTAAACAGATTTTCTTCGTTTTTAAAGCTAATACTCATGCCCAACTTTCCACCATCCATAACGGTTAGGGCATGCTCCACTTCTGGCAAATCTTTTTCCATCGCTTCGGAAAGGGGTCCCTGGGTTCCGTCCAATACCCTGATAATACCGTTCTCTTCGCTCCTCATCATGATTTGATAAAGGTTGGGCTCGTTTGCATGAAACTTATCCACCATAGTTTCGTCCGCAACCCAAAAATAGATGAGGAAAGCGCTGGCCATTCCCGTAGAAAGTCCCAGGATATTGATTAATGAGAACAGGGGATTTCCTTTTAGGTTCCGCCATGCGATTTTTAGTTGATTTCTGAACATGATCATTTTTTTAAAAAAGGTTCAACAACGGCCCAAACGGCATTCCAATTGCAATAGAAAACTACATGGCCACATCCAGGGACGATGGACAAATACGATTCCTTTATGAATCCATGTGCCTTTAACAGGGTTTCCGGATTTGAATATTGATCCTTATCTCCTGCCATAAGCAATACGGGACATTCAATTTTTTTGAAAATCTTTTCACTCACCACTTCATTTTCATAGAGTGCGTTGAGCCATTGTAGGCTTTCGTCCCATCGTTTCGGTTCCGGCATGGCGGCCAGGCGTTTTTTGAAATACCCTCCGGCCTCCTTCATTAATTTCTCTTCGGAATATCCATAATTTACCCCGGATCCCTCGGGACTATCGCCCGCCCCTATTACAACCATCCTCTCAACCGCTTTGGGATAGTCGGCAGCCATTTGGTAAGCTGCGTAGCCCCCGTCTGAAAATCCGATGACCTTGGCTTTTTCGATCTTCAAATGCTCCAGGAGCTTCTTGGCATCCCCGGCCCGCTGCTCATAGGTAAAAGGCTCGTGTCCAATATCGGATTTTACATGCCCCCTGGTCCCCAAACAAATAACTTGATAGTCTTTTGAAAGTGAATCGATAAAAAATTCAAACTCATCGATATAACCATAAACACCGCCATGGAGCATAAGGATAGGCTGACCCTCCCCGTAAATTTCATAATACAGTTTCGTATCCGTAGCGACTTCAAAATATTGGCCGACACTCTCATTGTAGCCGTAAGGCACTTTAGTCCCATCCTGGGCAATTGCGACCGAAAAACAGATGCCAAACAAGGCGGTAAACAGTATGCGCTTCATAGTTTAGTTTTTATTCAATTCTTAAGGATGTAATTGGATTGCGATTGGAAACACGAAGTGTCTGTGGTGCGATGGTCAAAAACCCTAATAGCAGGATAAGGAACGATCCCAAAAGGACGGTACCGAACCCGAAAGACACTTTAATTACCAGAAAATCCAACCAAAGGTTGTTGACATAATAACTCAAGGGTGCCGCGATGATGACCGCAATGCCCAATAGAATCAAGAACTCTTTGGAAAGCAGATAAACCAGCATATATCCGTGGGCCCCCAAAACTTTGCGGATTCCTATTTCCTTGGTACGTCTTTCCATGGTATATATGGCCATCCCCAATAATCCCAAACATGCTATGGTTATGGTTAAAAAGGCAAAGAATCCGATAACCGCCACCAAATCAAAAACCGCCTGATTATAACCTTCCAGCTTATGCTCATAGAATTCATACTTTAAAGGATGTATGGGATCCACGGTCTTCCATGCCTCCTCTAATTGTGCGATAAGTTGATCTTGATCGGCAGAGGCCATCTTTAGGCTGACAAAGTTGAACCGTTCCGGCTCGTTCCGCAATACGATAGGGCCCGTCTTCTTTGAAGAAAATAGAAGGAAGAATGTGAAATCTTCCACTACACCAACTACTTCAACGGTCTTGTCCCCGTTTCTTTCATAAAACAGTTCCCCGACAATATCACCAGGATTTTCATACCCGAAAGTTTGGGCCGTAGTCTCATTGACCACTACAAACGAACTGGATTCCGAAGCCGGCAGATTTCGTCCGGCAATTAGTCCTATATCCAATAATTCGATAAAATTTTCATCTGCCCTCAAATCAATGGCCTCGATCGGTTCCTCGGTACCGGGCTTGGTCAAGGTGGTGTTGTCATTTCTTCCCGTACCGGGATAATACGCTGTCCCCGCTATTCCCGAGACTCCGGGAACGGAATGGAATGCCCCCTTTACCAGTTTGTAATCATTGCTCTGAAGGTTTACGTTTATAATGTTCTCGGCATTAAAACCATATTCATAATCCATATAATATCGAAACTGATTGTACACCACAATAGCGGTGACAATGAAAAATAGGGAAAAGACAAACTGGGTAACGGTCAATGTTTTCCGCATGCCCAACCGTCCTCTTTTCGTTTCATCCGGCCCCTTTAATATTTTCACCGGTCGATATCCAGAGAGCCGGAGCGCAGGGAAAATACCTGCAATAAGCCCGGTGAGGAAAGTAAAACTTATAAACGAGATGTAGACCGTGGCATTGGGAACAAGTTCAAATCCCAAAAATTGGTTCATCCATAGATTTAGAAGTGCCCAGCGCATGAAGACCAGAAAAAAACCTGCTGTAATCAGTGCAAAAAAGACCAGGACCATGGATTCACTTAGAAATTGCACGATCAAATCCTTTCTAAAGGCACCATTCACTTTTCGTATCCCGATTTCCTTTGATCGGGTCACCGCTCGGGCTATGGATAATTGCGTATAATTAAGAACGGCCAGTACCATGACCAACAAGGCAAAACCGGCAAGGATATAGTAGGCAAACATGGGCAAGTTCGAAGAAGGGTCATTCCCCAAAACAGGCCCCGGAGTGAGCTTGGTCAACGCTTGGACCATAAATTTCGACCCCTCCAAATTCGCATCTCCCTTATATTTTTCATCGGCTAGATTGGCCAATGCTGAATTCAATTCTTTTTCGTCTACGTTGTTTTCCGCCAGAACATAGGTATAACATCTAGAATAATCACCCCAATTTTCAGAAGCGTCGTACATTTTCCCTTCTTGATACAACTGCTTTAACGAAGCCGTGGAAACCAGTACATCAAATTCCAGATGGGTCTTATAATCCTTATCGGCCAGCACGCCGGTAACCGTATAGGTACCCCAATCCGTTGGTGCCTTGGCCTCATCCGTAAATAGGTCTATGCCCCGGTCGGCGAAGTCCACTATTTTCCCTAATGGGTCTTCATCCCCAAAAAGTCGTTGAGCCACTTCATGCGATAGGACCATGGTATTGGGTTTTGTTAAGGCGGTAGCCCTATCGCCTTTTTCGAGCTCGAAACTGAATATTCTAAAAAAGGCATTATCGGTAAAATACCCGCGCATTTCGGAAAAACTATTATTATAGACGGCATCCCCCCCACACCCTTTAAGTAAGTGGGTGGCTTCCTTGATGATGGGATAATCCGTTCGTAGGGTCTCCGCCAAGGGTGCGGGACCTGAGGCATACGGACGCTTGTGATTGGCAGGGTCAATGTTTACCCTATAAATACTGTCCTTCCTTTCATGAAACTGATCATAACTTTTTTGATTTATCAACATGAGTATGATGAGCATACTTACCGACATGGCCACGGCCAATCCAAAAACATTGATACATGAAAAGGCCTTGTACTTCAGTATATTTCGAATCCCTATTTTCAAGTAATTTTTAATCATGGTTTTCGTTTTTTTTAGACCCGCCAGGTTTTTAAAACCTGGCGGGTCTAGGTTCCTTTATTCTGCCCTTAGACTCTTTACAGGGTTGGCATTCGCCGCCTGTATACTTCTATAACTTATGGTGAAAAAGGCGATGAGCAGGGTAATGCCTCCCGCTAAGCCAAATACCCACCATTCCATTTCTATTCGATAGGTAAAATCCTGAAGCCATTTGCCCATCAAGTAGTATCCCATCGGAAACGCGATGACCATCGAAATTAGAATCAGTTTTAAAAAATCCCTGGCCAGTAAACCTACAATCTGAGAGGCCGAAGAACCCAATACTTTCCGTATCCCTATTTCCTTAAATCGTTGTTCCGCAGTAAAGGTGACCAATCCGAAGAGACCTAGGCAAGCCACGAATATGGCGAGCAATGCAAAAATGCCAAGAACCGTATTCATATTTTGTTCTTTGTTATAGGTTTCGTTAAAAAGTGCATCCAAAAAGGCGTAGTCAAAGGCCTCCCCAGTTTCGAATAATTTCCACTCGGTCTCCATTTTGGTAAGTAGCCCTTCCATATCCGAGGTTTTTGCTTTTATTATAAGCCCGTAGTATGGATTAAATTTCATGAGTATCGGCTCGATTTTCTCATGAAGGGATCTGGAATGAAAATCCTTTACTACTCCAACAATATTCAGTATTCTTGTACCGCCCTTAAGATCAAAGGACTCGGTCAAGGTTTGACCAATCGGATTCCCGGTCAAGCCAAAAGTCTTTACCGCGGTTTCATTGATTATGATATTTTGCTTTTCATCGCCAAATGATTTGGAAAAATTTCTTCCTGCCAATAGGGTCATTCCCAACGTAGGGATGTAGTTTTCATCAACATTGTACACCATTGACCTCAGCTTTTGGTCCACCTCCGATTTTGAGGTGATGACCGTACCGTTGGTGTCCGTTGGTCCAGCAGGTATAAAAGCGGAGGTCGTCATACTTATTATTCTGGGATCCCTGGACAATTCTTCCTTATAGGCACTAAGGTCGTCGCCAAGGAAACCGGCATCCCTGACCACGATCAGCTCCTCCCGATCATAACCAATATCCTTATTTTGAATATAGTTCATCTGTTGCCTGACCACCAAGGTAGCCACTACAAGGGCAATGGAGATGGCAAACTGAAAAACTACCAACCCACTTCTGATCCCTTTGCTATTACCAGAGGTAAACCTTTTCCGCAAGGCTTGAACTGGTTTAAAGCCGGACATAAAAAAAGCGGGATAGCCTCCGGCCAAAAGACCGGTTAAAAGAACGAGACCAAAAAGGGCAAACAAAATTTCGGGGTTCAAAATTTGTGCGATGTCAAACGATTTGCCGGACAATCCATTAAAAAAAGGCAAGGCGACAATGAATAGGGCTATTCCTATGAACATAGCAAAGGCAACGGCAATAAAGGACTCCATCAAAAATTGAGCGATTAAATGTGTTTTTTGGGAGCCCAGAACTTTTCGTACACCGATTTCCTTTACCCTTTTTGAGGCACTGGCTGTGGAAAGGTTCATAAAATTAAAACAGGCAATCAAGAGCATAAAAACTGCTATGGCCCCAAACATATAGACAGTTTTGATGTCACCTCCGGCCTCAAACTCCCCCCTGAGATTGGAATGCAGGTGAATATCTGTTAAGGCTTGGAGGCGAAATCCAAATGCATTGCCCTTCTCCAAAGACTCCTGAAAGGTGATACCAAGGCTTTTTTGCAATTGGGGCCCGAGATACTTTTTGACGATATTCGGGAATTTATCTTCTACATCCGCCAAATCTGCTCCCTCCTCTAATAAGACATAGGTGTGGTAGCTTCCGTTTAACCAACTTTGGTTGGTAGCATCTCCGTTACTGCTCATTGAGGCCAATAGCTCAAAATGAAAATGTGAGTTGGCCGGGATTTCATCGATTATTCCGGTAACGGTATATAAACCGCTGGCATCTATATATCCTGAATTGGAGTATACCCCAATATCATGGATATTCAATACTTTGTTCAACGGATCTTCATCGCCAAAATAAGCCTCAGCCTGTTTTTTGGTCAGAATGACCGATTTGGGCGTGCTTAATGCCGTAACTGCGTTCCCTTGAGAGAGCGAAAATGAAAAGACATCAAAAAAATTGGAATCCACAAATGCCATTTTCCCTTTTCTAAGGGTATTGTCCTTGTAGGTGACCTTTATGGCATCCGAAATTTTCTTAATTCGGGTGGCATCCAAAATCTCTGGGATTTCATTAACCAAGGCTTCGGCCACAGGGGCCATTATGCTTGCTTCTTTTATTATTTCATCCCCCATCTTGGCGTTGAGTACAACCCGGGCTATTTGGTCGGCCTTTTCATTAAAGCGGTCATAGCTCAATTCATCCATTACAAAAAGGGCAATGGCCAAACAGGTGGCAATCCCGAGGGAAAGTCCTATGATATTAATCGAAAACAATGCCTTGTTCTTTAGGATGGTTCTCCAAGCTGTTTTAAAATAATTCTTTAGCATCACTATTCATTTTTAATGATCTATTCCGTCCGTAAACTCTTTACAGGATTAGCGATGGCGGATTTTATCGATTGGAAACCGACCGTGAGCAACGTGATGAACAAAGCGAAACCTCCGGCGAGGGCAAATATCCAGAACTCAATTTCGATTTTATAGGTATAGCCCTCCAGCCAACGGTACATAAAATAATAGGCAATAGGTGAGGCTATAAGAAAAGCGATCCCGACCAGTTTCAAAAAGTCCTTCGTTAACAATTGTACCACAGAGTTGACACTGGCCCCCAATACTTTTCGAATGCCGATTTCTTTTTTCTTTTGCTCTGCAACATAAGATACTAGGCCAAAAAGACCGAGACAACTGATAAATATCGCTAGAATAGTAAAAACTATGGAAATCTGGCCTAAGCGTTTTTCCTCTTCATATAGTTTCTCTACCTCTTTGTCCACAAAGGCATAATCGAACGGTACATTACTTACGGTCGCCTTCCATTGTTGCTCCAAATCTTTCAATAACCGCTCATAATTTTGCGTTTCCGTCATAAGAAATAACCAATTCGGTTGGTTCTCTTTATAAAGAAATAGCGGCTCTATTTCATCTTTTAATGATGCAAAGTGATAATTGGCCACTACACCGATAATTTCCATTTCGAAAGTTTCGTCACCAAAACTTTGCAATAGTTTGGAACTTAAGGCTACTTCTTTATCAATATTAAATGCTTTCAAGGTGGCCTCGTTAACAATGATTTGATTCGTGGTGTCGCTTTCACGAAAATCCCTTCCATGCAACAAGGGAATATTCATGGTATTAAAATAGTTCTCGCTTACGCCGTTCCTTTTGACAACGGTATTGTCCTCCCTATTTCCTCCGGGTAGATATAGGCCATTATCTGTCATGACCGTTTCGGAAGGCGCGTAATTTCCACTAGCTACATTAAGTACCCCGGGAACATTCAAAAAGCCAGATTTTAGGTCATTGAACTTGCTTGATGCCGCATCAGTACCTATACGAAGAGCCAACAGATTGTCTTTTTTAAAACCAAGATCCTTACTTTGGGCATACCGGAACTGCTGTGTAATAATAATTACCGTTGCTACAAGGCTTATGGAGACGACGAATTGAAACACCACCAAAGCCTTACGAAAGGTAACGCCTCCGGATTGAAGTCTAACCGCGCTTTTAAGTGCTTTCACAGGTTTTATCGAGGATAAAATCATGGCCGGATAAATGCCGGCAACCAGACCTGTAATAACTCCCAATCCCAGCAATAAGAATCCGATTTTCCAGTTAAAAACATCCAAATAAATTAGATTGCCCTGGGTGAGTTCATTCACAAATGGCAAAATCAGAAGGGTAATGGGAATACTGATGAGCATGGCGAATAGGGACAGCAAAAGTGATTCCCCTAAAAACTGTCGCATAAGGACATTACTTCCTGCCCCCACTACTTTGCGAACTCCAATTTCCTTGGCACGCTTGCTGGCCCGAGCAGTACTTAAATTAATGAAATTGACACAGGCCACAAGCTGGATGAAAAAGGCCAATGTCAATAAAAAATAAAGGTATTTGATGTTCGAAACGGTATCGATCTGATTCTTACGCCCAGCAGAATACAAATGGATATCGGCCACTTTTTTCAACAACAATAATTTATTGGTCATTCCCGCATTCGCCAGATCCGTACTTCCATGGGTCTGGATAAAGTCGGGTAATTTTTTTTGAAGTTGATCGGCATTTGAACCCGGAACAAGTTTTAGGTAACTATACACAAAATTGTTCGTAGCAAAACTTTCAAAGGTCTGCACAAATGTCCCTATACCCGGAGTACTCATACTAACAAAGTAATTGGGGTTCAGATGTGATTTTCCGAATGTATCATCAAAAACCCCTTTTACCGTAAGGATTTGGGCATCTTCACCACTACCCCAAACAACGGTTTTTCCCAAGGTTCTTTCCGAACCGAACATCTTTTCGGCCAAAGACGAAGAGAGCACTAAGGCATTGGGCTCGTTCAACGCGGTTTCCCTATTCCCTTCCAAAAATTTATAGGTGAAAACATTAAAAAAGGTAGAATCGGCCAAATAGGCCCTAGGTTCATAATAAGCATCCTCACTGTCCGCAGCACGTATCAGATTGACAAAAAAGATATCGGTAAGCACAACCCGAGCGGCTTCACCAACCTCGGGGAAGTCTTCTTTCATTGCAAAAGCTATGGGTGGCGAGGCGGCCCCTGTATCAAAACTTTCCTTACCATCCCTTTCTATAATAGTCTCTATCCGGTAGATGTTTTCAGCATTATCATGATGCCGGTCATATCCCATCTGGGCAAAAACGTACAATAGAATAGTGAGGCAACTTATGGTACCAACAGTAAGACCCAAAAGATTGATGATAGTCTGCTGCTTATTTTTGGTCAGATTGCGCCAAGCGATTTTTAGATAATTCTTTAACATAATCGTTCATTTTTGATCCGCCAGAGGCGGACAGGTTGGTTTACTCCGTTCGCAGACTTTTTACCGGGTTGGCAACAGCGGATTTTATGGATTGAAAGCCCACCGTTAGCAAAGTAATGACCAGGGCAAAACTTCCGGCCAGGACAAAGACCCATACATTGATTTGAATCTTATACGTAAAATCCTCAAGCCAGCGTTGCATACAATAATAGGCTATGGGCGAGGCGAGCAAAAAGGCGATTCCTACCAATTTTAGAAAGTCTTTGGTCAACAGTTGTGCCACCGAATTGATGCTGGCCCCCAATACTTTACGAATACCGATTTCCTTTTTCTTTTGTTCCGCTATGTAGGAAACCAGACCAAAGAGACCCAGGCAGCTAATAATAATGGCCAAAATCGTAAACAATGCGGCGATTTGGCCCACACGCTTTTCCTCATCGTATAACTTCTCTACCTCTTTATCGATAAATGCGGGTACAAAGGGTGAATCCTTGACATTTGCCTTCCAAATACCTTCCAAATTGGCCATTAATTCCCCATAGTTGGCCGTCTCAAAACGGAGCAATAACCGATGTGGGTCGCTATCCCTAAAAAGTACCAAAGGCTGAATGGCCTCTTTGAGGGATGAAAAGTGAAAATCGCTCATTACCCCGACAATTTCAAACTCATTCTCCCCTCCAGTCAGCAGTCTGGAAGTCAGCGCATCTTCCGGTTCAATATTAAAGGTCTTGAGTGTAGCCTCGTTCACGATTATCTGGGTGCTATCCGATTCCCTAAAATCCCTGCCCTTTGAAAGAACGATTCCCATGGTGTTTATATAGTTCTTCCCCACAAGGTTTACCTGTACTTGGGTGCGATCCTCGGGATTCCGTCCAGGCATATAAAAACTCGCACCGTTGATGATATCCTCGGAAGGTGAGACCCTACTCCCGGAAATTTCGGTAACCCCGGGAACCTTTAAAAATTCCGATTTCAATCCTTCAAATTTATCCCGGGCATTGCGTGTATTCAATTGGATACCGATCAAATTATTCTTTTCATACCCCAGATTCTTTTGTTGGGTATAGTTAAACTGTTGGATAACAATGATGACCATACTGATTAAGGTGATGGATATCACAAATTGAAAAACGACCAACCCTTTTCGTAGCCCACTATTTCCGGACTGTAGGTTTATTGTACTTTTTATGGCCGACACAGGTTTTATGGAGGATAATACCAATGCCGGGTAAATACCGGCTATAAGCCCTGTTAAAAACCCTATCCCCAAAAGGGAATACACAATTTCCGGACGAAATAGGTCTACATAGCTAAGATTACTCTGTGCCAATTCATTTATAAAGGGTAACAATAGCAGCGTAATGGGAATACTTATCAAAATCGAGAAAAAGGATAGCAAGAGCGACTCGCCCAAAAACTGGGATACCAAGGATTTCCTGTCCGCCCCGACTACCTTTCGCACCCCTATTTCCTTGGCCCTCTTATTGGCACGGGCCGTGCTCAGATTAATAAAGTTGATGCAGGCCACAAGTTGAATAAACAAGGCCAAAGTCAATAGTAGATACAGGTACTGTACATCGGAAACCCTATCGATCTGTCCCGTTATTCCCTGGGAATACAAATGGATGTCCGTCACTTTTTGAAGTAGCAGTTCCTTCTTCATGTTTATGTCCGCAAGATCGCTCCCTCCCCGCTCTTGAAGGAAATTTGGAAATTTTCGTTCCAGATTTTGGGCACTGGCACCGGGCTTTAACTTAAAATAGGTGTACGCAAAATTGTTTTGCGCATAGTTATCATTGCCCTTTACCCATTCGCCCAGGCCCGGGGTGTTCATGCTGATGATATAATTGGGTTTTAAATGTGATTTCCCAAAGGTCTCATCAAAAACCCCCTTCACCGTAAGTTTTAGGGGATCGCCATCATAGCCGGAAATCTCTACCGTCTTGTCCAGGGCCTTTTGACCTCCGAACAACTTTTTCGCCAAAGACGAGGAAAGGATCAAGGTACTTGGTTCGTGCAAAGCTTTGGGACCTCCTTCCAATAACTTATAGTTAAATACCTTAAAAAGAGTAGAGTCGGCCAGATAGGCCTTGGATTCGTAAAATCCACTTTCCTCACCGGCGGCCCGTATAATATCTACATTGAACAGGTCTACTAGAACTACTCTAACGGCTTCCTCGATTTCCGGGAAGTCTTCTTTGGCCGCAAAGGCAATCGGAGGTGATGATCCCGCAACACGGGCACCTTCCCCACCGGAGCCTGTTCCCTCAATATTGGTCTGTATCCTATAAATGGATTCCGCATTTTCATGGTGTACATCATAGCCCGTCTGGTCAAAGACATACAATAGAATGGTAAGGCAACTTACCGTACCAATCGTTAGGCCCAATAAATTAATTATGGTCTGCTGTTTATTCTTGGTCAGATTCCGCCAAGCAATTTTTAGATAATTCTTTAACATGGTTCTCGTTTTTTGGATTTAGACCTGTCAGGTCTAAACCGTTCTATTCCGTACGTAAACTGTTGACCGGATTTGCATTCGCCGCCCTAATGGCTATAAAGCTCACCGTAAGAATTGTAATGGCCAGGGCCCCGATAACCGCCAAGGCAAAAATCCACCACTCCAAAATCACCCGATATGGATATTCCTGTAACCATCCATTCATTACATAGTAGGAGATGGGAATGGCAATAAAGCTAGAGATGGACACTAGTTTCAAAAAGTCTTTTGAAAGCATGTTCCAAACATTGAACACGGATGCTCCCAGCACTTTTCTTACTCCGATTTCCTTGGTACGCTGTTCGGCGACAAAGGAGGTAAGCCCAAACAGCCCTAGACAGCTTATGAGTATGGCCAAAGCGGTAAAAATGGCCGATAGGCTTCCGATCCGTTCTTCCGCAGCAAATTTTTCACCATATTCGTCGTCCACAAAATCGTACTGAAAAGGAAGGTTCGGAAAATGTGTCCGGAATACCCTTTCGATAACGGCCATATTCTGGCTGGCACTTTGCTTTGGATTCAATCGTAGATTATAGAAGCTGGAAATGCTATGTTTATCGAAAACATAAACCCCCTGCTTTACCGGTTCATAGGGTGATTGTGCAATCATGTCCTCCACTACGCCGATAATCTTTAAGGGAGGATCCGGATCCTCCTCATCGTTGTCCTTCAAGAATTTCCCTATGGGGTCGGTTATTCCCATATACTTGACCGCGGTTTGGTTAAGCAATACGGCATTGGAGTCCGAAGGAAATTCCCGGGAAAAATCCCGGCCTTGGACAATTTTCAAATTCAGGGACTTGGCATACTCCCATGACACCTCCGTCCAGGCCAGATCCTCCTGAAATCCCTCCGGTTTGCCTTCCCAATCAAAACCATTCCGATTGGACCATATTCGGGTAGTGGGGCTGCTGGATGAGGACATTTCCACAACGGCACCAGAAGCCAGGAATTCATTTCGCATCAAATCGTATTTACCGGAGAAGTCTTGACTAAATGTCGGTATTTGGACCAACCCCTCCTTATCATACCCGATAGGGCGATTCTTGGCATGGTTTATTTGCTGCATTACAATGACCGTCCCAATAATAAAGGCCACGGAAACCGTAAATTGTAGCACTACCAAAATCTTCCGTGGCAGTCCGGCATACTTTCCGGCCTTAAAGGTTCCTTTCAATACATCTACCGGCCTAAAGGAGGAGAGGTAAAGTGCTGGATAACTTCCTGCCAGAAGCGCGGTAAATGCAATAAAAACTATGGATACAAACCAAAAACCACTGTTCGCCCAGGGAAACTCGATTTCTTTCCTGGCCAATTCATTGAAGCCGTTCAACGACAACAGTACAATTACGATAGATAACAAAAATGCAAACAAAACGACCAGGAACGATTCGCTCAAAAACTGATTAATCAATTGTTTTCGGTGCGATCCTATTGATTTTCGTATCCCCACCTCCTTGCTTCTTTTTTCGGACCGGGCCGTACTCAGGTTCATAAAGTTGATACAGGCCAAAAGCAAAACGAAGGCCCCAATGATGCCAAAGAGCCAAACGTACTTTATTCGCCCGCCCACTTGCTTTCCATTTTCAAAATTGCCGTGTAAATACCACTCCGTCATAGGAAAAAGAAAGAGCTGCGGGTTAAATTCGGCATTATCCTCGTCCGCATTCTTTTTTACATCCTTGATTATGGCGGTCACTTTCTCCATGGAGGTGTTATCCGCAATTTGGACGAACATCTGAAAGGAGTTGTTGCCCCAAAAGTTAATGGCATTTTTAACCCATTCCTGAGTAGTAATATACTTTTCCCAAGGCATTATGAACTGAGTATCATGAAATGAATTGTTTGCCGGGATATCTTCATATACCGCCGTAACCATCATATCGTATTGGTTATGGGCTTCAATAATTTTTCCTATGGGATCCTCCTTGCCAAAAAGGGCTTCGGCCACGGACTCGGACAACATAATGGAGTTGATTTCCCGTAGACCATCCTTTTCTCCTTTTAAAATGGTAAGATCAAGTATTTCCGGGGCATCTGCCTGCATGAAGTTACCGGTGCGGGAAATACTGGTCTCCTTATATTTCAGATATTGGCTGTTAGTCCAGGACGACATCACCAAATGCTTGAAGTTATCCGCATAACCATCCCTAAAGGCCATTTCCAAAGGTCTAGGTATGGCAGGGCCCGTACCAATCTGTCCGTTGAAGGTCTGTGACTGGAATACCTGGGCTATGCTGTCCTTGTTTTTAAAGTAGTCGTTATGGGTAAGCTCGTCCTGTATCCATAACCCAATAATAAGGGTTACGGCCATTCCCAGGGCTAGACCCCCAATATTGATAGCCGAATACCCCTTGTTCTTTTTTAAATTTCGCCAAGCGATTTTTAAATAGTTTCTAAACATGATGTTGGTTTTTATACTGAAACAGGTTCAGTGTTGATTGATGAATTACTCTGTACGCAAGCTCTTTACCGGATTGGCCAAAGAGGCTTTGATCGATTGAAAACTTACCGTTACCAATGCGATGATCACTATGGCCACAAAGGGCCATGCAAAGAATGTCCAATGAATGGAAATATGGAATGCATACCCCTGCAACCAGTTGCTGGCCATATACCAAGCCAAGGGAATTGCAATTAAAAAGGCTACGGCCAATAACATTGCATATTCTCTATACAACAGCTTTAAAATCCCTTGTACCGACGCACCCAGCACTTTTCGTATCCCTATTTCCTTGGTACGTTGCAAGGTGGTGAACGAGGCTAGGCCGAAGAGGCCTAGACAGGCCACAAAAATGGCCAATAACGTAAACAGGCCAAATACTTGACCGAATCTGTGATCGGCCTTGTACTGCTTGTCAAATTGTTCATCCAGAAAAAAGTATTCGAAAGTATTTCCCGGAAAAAAAGTATCCCATTCTGTTTGTATCTGGGCAATCGTCTCCGCTATTCGGCCCATATCCGTTTTTATGGAGAAATATCCATATACTCCAGGGTTTAGGGTAAGGATAAGGGGTTCATAGGCATCACGAAGCGATTGCTGGTGAAAGTTCTCCACAACCCCAACAATAGTACATTGATCGCCCCAAAACTCAATTTGCTTACCAATGGCTTCCTCTGGGTCATCAAAACCTAATTGCTCAATTCCCTTTCGGTTAAAAACAACATTGACGGCATCGGCCCCAAAATCTTCAGAAAACTTTCGCCCGGCGATCAACTTGGTATCGTACAGGTCCAAAAAATCATAGTCCACCCGAATAAACCGGTATTGTTTTTGTTCCGAGTCGTCCTGGGTTACCAACCGTATACCCCCTGCATTTCCGCCTGTACCCTCTCCAGGAACTACAGAGGAAACCGCTACATTCTTTATAGCCGGGTATTGCAAAAGTGTTTCCTTTATGGCCTTCTTTTGGGCCACAAAAGTGGAGTCCGTGGCAATGGGCGGACGCAATACAAGGGTTTGGTCAATATCTATCCCCAAGGACTGGTTGCGCATAAACTGTATTTGTTGATATACGACCAGGGAACCTATCAACAAAAAGAGGGAAGCCGTAAACTGAAGCACAACAAGTCCCTTACGCAATAACGTGCCCTGTTGGGTGCCTCCCATATTTCCCTTAAGTACTTCAACGGGTCTAAATTTGGAAAGTACAATAGCCGGATATAACCCGGACAATACCACCCCCGCAAGGAACAAGGCGACAAGCCCTACCCAAAAATTGGTCTTGGTAAACAGTTCATAGGATACAGGCTGACCCGAGATTTGGTTAAAGGCCGGAAGGGCAATGATCATCATTATCAATGCCAAGATCAGGGCCAGGCCATTGAATAATCCGGATTCAAAAAAGAATTGGGTAATCAATTGTTTGCGGTTGGATCCTACCGTCTTACGGACTCCCACTTCCTTGGCCCGTCCCACGGCCCGGGCGGTAGCCAGGTTGATATAGTTGACCCATGCAATCACGATTATGAAAAAGGCAATTCCCAACAAAAGAAGTACAGTCTTGGCGTCCCCGTTCGGGGCAGGCTCGTCTATATAATTTGCTTCCAAATGGATGTTGGTCAGTGGTTGAAGTTTATAGGTTACCGATGCGTTAAAACGCCGTAAGAGCTCACCCACTCCCGCTTCGACTATAGGAGGAAATTTTGCCTCGACCTGGCTTGGGTCCACCCCTTTTTGAAGCAATACATAGGTTAAGCAACCGTCCCATGCCCATGCTTCCTCAGGGTCGTTCGCCCCATTGGAGTTTGTCTTTACCTGTTCCACAAAACTGACATAGGACGCTAAAAATTTGGGTTGTAGCTGTGTGTTCACGGGCATATCCTCAAAGACTCCGGTAATTCTATAGTTTTTGTTTCCGCTAATAGGCAAGATCTTATCTATCACATCCGTGGTCCCGAATATTTTGCGTGCCGTACTTTCGGAAATGGCGGCGGTATAGGGTTCGTCTAAGACGCCTTCCTTTTTACCATGGAGCAACGGATAGGAAAAAACCGTAAAAAAGGAACTGGTAGCAAAGTACACCTCTTCAATTTTTAGAGGCCTGTTATCTACTTCAACAATGATATCCCCGGTTCCCGAGACTTTTACATACTCCTCTATCTCTGGAATGGCTTCCTTAAAGGAATTTCCAACGGCATACGCCCCTGCCGCCCACTGGGTGGAAAGTTTACCATTATCATACCGGTCTTGTTGTACCCGATAAATCC
Organism: Ulvibacterium sp.; assembly: GCF_965228935.1. Taxonomy (GTDB): domain Bacteria; phylum Bacteroidota; class Bacteroidia; order Flavobacteriales; family Flavobacteriaceae; genus Ulvibacterium. The sequence goes on along the minus strand of NZ_OZ245846.1, from coordinate 1,367,595 downwards.
GGTCTTTTTTCTCATGAAAATTCTCATAGCTATATTCAAAGGCCACATATTGCAGGATAAGCAAGCAGGCCACGATACCGATGGCCAACCCACCAATATTAATCCAGGAATACACTTTGTTCTTGATCAAATTTCGCCAAGCGATTTTTAGATAATTCTTAAACATGGTTCTTGTTTTTTGTTATTCTGATCTTAGGCTCTTTGCCGGGTTTATTGTCGCCGCCTTAGTTGATTGAAAACTTACGGTCAATAGGGTCAATGCAAGGCTTACTAAGCCTGCCAAGGCTATCATCCACCATTGAAAATCGATGTGGTATGCAAAATCCGAGAGCCATCTTTTAAGTAGGTACCACGTTATGGGCGTGGCGATAACCAATCCGATAAGGGTCAGTTTCACAAAATCCTTGGACAACAGATAGAGCAATTGTGCAACGCTCGATCCCAATACCTTGCGAATTCCGATTTCCCTGGTTCTACTTTTTGCCACAAAACCGCTCATGGCAAAAAGTCCCATACAAGCCAAAAAGACCACGATTACGGAAAAGAAATTCAAGAGTTTGAAATGTTCCCTATCCTGTTTCAAAAAACGGGCGAACTTATCGTTCAAAATGTTAAGCTCAATGGGGGTCTGTGGGTCAAAGGAGTCATTGACCTCCTTTAAGGTCAATGCGGTTTTTGACCAATCCGCCGTCTCTATTTGAAGTGTATAGTAATCAATGGAATGCAAGGGGTTGTTCCAGTTTCCGATAACCAGGGGCTTAATACTTGTCCGGAAATCCTCTATCTGAAAGTCCTTCACGACTCCGACTACCTGAGCTTGAAATGGTTTTTCAAGATTCTCGTTACTGCCCCCATAATTAACAAAGGGAATCTCTATAAATTGGCCTACCGGGTTTTCCAGTCCCAGAGTCAGCGCCGCGGCGTCGTTTATCAATACTTTGGAACTGTCCGAAGGGGTTCCCGAAAAATTTGAACCTGCCAAAAGGTTTATGTTGAAGGTCTTTAGAAAATCCTTATCCGCGCCCAAAAAGAGCATGTCCTTGGCATCTGCCATTGACTGCCCATTTCGCTTGGCCTTTACCATGGGAATATACTTCCATTCACCGGGCACTCTTGAACTTACAGTAACGGAACTGACCTCGGGGATTCTCAAAAATTCACTTTTAATGGCCTCAAACTGTCCGCGTAAAATGCCACTATTGATATCCACGGTCGCCAAGCCCTCCTTCTTGAAGCCCAGTTCCTTATTTTCCAAAAAATCCATTTGTCTGTTAAAGACGAAAGAAGCGGTAACAAAAGTGACGACCGCAATAAATTGGAACGTAAGCATAAACCTTCTAAAAGGTAGTTTAGAGCTAATGGATATTGTGTTCTTTATTGAAGAGGACACCCCCGATCTGATTATCAGCCAAAACGGATAGACTACGGAAAGTACACTCAAAAAGAGGCCAGAGGCCAACATCAGCAGAATACCATCCAAAGGAACTACGGTAAGATCTAAAGTAGTACTGAACCAATTTTGAACCAACGGTTGCAACACCCACAGAAATGAATAGGCCAAGACCATTGAAATGGAAATCAAGAGCAGACTTTCCGATAAAAACTGCCACAGCAAATGTAGCTTCCCCGCCCCTACGATTTGCCGAAGCCCTATTTCCTTGGCTCTATCGATAAAGGCAATATTCAAGAGGCCGGCATAATTAAAACAGGCCACAAGGAGAATAAGAATGCTTACCCAGAAAAACAATCGTACATACAATCCGTTCCCCTTGCCCTTGTTGATTTCACTTTCAACCTCGTTTTCATACAAATGGATATCCTGAACGGGCTGTACCCAAAAAGTGTTGTTGAACATCTTGTCCACAGGGTAATTCTCCCTGGTCAAGGCTGTAATCTTTTTTCCCAGTACGTCTAAATCCGTTCCGGGCAAAACTTTAAAATAGGTTATCAATTGATTGTTGGACCAATTGGATGACATAAACTCATCGAACCAACTGAACACTTCGGAAGCCATTTGATGGCTAAAAAAAGCTGCGTTTTCCAGGTGGGAATTCTCAGGAAAATCCTCCAGAACTCCAGCGACCGGATATTCCCCAAAGCTTGTCTTTAAAATTTTTCCCAATGCCTGCTGTTGGCCAAAATACAGCTCCTTAATGGATTCGGTCAGGATAATTCCATTGGGCCGGTCTATCAAGTCGTCCTTTGTGCCCTCCACTAATGGAAAATCGAATACCTTTAAAAAATTGTCGTCCAAAACGGCCACCTCCTGATGGTGCATCGTAGCCGGATCGTTCCCAAAATTTGCACGCCCTATATGAAGAATTTGGGTTTGATTTTCTATCTCCTCAAAAAGTCGTTTTGATTCCGCGCCCACTTTTGGGGGGGATAGGGCCATTTCACGAACGGTTCCATTCTCATCCATGGTTTTTTGAAGTAGGCGAAAAACCTGTTCTTGCCCTAGATCAAACGACGTTTCCTTTAGCACATAGGCATTCAGTAGAAAAAAACAAAAGAATCCTAAGGTAAGGCCCAAGATATTTACCGCGGTAAAAGATTTGTGGTTCCTTAAATACCGAAAGGCTATTTTAATATGGTTCGTAAACATAGTTCTCTCTTTTTTACATTTTACCCATTGTAATCAGGGTCGCATTGTTCATTCAGTCCGTAGGCTTTTTATGGGGTTGACGATAGCCGCCTTAATACTTTGATAACTCACCGTTAGGACAGCTATTCCTACTGCTAAAAAAGCGGCCAAGCCAAAAACCCACCAACCAATTTCTATGCGATAGGAAAAGTCTTCCAACCATTTATTCATGGCAAACCATCCAATAGGCAGTGACACCAATATTGAGATGGCCACCAATCTTAGAAAGTCGATAGAAAGCCTATAGGCTATTTGACTTACACTGGCACCCAATACCTTTCGTATTCCTATTTCCTTTGTCCGTTTTGCAGCGTTGAAAGCGGCCAACCCAAAAAGGCCCAAGCAAGCAATAACAATGGAGAGGACGGTAAATACCATAAAAATGCTACCTAATCGCCGCTCCGCTTGGTAAGTGGCATTAAAGGCATCGTCCATAAAACGGAAATTGAAAATTTGACCAGGGGCCATTTTATTCCATAAGGTCTCAATCCCCGCCAGGGTATTCGAAAAATCGCCCGCTCTTAATTTTATCGCCATCGATCCGGGCGAATTTCCCAATAGCAAGCACAAGCCTCCGATATCTTCCCGTAACGATTCGAAATGGAAATCTTTAATCACTCCAATTACCGTAAAGAAAGACGGGTTCTCCTCATCCAACTCGTTGGAGATTCGCATCCCCAGGGCCTCTTCCGGGCTGACCCCTAAAATACGTGCCGCCGATTCATTCAAGACCATTGCCGTTGAATCCGTTGCAAACTGCCGGTTAAAATTTCGGCCTGTTATCAGTTCCATATTCAAGGTAGGTACATAATCATAGTCTACCTGCCATCTCTGTATGTTAATGGTGTTTTCCTGTTCCTTGGATCCTTCCACAAAAAAGGAGGAGTTGCTCCGAAAGGAAGGGGTGGGTAAAAATCCACTTACCGATACACTCTGAACCTGTGCCAATTGTTCCACTTCTTCCTTTAAGGATGCAATCTGATCTCCCACGGCAAACAAATCCTCAATAATCAATACCTGATCTTTGGAAAAACCAAGATCCTTGTTTTGAATGAACTTTAATTGCTGGTACACGACCAAGGTACTTATGATCAAAAAAACCGAAATGGCAAATTGAAGAACTACCAAGGTATTCCTGGTCTTTCCTCCACTTACACTACCAGCTCCATTTCCCTTTAACACCTTTACCGGAATAAACTTTGACATGAAAAAGGCGGGATAGCTACCTGAAAGCAGGCTTAATAGAACAGTGGCCAAAAACAGGGTCAGCCAAAACATAGGCTTGTCAAAAGGTATGGCAATGGTCTTGTTGGAAAGTTCGTTGAAATAGGGTGTTACCACCCAAGCCAAGACCAAGGCCAAAGCCAATGAAATGAATGAAATAAGGCCCGATTCAGTAAGAAATTGTCTTATCAGTTCATGTTTATTGGAGCCTAGCGTTTTTCGTATTCCCACTTCCTTGGCCCGTTTAAGGGAGTGGGCCGTAGAAAGGTTCATGAAATTGACACTTGCCAAAATGATGAGAAAAAGGGCGATAAAAGAAAGTATGTATACGTTCTGAACACTGCTCACCGGTGCCAGCTCACTATCGGCATCAGAATATAGATGAATGTCGGTCAAGGCAATGGTCTTATATCGCAAATAATTGCCTGAAGCCTCAAAGGATTCCTTGGTAATGCCCGGAAAAACGTTCTGGACAAAAGGAATCAAATACGTTTCGAACATGGATTGAAGCGGTTCCTGGAAATCCTGGATATCGGCTCCCTTAATCAGTTTAACAAAGGTGAAGTAGTTGTGGCTGCCCCAATCGCCCATCTGACCATCATCGAATCCCGCCATAGCCATAAAAACGCTGTGGTTCCTCAAAAAAGAGTTTTTGGGTAAATCATCCATGACCCCGGTCACGGTATAGGTATCGGTATTGTTCAGCAAAAGGCGCTGGCCCAGCGCATCCTTAACGCCAAAATGTTTCTCGGCCGCCGTTTTGGTCAATACCAAAGTATTGGGTTGGGTCAAAGCAGTCTTTGGGTCGCCAACGAGCAACTCTATCCCGAACATCTTAAAAAAGGTAGAATCCACAAACGTACCCCCCAACTCTTTGGTATTGGACTCCGTACCAGTCCTTCGGATAAGTTGGCTTCCCCCATTTCGAAACCTCACGGTATTCTCTACCTGTGCGAAATCCCGTTGCATAGCGGCGGCCATAGGTTCCGAGACTTCGGCGGATTTCTGTGCGGCTCCCCCAAATTTAATGTCGGCATCTATGCGATAGATCCGATCGGCATCGGCAAACATGGCGTCATGACTTAACTCATCGTAAATGTATAAGGATATCAGTAGGCCTCCGGCCATACCGATCGCCAACCCAAAAGTGTTCAGAAAAGTGAAAAAGGGTTGTTTTTTAAGGTTCCTCCAAGCGATTTTTAGATAGTTCCTAAACATGGTTCTCTTTTTTTTGGTTTAGACCTTTCAGGTCTTGATTCTGTTACTCCGTTCGTAAACTCTTTACGGGATCGGCATTGGCGGCCTTCAAACTTTGAAAGCTTACCGTGGACAAGGCTATAAACAGAACCGAAAATCCTGCCAGGCCGAACATCCACCATCGGATTTCAATACGGAAGGCGAATTCCTGCAACCATTCGTTCATAGCATACCACGATATGGGTATGGCAAGAACAAAAGCGATACAGACCAATTTTATAAAATCCTGGGAAAGCATATTGACCAACCGAAGCGCACTGGCCCCTAAAACTTTTCGAATACCAATTTCCTTGAAGCGCTGCTCGGTCATAAAAGAGGATAGGCCATATAGCCCTAAACAGGAAATAAAAATGGCCAACAGGGCAAAAACATTGAATATAGTGCCCATCTGTTGTTCTCCCTTATACTGTGCGTTCAAATTGGTATCCACAAAATTGTAGGTCAAGGGATAGGCCGGATTTAAGTCTCCATAAATTCCTTCCAATGCAGCTATGGTATTTTCGGTACTTTCCGGAGCCGTCCTAACTACGGTCAGAGAACCCGTTTTTCTGTGTCGAACAATCAAGGGTTCTATGGCATATTGAAGCGGCTTGTAATTAAAGTCCTTTACCACGCCGATAATCGTCCCTTTGTCTTCTCTAAAGGTCAACGCTTTGCCTACGGCATTTTCCACATCCATTCCCATTATTTTAGCAGCGGTCTCGTTAATCAGGTAGTCATGGTTATCCGATGAGGTCTTTGAAAATCCTCTCCCTTCCAAAAGGGTCATTTGAAAGACATCCAAGAAATTTTCATCGGCGTTAATATGTGGAAAAAGCACTTGGGAATTGGGATCCTTGCCCTCCCAATAGATATCAAAATTGCCGGTGGTTAGATTGGTGGGTAGGTCGGAAATTATGGAAAAATCACTGGTCAATGTGTTTTGTTCCAAAGCTGTTTTCAAAGCCTCCTGTTTGCCCCATAGCTCACCTTCCATGGGAATATAAATCAAGTTGGACTTGTCATATCCCAAGTTCTTGTTCCGGATAAAATTCAATTGGGTATAAATTACCGTTGTACCGATGAGCAATAAAATGGAAATAACAAATTGGGAAATTACCAACCCGTTTCTAAAGAAAAGATTGGAGCCGGACAGCTTCATTCTTCCCTTTAAAACCTTTATGGGTCTAAAACCTGAAAGGAACAGTGCGGGATAACTTCCTGAAATGAGGCCGGTAATCAGTGCTATCGCCATCAGCCCAATCCAGATATTGGCATCGCCCAAATACAATTCCAGTTGTTTTTGCGCCAAATTATTAAAGGCGGGCAATGCCAAATACACCATTCCAACAGCAAGAATCAAGGAAAGGAAGGCTATCATCAACGATTCCCCTAAAAATTGGAATACCAATTGATTACGGCCCGCCCCGATCACTTTTCGTAAGCCTACCTCTTTGGCCCTTCGGGAGGATCGTGCCGTGGCCAAGTTCATATAGTTAATGCAGGCAACGATCAAGATGATAAAGGCCACTACAAAGAAGATGTTTACATATTGAATGTTCCCATGGCCAGGGACATCGATCTGTAGATTTGAATGCAAATGGATGTCCGTCAGGGGCTGCAGGTTAAACGTAATCTCAAATTCCGTCATCCTTTCGGCGTAAATCCGGTTGATTTTTTCAATGGCCGTGGAAAGATCCTCTTCCGAAGTAATTGCTCCTTTTCCAAATTGGAAGTACCCATAAAAATTAAACGCATCCCATACCTTGTTGATCAAATCGTAATTGGTCTTGGCATGGTAGGTCATGGGCAGAATGGCATTGAACTGTAGATGTGAATTGGAGGGGACGTCCGCCATTACCCCACTAACGGTAAACGTATTGGTATTGTTGATCTTAATGGTCTGGCCCAATGCCCTTTCGGCACCAAAAAACTTCCGGGCCGTAGTCTCGGTAAGCAAGATTCCGTCCGGTCTGGAAAGTGCGGTTTTTGGATTCCCTTCGATCAAGGGAAAAGTGAATACCTCCAAAAAGTTGGTGTCCGCGAAAAAGACGAAATCCTCCTTGAATTTTTGGCCATCTACTTCGAAAAGTTCCTCAAAGGGATGGCTTAGTCTTAGACTGGATTCTATTTCAGGCATCAGTTGTGGAAGTTCCTCAACCATTCCTGCAGCGCTTACTGCCGCCTTGAAATCTTCGTTGGCCATAGCCGTAAGCCTGTAGATCTGATCTGCATTGGCATGAAAGGTATCATAACTGGATTCGTGCCGTACCCAAAGGAGAATAAGGATACTACAGGCCATCCCGATGGCAAGCCCGCTCATGTTTAAAAGGGAATACCATTTCTGTTGTATGAAATTCCTCCACGCGATCTTTAGATAGTTCCTAAACATAGTTCCTAATTTTTGGTTTAGACCCGTCAGGTTTTGAAAACCTGACGGGTATCGTCTCCAGGTTAATTTCCGTTCTCATTCTTTTATCATTCGGTACGTAAACTTTTTACCGGGGGTGTCAAAGCGGCCCCAACGGATTGGTAACTAATGGTCACCATGGCAATGATCAATGCAATAACCGTAGCCCCTAAGAACACTTCCCAACCCATGTTGGTCTTATAGGTAAAATCCTCCAGCCAACGGCTCATCATATACCAACCAATAGGTAATGCCACCAATATGGAAATCCCCACCAGTTTTAAATAATTAATACTTAATAGCTTATAAATATTCTGGAAGGATGCTCCCAGTACCATACGGATACTGATTTCTTTCTTTCGTTGTTCCACCATGAACGCGGAGAGTGCAAAAAGACCCAAACAGGCCACAAAAATGGCCAGAATGGCAAAGGCCAGAAAAATGGTTCGGATACGACTTACATTGCTGTACATTTTAGCAAAGGAGTCGTTCATAAAGGCATAGCGAAAGGCCATATTGGGCATAAATTCCCGCCACTTGCCTTCAATAGCGGACAAAAGCGCGGGCATATCCCCGGTATCCGCCTTTACCGAAACAATGGATGGACTGATTCCCCTGAAAAAGCACAAGGGTTGTATCTCCTGTTTCATGGTATTGAAATTGAAGTTTTCCACTACTCCTATAACTTCATACAATTGGCCGAACCTGGATATTCGTTTCCCAACGGGATTTTCCAGGTTCAATTTCTCCACCATGGTCTGATTGATGATGGTTGCCTCATCGTCCGAGCTACGCTCTTCCAAAAAATTACGTCCTTTCACCAGTTTCATCCCTAAGGTCTCCAAATAGTCCTCATCAATGACCCAGGCCTGTCCACCAACGGTCTCATCCAGTTGTTCCCTGCCCTCGTTTAGAAAAGGGTTACCATTCCTCTTGGTCCCCTCAATAGGTAAGTAATCACTGATACTGACGCTGCTTACCCCCTTCAAGTTTTTAAGTTCATCCTTAAAGGTCCCTACCCTATCGTTCAACATATTGGTGCCGTACAATTGTATCACCTGCTCTTTTTCAAACCCGATCTTGGAGTTCAGGATAAAATCCATCTGCTGGTTTACAATCAGTGTCCCCACTATGAGGATAATTGAGATGGTAAACTGGAACACGACCAAACCGCTCCGAAGTCCACTGGTTTTTTTACTTTGGCCCATCATCCCTTTAAGCACCTTGGCCGGATTGAACCTGGACAAATAGAAGGAGGGGTAGAGGCCGGCCAAAGTACCCACTAAAAAGGCTGCCGCCAAAACCAAAGGAATAAAGACGGGGCTATCCCAGGGAAGGGTCAAGGCCTTGCCGGACATTTCCCTAAATAGGGGCATCAACAACCCAGACAATACAATGCCAATAACAAATGCAATTATGGTAATGAGAATGGATTCCGTCAAAAATTGCCCCACCAGATACCTGCGGGACGATCCTACCGCTTTCCGCACCCCTACTTCCTTGGCCCTACTAACGGATTTGGCCGTGGATAGATTCACAAAATTGATACTGGCGATAATCAGGATAAAAAGGGCGATGATACCAAAAATCCAAATAATCTTGACATCGTTGCGATAACTGGATTCAAAATCGATTTGTGCTGAATATAGGTTGATGTCCGTCAACTTTTGTAAGGACATACTCAATTGATCCTCCAAGGTTTCCCCCATTACAAATCCCGCAGCCAAAAAGGCAGGCTTCATATAGGTATGGATGAGCGTATTGGACATCTTTTCTTCAAAAGCGGCCACCTCCGTATCCGGTCGTAAAACCAAGTAGGTGAAGTAATTGTTTTGAAACCATCGGGTCTGCTCCCCTTCACCAAATTCTACCCCCTCCAGGGTAATAAAGAAATCATAATCCAGATGGGAATTGCTTGGAAAATCCTTCATAACCCCATTGATCCTAAAGGGGTCTTCATTGTTTCCATTCAAATACATGACCTGGCCTACGGGATTTTCCGTATTGAAGTGTTTATAGGCCATCGTTTCGGAAATTACAATGGTCTTGGGTTCCGAAAGTGCCGTGGATGCATCGCCATGAACCATGGGAATACCCATGATGTCCAATATGGATTGATCGGCGTAGGCAAAGCCTTCTTCATGATGTTGCATGGATTTGCCCTCAATACGGATCTCATTGCTTCCGGCGCCATAGAACAGGCCGTTTGCCATGAGTCTTCCGGAATTCTCCACCTCGGCAAAATCCTCTAAAACGGTGGATGCCGTATTGGCGGAAAAATGAACTCCGGTCTCCACCCGACCGTCTATCAAGTAATTGCCGATCATTCGGTATACGTTCCCCGAATTGGGTACCTGTTTATCATAACCGACCTCATGAAGAATGTAGATGGAAATCAGGATACAGGCCGCCACGCCTATACTAAGTCCTACGATATTAATAAAGGTAAACCCTTTGTTCTTCAACAGGTTTCGCCAAGCTATTTTTAAATAATTCTTTATCATGATTTTTCGATTTTTTGATTGATATCCATTTTTATTCCGAGCGTAATGAATTAGCAGGATTGGCCCTTGCCACCCTAAACGATTGCGAACTGATGGTCAAAAACGCCACCCCAAATGCTATAAGACCCGTTAGGGCAAAAATCCACCAAGAAAGGTCTATTTTGTAGGCAAAGCCCTCCAACCAACCGTCCATTACAAGCCATCCAATAGGCGCGGCAATCAAAAAAGAAAAGCCAACAAGCCTTAAAATATCCTTGGAAAACAAATTGATAATCGTCGTAGTTGATGCGCCCAATACTTTCCGCACGGCTATCTCCTTAACCCGTTGTTGCGCGGAGAACATGGCAAGCCCCAATAGTCCCAGACATGAAATTATAATGGCGAAAACCGAAAAGATATTGGATAATTTGGCAACCACCTGCTCGCTTTTGTATAGCGCTTGATATTCGCTATCGGCAAACTGATAATCAAAAGGACGCAGAGGATTTATTTTTGCATACAATGTCCTTAATTGGGCCAAGGCCTCCTTGGTCTTACCCGGCTTGGTCCGAATTAGGATAAACCCGAAATTGAGATTTTCCTTTACATCTACGATAACCGGCTTTATTCTTTGGTGTAGGGAAGCGGTATGATAATCCTCCAAAATGCCAATAATACGCCCTTTTTTGTCCCAGGCCGAAACCCATTTTCCCAAGGGATCGGTGATTCCCATTTGCCGGACAGCTTCCCGATTCACCATAAAAGCATCCGTGGAATCCGAAGCAATCTTTTTTGAAAACCCCCGGCCATCCGCAACTTTTAAGTCCATAATGCTTAGAAAATCAAACCCTACGGATTTGGGCATAAATCCAACGGAAACTCCCTCGCCCTTACCTTCCCAATCAATAGGATCCGCCACTTCAAATTCCATGGCATGTGGGGCTTCACTACTGCGATCTACCAAGGCCACCCCGGGCAATCTGGAGGCCTCATCCTTGAATACCGCATATTTTTCGGCATTGGCCAATGTTCCTTCAATACGGATGTATATCAAGTTCTCCCGATTGTATCCCAAATTGGAATGCTGAACAAAATCCGTTTGACGTGAAACGACCATAGCAGCTATCAATAGCAAAATGGAGAGCCCAAATTGGAAAATGGTCAGTCCCTTTCTTAGCCATTCCGAAGAACCCGTGAACCTAAATGTTCCTTTCAATACCTGTACAGGTTTCAATGAAGACAGAAAAAGTGCGGGATAGCTCCCAGCAAAAAAGCCGGTAAAGACAATTAAGCCCAGTACGATCATCCAATAGTAAACATTATGGAACGGCAAGGCAATTTCCTTCCCCGTAAAGGAATTTACCAACGGGAGCAGTAATCCTGCTAAGATCACCGAAACAACAACGGCAAAGAACGAAAGTAAGATCGATTCCAATATAAACTGGCCAATCAAATGTCCCTTTAGGGATCCCACTGCTTTCCTTACCCCGACTTCCTTGGCCCGCTTTACCGATCTGGCCGTAGCAAGGTTCATATAGTTGATACAGGCAATAATCAAAATGAAGATGGCTACCCCGGCAAAAAGTTTGATGTATTCCATACGCCCATCGACCGGCTTGCCATTTTCAAAACGTCCTTTGAGGTATTTGTCCTTAAAGGGCTGTAGATGGGCTTCCATCCGAATAGGGTTATTGGGATCCAACCGGGTTTGTAGATAGGTATTGATGTTTTGCTCCACCTGATAAGGGTCTGCCGTATTTGAAATTTGAACCGTTGAAAGTACATTATGGGAGGCAACAAGGATTCCCAATTTGGCATAGGATTCCCAATCGATCAAAAAGTCAAAGGAAAGGGAACTTTTTGTTGTTACGTCCTCAAAAACGGCCGTGACCCTAAGATCCAGGTAGTTTTCATACCGCATTGTTTTACCCACGGCATTTTGTGGCCCATCAAAAAATAGTTCCGCCATTTTTCTGGAAATGGCAATGGTATTTATTTCACCTAAAGGCATAGAAGTATCGCCTGCAATAATGGGATAATTGAACATTTCAAAAAAGTCCTTTCCGGCCCTTGCCCCTTCCATTTTATACATTCTATCCCCAACCTCAAATGTTTCCGGATATCCCCAGGGAAGCTCATAGCCCGTCACATAGAAATTGGAACGTTCTATACCGTCAATGCCTTGTTGCATCCCCTCCAAGAGGGGAAAATAGCGTTGTTGTTCCGCATCGTAATTTGTAGGTGTTGCATAGGTTCCATCTGTTTTGCTCTCGGAAACCACCGTATAGTACACATTATAGAGCGTATCGGAGTTGCCGTGAAAACCATCCATTGCCTTTTCGTCCTGTATCCATAAAAAAATCAGGAGAAAGCTTACCATTCCCAATACAAGGCCCGAGAGATTTATGATTGAAAACGCCTTGTCCCTAATGATGTTCCTAAACCCAACTATAAAATAATTCCTTAACATAAATATTCATTTTCGATGCTATAATGTTTCGCTTAATGTCACTCCATCCGTAGGCTCTTTACGGGATTGGTATTGGCAGCCTTTATGGCCTGAAAACTTACTGTAATGACCGTGATAAACAGGGCCCCGAAAATCGCCGCCGCAAATATCATCCAGGACAGATCGATCCTATAAGTATAATTTTGCAACCATCCGTGCATGATATAAAAGGCTATGGGTACAGCGACCGCACATGCTATGAGGACCAGGGCCAAAAAGTCCTTGGAAAGCATTTTCCAAAGGCCAAATACGGAAGCACCCAATACCTTACGTACCCCTATTTCCTTGGTTCGCCGTTCGGCCACAAAAGCAGTTAGCCCAAAAAGTCCCAAGCAACTGATGAAAATGGCCAAAACCGTGAAGACGCCGGCCAAACTGGCCACACGCTCCTCCGATTGGAACTTGATGGCATATTGATTGTCCACAAACTGGTAGTCGAAAGGGGTTTTGGGAAAGTGCTCCTTAAATACGCCTTCTATCCTAGCAAGATTTTCCTCGGTACTCTTTTGTGGATTCAGCCGAAGATTGTAGAAATTGGTTATGCCGTATTTATCGAACGCATAGACCCCCTGTCTTACCGGCTCAAAAGGAGATTGTACGATCATATCCTCGATTACCCCGACAATTTGCAGAGGAGGGCCGGGATTCTCGCTATCCGATTCCCTCAGGAATTTGCCGACCGGATCGGTAAGGCCCATATATTTCATAGCTGCCCTGTTGATAAGGACGGCATTGGAGTCCGTTGGAAATTCCGTGGAGAAATCCCTTCCCATGATTATCTCCAGGCCAAGGGACTTGGCATATTGTGGGGACACGAAGGTCCAGGCTAAACTTACTTGAAAATCGTCCGGTTTTCCATCCCAGGTATAATTGCCCGTATTGGACCATATTTCGGTGGTAGGGGCGCTGGCGGTTGACATTTCGGTTATGGCACCCGATGCCAGGAATTCAGTTCGAACAAGATCTCTCTTTTCCGAGAATTCTTGTCCCGCGGCAGGAATCTGTATAAGCCCTTCCTTAGCATACCCAACAGGCCTGTCCTTTACAAAACGAATCTGCTGCAGTACTACAAGGGTACCGATGATAAATGCCGCCGAGGCCGTAAATTGCACTACCACCAAAACCTTTCTGGGCAGCACCGAAAGCCGTCCGACCTTGAGCGTACCTTTTAAAGCCTCAACGGGCCTAAAGGAAGACAGATATAAAGCCGGATAGCTCCCCGATAGCAGTGCCGTGATACTAATGAATAGCAGGGAAGCCATCCAAAACAACGGGCTTTTCCATGGGAAATGTACCTCTTTGCCCGACAGTTGGTTAAATCCGTCCAGGAAGACCAAAACCAAGATAACCGCCAAACAGAAGGCCAACAGGGTTACCAAAAAGGATTCCCCAAGAAATTGATGTACCAAATGACGCCTGTTGGAGCCTATCGTTTTTCGAAGCCCCACTTCTTTGGCCCTTTTTTCGGACCGTGCCGTACTGAGGTTCATAAAATTGATGCAAGCCAGCACCAGCACCAAAATCCCTATGAAACCGAATAGCTTAACGTAGGTAATCCGACCACCTACCTGACGACCTTCTTCAAAATTCCCCCGTAAATACCAATCCTTCATAGGAAAAAGGAAGAGTTGCGGATTGCTTTGGGCCTCGGGAAGTTGATCTTTTTTGGCATCCTTGATGGTAGCGGTTACCTCATCCATGTTCATATTATCCGCAATTTGCACGAACATCTGAAACGAGTTGTTGTTCCAATTATCCCTGGCCTTGGCAACCCATTCGCGCCATGCCAAATACCTTTCCCAGGGCATCAAAAATTGAAGGCCATGGAACGAATTGTTAAACGGTATATCCTCATACACCCCGGTTACCGTTGCGTCAATTTCGTTATTAACCCGGACAACCTTTCCTATAGGGTCTTCCGATCCAAAAAGAGCTTGGGAGGTGGATTCGTCCAACATCAAGCCATCAATGTCCTGAAGGCCATTTCTCTGGCCGTTCACCATTTTGAAATCCAACATATCCGTGATACCGGCCTGCATACAATTCCCCATACGGGAAATGATTTTGTTATTGTATTCCAAGCTCTGTTTCCATTCCCACGAGGCCATCACAATATGTTTAAAATGGTCTCCATATTGTTCCCGGAGCACAAACTCCAACGGCCTGGGAACGGCATTCCCGGTATCTATACTTCCGTTTCTTGTCCTGTTCTGATAAACTTGGGCAATCTGGTCCTTGTTCCCATAGTAATGGTCACGGGTCAATTCGTCCGCTACCCAAAGCCCGATCATTAGGGCCACGGCCATTCCTATGGCCAATCCACCCACATTGATAATCGAATAAACTCTATTCTTCCATAGATTCCGCCAAGCGATTTTTAAATAGTTCTTAAACATGATGCGTGTTATTGATTGATGAACAAATTCTTTCCTTTCTTTTGATCTAGACCTGCCAGGTTTTGTACACCTGACAGGTCTCCATTCCATTATTCCGTTCGCAAGCTTTTTACCGGATTCGCCATGGCAGCACCTATGGCCTGAAAACTGACCGTAAACAGTGCAATGGCTATCGCCAAAATTCCTGCTATGGCAAATACCGCCCAACCGATGTCAATATGGAAGGCAAAACCTTCCAACCAACTGGACATCACCCAATAGGCCAATGGAAAGGCGATGACAAGGGCCACCAGAACCAGTTTTAAAAAATCCTTCGAGAGCATTTGGGCAATCCCCAAGACGCTTGCACCCAATACTTTTCGTATCCCTACTTCCTTTTTACGCTGTTCTGCCGTAAAGGCGGCCAAACCAAAAAGGCCCATGGCGGCTACAAATATGGCCAACAAACAAAAGGCGATGCTCACATTTGCCGCTCGTTTCTCGCGTATATAGAGTTGTTCCAGATTCTGATCCAAAAAGGAATAGTTAAAATCGAGGTTCGGAGCGACTTTTGCAAAGGTTGTCTTGAAATCGGACAGCGTCTTTTGAAGATCTTTCGTGTTGAACCTGACCAACATATAGGATTTTCCCTCATTCCTAACATTATTGTGAAAAGCATAGGCCCCAATGGGTTCGTGCAGGGAGGCAAAGTTGAAATCATCGACCACCCCAACAATTATAGCGGGCCTATTGTGGAAAATAATTGCTTGTTGGCCAATGGCTTCTTCAGGGGAAAAACCCAAATAATCCACGGCTTTTTTGTTCAGTACCACTTCCACAAGAGTGTCACCCTCGGTTTTGTGCATGGGCAATCCTTGGCCCGCCAAGAACTTCATTTGCAAGACATCGGTAATCGTTGCATCGGAAACATTGGCCTGGATGCCTAATCCCTTTATATAGGATGCATTCTTGAACAGTGAGTACCCGCTGACACGAATTCCCGGATAGCCCTGTGCCATGGCCACGTTGGATACCTCTGCCTTGTTTTTGAATTCTTGGGTCATGGTGGTTCTGTTTTCGGCACGCATTCCCTTTGTGGAAATGACCATTATATTGTCAGAATCAAACCCAAGGTTTTTGTTTTGGATGAATCGGGTCTGTTGGTAGATGACCAAAACCCCCACGATCAAGGCTGCTGATGCCGCAAACTGTAAAACGACCAATCCCTTGCGGACAAAGGCATTCCCCTTTTCGTGTTTTAAGGAAGGGGACAGTACTTCCCTTGGCAAAAATTTGGAGAGGTACAGTGATGGATAGATTCCCGAAACTAAAGTGGTGACCAACCAAATGCCTAAAATGGCCGCTACAAAGGGGCCACTCATTAAAAGGTGCCACGATAGGTTTTGGTTAGTAAGGGCGTTGAAACCGGGTAACACCAAAATAGTCAACACCACGCCCAAAAGGATGGAAATGGCGGTCAGCAATGCCGTTTCCAGATAGAACCGTAGCACCAAGGATTGGGACAAGGCCCCCAAGGTTTTGTTGATGCCCACTTCCTTGGAACGCTTTTGTGATCGTGCAGTGGTCAGGTTCATATAGTTCATACAGGCAATCAACAGGATAAGGATGGCCAAATAGCCGAGGTTACGGACTTCATTGATATCCCCAATCCGTGAGGCGAAGGAATTGCCGAGCGAAGCGGAATATAGGTGTACTTCTGATAAAGGCTGTAACGACAAACTATACCATTGGTCCTCTTTTTCAACATTATCGTCCAATAGTTTCCCCATTTGTGCCACAGTGGCTTCCACAGTCGCCTTTTTCTTTAAAAGGCAATAGGTCTCAAAACTAGCGCTAGACCAGGTCTTTCTATCATAGAACCAATGGCCATTGCTACTGGCCAGGACATTGGCATCCAAGGTGCTGTTGTTGGGAAAATCGACATAAACACCCGTGACCTCCAACGCTCTTCGGTTGTCCACAAGAATGGTTTTCCCGATGGGGTCTTGGTCGTTAAAGTACTTTTTTGCCGCTGATTCGGAGAGGATGACCGTATTGGGCCTGTCCAGTGCGCTTTTGGCATCGCCCTTCACCAGTCGGATGTCAAAAATGGACAACAGCTCCTTATCCACCCAATAGAACATTGGCTCGGTAAAGTTTTGCTCGTTCGCACGAACCGATGCCGTTTTGCCAAAATCGTTTTTGTAGACCCTGGCGGCTGTTTCCACGTTAGTCACGTTTTCCTTTAGGGCCGAAGCCATAACAGGTGCCGAAGTGGCCCAGACCTCATTATCGAATTGTGTATCGGTCTTTGTCAAAACCCGATAGATACGGTCCTTTTTAGGGTACATACTATCAAAGCTGAACTCGTTCGAGATAAACAGGAACAGCAAAAGGGTAATGGAAAGCCCTATGGAAAGCCCTAAAATGTTTATGGCCGAAAAGAGTTTGTTGGTTTTAAGGTTCCGCCAAGCGATTTTTAAATAGTTCCTAAACATAATCTTTCGTTTTTGACCCTTCAACTTACTTCGACTTCGCTCAGTAAAAGTCGCTCATAGCGAGTTGATGATTTATTATTCATTTCTCAACACCTCAACAGGGTTGGTGGTCGCGGCTTTAAGGCTTTGCCACCCTACAGTGATAAAAGCAATAGTCAAGGCAGTACTTCCTGCCAGGACAAACACCCACCAGCTAATCGTTGTTTTATAGGCAAAACCTTCCAACCACTTGGTCATCATCCACCATCCTATGGGAATGGCGATAACAATGGCAATCAATACAAGTTTTATGAAGCCAGAAGTAAGCAAATTCACTATTCCTACCACAGAGGAACCCAATACTTTACGTATGCCTATTTCATTAAGTCTTTGTGTTGCCGTAAAGGCGGTTATTCCCAGCAACCCAAGACAGGCGATAACAATGGCGATAATCGAAAAATATTGGAAAAGTGCGCTGATCAGTACCTCTCTTTCATACAATTGTTCAAATGCTTCATCCAAAAAGAAATACTCAAAGGGCCTGCCTGGGGCATATGCTTTCAATTGTGCCTCAACCTCGCTGATTGTGGAGGATATATCGGCACCTGACAGTTGGATCAAAATATTGTCCAAAAAATAGCTTTCTGGCGAAACAGTTAGAATTAAGGGTTGAATCTTATCATGCAAGGACTGTATATGAAAGTTTTTTACGATCCCTATTAAGCGTCCCTCCTTGGTAGTCGAAGAGGAAATGCCTTTCATGGCCAATTTGACGTTTTCCAAATCCTCAATTCCAAACTTTAGGGCCGCAGCCTCATTCATGACATAGGCCATAGTGGAATCGGTGCCATATTCCTTTGAAAACCCCCTTCCCTTAACAAGGGTCATATCCAGTGTATTCATGATACTCTCTTCTACAAGGAGGGTATTTGCATTGGCCTTGGTAACCTGACCATTACTATTTACCGTAGTTTCAAAGTCATAAAAGCCCTTTTCCCATGGAAAGTTAGAAATAGCGGAAACTTCCTTTACTCCGTTCAAACGAAGGATTTGGTTTTTTACGGCACTGAATCTGTTCTGAATAGCGGCATCGCGAACGGGAACCACCAAAACCTGATCTTGCTGAATTCCCAAATTCTTGTCCCGTATGTAGTGCATCTGGGATTGCATGATGACCGTGGAAATAATCAGCGTTACGGCAACCACAAATTGAAAGACCAACAGGGCAGATTGAATGTAAGAGGACTTTTTTCCTCTGAATAAGGACGTTCCCCTCCCTTTCAAAAAGGCCATTAGCCTATATTTGGAAATAACCATCAGGGGCGCAAAAGAGACCAATACACTTATTAGCAACAACAGTCCACATAAATAAAGGATTACCCCATTTTTGAAAACTGAAAGTAGGTTCAATTGGGTTTTCATCAATAAATTGAACCCGGGAAGAAACAACGCTCCCCAAATAAATGCCAATACCAGTGAGGCAAAAAGAAAAGCCAGGCTTTCCAACAATAAATGTTTCCCAATACTGCCATTATCTGCCCCAAGAACCTTCCGGATTCCCAAGGTTTTCAGATGTAATACTATTTTAGTGAGAAAAAGATTCACAAAATTGAATGCAGCGACAAGCAGTATTACAATGCCAACCGCTATGAACAGGTAAAGCACGTTTCGGTCTATGGAAGGCTGTAACTCATTTTCCAAACTGGAAAAGTGCACATCGGTCACATTCTGAAGGGAATGGGAACGTTTGTCCGCCACATGGTCCGGCAGGAATTGCTTTTCAACACTTTTAACATACTGGGTAGCTTCTTCGACCGCAACTTGCGTATTGAGTTTTGCAAAACTATATACAGGAGGATAGTACCATGTGCGGTTTGGGTCGGCTATCCAAGGCCCCCATATTGCTTCAGCTGCCGCCATAGGGACTATAAAATCGAACTTCAAGCTGGATTGTTCGGGAAGGTCTGCAAGTATGCCAGCTACCTTGAACGTATAGTCTTGTTCCACATGGAGCACTTTGCCCAATGCCTCATTTTCACCAAAGTATTTTTTTGCGACGGATTTCGTAATCAATATGTTGTCCGGTGCTTCGAGTGCAGTTGCCCTGTCCCCTTGGATGAGGGGAAAGGAAAAGACTTCCAGAAAGGTAGGATCCGCATAAAAAAAACGCGGCTCTTGAAAAACATTCAGTTTTTTGTCATCGCTTACGCTAACGCTTTGCGGCAGTAAGCGTGCCGTTTTCGCAATTGAGGAAAACTGGGATTCCAACAAGGGGGCATATGGCAAAAAGGAATTCGCAAAATTTCTGATTGTCCCATTTTCTGTAGTCTCATGGGTGGTAATTCTGTAGATTTTATCAGCATCCTTATGAAACCTATCGTAGTTGAGTTCGTTGTCGACAAATAAAAAGATAATCAAACAACTGGCTATCGCCACAGAAAGCCCAAAAAGGTTGATCGAAGTGTTTAATCGATCCCTGACAGCCCTACGAAAAATGGTTTTCAGATAGTTTTTGAACATGGTCGTATGTTTTTGTTTCCTTGGTTTTCGAATCGGACGTTGTCCTTATGATGAAATAAAAACCTCCTGTCTTTTTTCTTTTATCTTATATCTCTATTTATTCCGTACGCAAGCTTTTTACCGGATTAACCACGGCTGCCTTGATACTCTGATAGCTAACCGTTACTATGGCAATCCCTACGGCCAATGAGGCCGCAAACGCCAATATCCACCAACTGACCTCAATACGATAGGAAAAATCCTGAAGCCATTGATCCATGGCATACCACCCTATGGGCAATGAAATAAGTATGCCTATGCCGACCAACTTAATGAAGTCCATAGTGAGTCGATATGAAATTTGGCCCACACTGGCACCCAATACCTTTCTGACCCCGATTTCCTTGGTTCTTTTCTCGGCGTTAAAGGCGGCCAATCCGAATAATCCAAGGCAGGCAATTAAGATGGACAGGGTGGTGAATATGATAAAAATGCGACCCAAACGTTGTTCGGACTTATAGGTGTCATTAAATGAATCTTCCATAAAGTAATAGTCAAAGGGTTGGCCGGGAGCGACCTTGTTCCAAATTCCCTCTATACTTGTTATGGCGTTTGAAAAATTGTCGGTTTCCAGCCTTACGGCCATGGAACCCGCCCAACCGCTTAAATGAAGGCTCAAGGCTTCTATTTCTTCCCGAAAAGGAGAAAAATGAAAGTTCTTTACCACCCCGATAATGGTAAAATATTTAGGATTTTCCTCTCCCAAATCCGGCGTAAAGCCCATACCTACGGCATCTTCCGGGGAAACGCCGATGGTGGCCACTGCGGATTCATTGATGATGATACTTGTAGAATCGTTTTTGAACGCCCGATCAAAATTCCTTCCTGCAATAATCTCAAAATCCATGGTCGACACATAATCGTGGTCAACGCCCCATGTTTGCATGCTTACGGCATTCTCCTGATCGGTGGCTCCTTCCTCTGGGGCAAAAACGCTGTCCGACCTGCCCGAAGGTGTTGGAAAAAAGCTGCTAAGGGTAGCATTGTCGACAAACCCCAATTTTTTCACCTCTTCCTTAAAAGAAGTAACTTGATTTCCGGCGGTAAAAACATCGTTAACGATAAGTACTTGATCTTTGGAAAAACCAAGGTCCTTATTCTGGATATACTGTAATTGCTGATAAACGACCAAGGTGCCGATTATCAGAAAAACGGAAATCGCAAATTGAAAAATCACCAGTCCGTTTCGTATTCCCCCTCCCCCTAAAGTACTGCCGGTTATGCCTTTTAGCACTTTTACCGGAACAAATTTTGAGATAAAAAATGCGGGATAGCTTCCCGAAAAAAGTGCCAGCAACACTCCGGAAACCAACAAAATCAACCAAAAGAAAGGATTGGCATACGGCATGGAAATGTCCTTGTCCGCCAAAGTATTGAAATAGGGCAAAATCAGGATGGCCAGGACAAAAGCCACTAAAAGCGAACCGAAAGAAACCAGACCGGACTCGACCAAAAACTGACGGATAAGCTCTCTCCGATTGGAACCCAGCGTTTTTCGGATGCCTACTTCCTTGGCCCGCTTCAAAGAATGGGCGGTGCTCAGATTCATGAAGTTAACACTGGCCAGAACGATCAGGAATATCGCGATAAAAGAAAGGATGTATATGCTTTGAATATTGTTATTGCCGCTTATTTCGGCCACCCTATCGGATTTCAAGTGTATGTCGGTCAACGGAATAGTACTATAGATCAAATGGTTTCCGGCGGCCTTGAACTGTTCCTCGGTAATGCCCGGCATAAATTGTTGCACCCCTGGAATTACATATTTGCCCAAAAAGTCGCGTAACGGCGCTTGTAAATTCTCGATATCCGCCGATGGAATCAACTTGATGAACGTTTGATAGTTGTTACTGCCCCAGTTCACCACACGGGAATCATCATAACCGGCCATGGCCATAAAAATCGAGTGATCCCTGAGGAACGAATTTTTAGGGAAATCGTCTATCACTCCGGTAACCGTATAGGTTTCCGTGTTGTTCAAAAGTAGGTTTTGCCCTAAGGCATCTTGGATACCGAAATGCTTTTCGGCTGCCGATTTGGTCATTACCAGGGTATTCGGAGACTTTAGGGCAGTTTTTACGTCACCGACCAAAAGAGCTACATCGAACATTTCAAAGAAAGTGGAATCCACAAAAGTGGATTGAAGTTCCTTGACATTGACCTCGGTACCCGATTTTCTGATCAACATACTGCCCCTTGTTCGAAATCGCGTGCTCAGCTCCACTTCGGAAAAATCATTATCAATGGTCTCCGCCATGGGGGCCGGGGTAACCGCAAATTTGCGGTCCTCGCCTCCGAACTTGATGTCCGCATTGACACGATGTATCCGATTGGCATCGGGGAACATGGTATCGTAGCTCAATTCATCATGAATATATAGGGCGATAAGCAGTCCGCCTGCCATGCCAATGGCCAATCCAAACGTGTTTAAAAAGGTGAAAAACGGTTGCTTCTTAAGGCTCCTCCATCCGATTTTTAAATAGTTTTTAAGCATGATTCCTGTTTTCTTAATTCATTTAAGCTTTAGTTTTACTATTTCCATTTCTTCCTCTTCCCTTTGACTGCGCTCAGGATGACATAAGGAAGTTTATTCTGTACGTAAACTTTTAACCGGATTGGCCCTCGCCGCTTTTAGGGCTTGGTAGCTTACCGTAAACAAGGTTATCAGCAGCAGGCTCCCAATGGCCATACCGTACACCCACCATGAAATCTCCGTACGGTAGGTAAAGTTCTCCAACCAATTGCCCATAAAATACCAGGCCACGGGAGAGGCAATGACTCCCGCAATAAGGATGAGCTTTAAAAAATCCTGTGTAATTAACCATAGGATGCCCAGGACACTGCTTCCCAATACCTTGCGAATACCGATTTCCTTGGTTTTCTGTACTACAAAAAACAGTATCAATCCATAGATGCCCAGCAAACCGATAAAAATGGCCATTCCCGAAAAAATTTGAATCAATGAAAGAAAGCGTTGCTCCGTTTCATAGAGCTCCGCAACACGGTCGTCCAGAAAGTCGTATTCAAAAATATGATTGGGAAAAAGTGCAGACCACTCTTTTTCAATATGCTGCAAGCTTTCCCTAGCCTGATCCATATTAATCTTTATCGCCAATTCGCTATAGTCACCGGTCTGGGGAGCGATAAATATGGGATTGATGTCCTGATGAAAGTCCCGATCGTGAAAATCAGCGATGACCCCTACGATGTCGGCCTTGATGTATCCTCCGGCCAAGGTTAGGGGTTTACCCAAAACTTCATCCAACGAACTGGCACCTATCTTTCTTACGAAGGCCTCATTGACCAAAACCTCATCTACCGAATCTTTTTCGTAAAAGTTGCGACCAGCCAAAAGCCTTAGGTCAAAGGTGTTCAGATAGTCCTTATCCGCAATTTTTGCCTGTATGGAGAACTCTTCGCCCTCCGGATTATTATTGTAGCTTAGACTGGTGCCCCATCGGTTTATAGCTGCACCAGGAGGAGCAAAACAGGCCGTAATCTTTTCTACTCCGGAAAAACTGGCTATGCGCTCTTTGATACCTTTGATTTTAGTAGATTTTGGCTCTTCCGGTATCCTGACCATAACCACTGAAGATCTGTCAAATCCCAAATCGGAATTTATGGCAAATTGTATCTGTTTGCTGATTACGATAGCTCCTATAATGAGTAAAATGGATATGGAAAATTGCATGGTGACCAATACTTTCCGCGTAAAGTAACCTCCGGAATCCTTCTGGTTAAGTTTTCTTTTTAGGGCCGAAATTGGGGTAATCCTTGCCAATAAGATTCCAGGATAGCTTCCAGCGAGTAATGTGATTCCCACAAGAATCAATAGCCCAAATACAAGGAAAGGCCATTGTAAAAGATCTGTGTTGGAAAGCCGTAGGTTAAAAAGTGTATTGAAATAGGGCAAGGAAGCTATACTTAATAGGATTCCCAATACCAAGGCAAAACAGGTAATCATAAAGGTCTCCGTCATAAATTGCCCGAAAAGCTGTCCCTTAAAGCTTCCCAAAACCTTCCGGACGCCCACTTCCTTAGATCGGGTTATGGATTGGGCCGTAGAAATATTAATAAAATTGATGCTGGCCACGACAAGGATAAATAACCCTATCAAGGAAAA
This sequence comes from Ulvibacterium sp., assembly GCF_965228935.1. Lineage (GTDB taxonomy): Bacteria > Bacteroidota > Bacteroidia > Flavobacteriales > Flavobacteriaceae > Ulvibacterium. The sequence continues at coordinate 1,343,555 of NZ_OZ245846.1, read as the reverse complement.
GATCCATAATATCTTAACATCGACGCCCCCGCTGTATTTTGAATTGAAGTGAATATCGGCCAATGATTGTAATTTGTAATGATGGACATTTTTGTCATCTGGCCGAAATTTGGTGACATAGCCTGAAAGCACCTCTTCTATCTGTGCAATATCTTGATCGGGATGCAACAGGGCGAAACTCTGCAGACTGGAACTGATGCCTCCCCAAGACTCATTTCCCAAAAAATCCTGATATTTTTTAAGTGTTTCAAATGATATGAACATATCCCTTTGTACAAGTGACGTGCTTGGCAAATCCTTAAGAATTCCAGTTATGGTTATGGTCTCCTTGTTCCCGAGAACAAAAGTTTTATTAATCGGGTTTTGCGACCCAAATAGTTTCCGGGCCATACTCTGGGTAACGACGGCGGTATTCGGGATGGAAATGTCAACATCGTTGGAGCCGTCAACAAGTGGAAAATTAAATATCTTGAAAAAATCAGGTTCCGTAAACGCAATGTCCTCGTCCAACTTTATCTTGAGGTTGGTTTCTTCGATGAAAATAACCTCGTTGTTCCAATTCGCTATTTTCGCCAATTTATCGGCATAGTCATAATCCGCTTTAAAGGCGTTGGCAAAACCAGGGGGTACGCTGGGAGAATAATAAACCGTTCCATGGTGCTCTTCGGTAACAAACCTGTAGATCCTGTCGGAATTATGATGGAAAGTATCGAACTGAAGATGATGGTTTACGAAGAGAAAGACCAAAACCGCAGTTCCAAAACCAAGGGCAAGTCCCAGAACATTTATGACGGCAAAACCCTTTCTTTTCCGTAGACTTCGCCAAGCGATTTTTAAATAGTTCTTGAACATGGTTTTCGTTTTTTGATACTATACTATTTCATTCCGTACGTAAGCTTTTTACAGGATTTACGCTCGCCGCTTTAAACGCCAAATAGCCCACCGTGGCCAAGGCTACTACCAATGTTACCGCCCCGCCCAGCATAAAAATGGTCCAACTAAGGTTGATTCTAAAAGGATAATTCTCCAACCATTGTTGCATAAAATAACCCGACACGGGTGCGGCAATGCAAAAGGCCAGAAAAACAAGTGCCACAAATTCCTTTGAGAAAAGGTATACGATCCTTTGTTTGGTTGCACCAAGTACCTTTCTAATGCCGGCCTCTTTCCTGCGTTGCTGTACCAAAAAGGAGGCCAGTCCGTAAAGGCCCAAACAACTTAGGAATATGGCAAGGCCCGCCGAAAGTTTGTAGAGATTGGAGAGCCTCCGTTCCTGTTCATAGTAACTGGCTACTTGGGCATCCAAAAAATCATATTGAAAAATATAATCGGGAAAGGTATCGTTCCATATCGCTTCGATCCGATCCAATGTTTCCCGTTCTTGGCCAAGGGACAATTTAATAGAAGCTTGGCTGTACCAGTCGAAATTGTTGGCCAACAGTACGGGATCCAACCCCCTTTTAAAAGATCGGGCATGAAAATCCTTTAAGACCCCTACTACGGGACCCGTAACCCTCCCGTTCCCCAAATTGACTTCTTTGTTCAATACTTCTTCCGGTTTTTCGAAACCCAGCTTTTTAACCAAGGTTTCATTGACCAAATATTCATAGGTTCCATGGGTTTCGCGTACATTTCTGCCCGCAACCAAGTCTATGCCATAGGTGGCCAGATATTCCTTGTCCAAGGCCTTACAGATTACAAAGAAGTCCGTACGCTCGGCAGCATGGTCAAAAACAAAATTGGTCCACCAATTGCCATCGGAAATAGGCCCTGCCATGTTAAAGCTTACATTTTGGATGCCGTTTTCCACGGCCAATTTATCTCTAAGAAAATCTACCCTTCCCAGGGAAATGCTATCCGTGGGAATAGGCACATTTACCAGTGCCTCTTTTTTAAAACCCAAGGGTTGCTCCATAAAATATTCCATTTGCCGTACCATGATCAGGGCACCAATGATCAAAACCTGTGCGATGGCAAACTGGAAGACTACAAGGCCCCTCCGCAAGGAAATGCCTTTTCCCGAAGGATTTGCCAGTTTGCTTTTCAGGGCGGTCACAGGATTATATGCCGAAAGCACGATGGATGGGTAAAACCCTGCAAAAATGGTGACAAGAACGGCAATGGCCATGAAAAACAAAACGACCGCCGGTGTAAAGAGGGAATAAAGGGTTAGGGGAATATCAAAAAGCGCGCCCACTTTTTTCAAGGAAATACAAACAAGGCCAAAAGCCAATATTTCCGAAAAAAGTACAATTAAAAAGGTTTCGGAGAGAAACTGCTTTCGCAATTGCCCTTTATCCCCTCCTAAAACCTTTCTGACCCCTATTTCCTTGGATCTATTAACCATTTGGGCCGTGGTGAGGTTGATAAAATTGACACAAGCGATCAATAAAATAAATGCAGCCACAAGCCAAAGCACGTTGACCAAAGGGGTTCCAATGCTTCTATTGCTAAAATTGCCCGTACTGGTATCATAATGAATATCGGCCAAAGGTTGGATGAGCAGTACATTTTCGTTTTCATCGGATTTATTGCTGTCACCAAAAGACCTAAGCTGCTGGGCCAAAGTGGATGCCGAGGCGTTTTTGGACAACAAAACAAAAGTGCCAAAGTCTCCATTGGTACCGTCCCAATCCTGAGTCGTCAAAAAATTGGAGGTATACCCCGTGCCATAAGAAATTACAATCTTGAGCTGTAAATCGGTATTTGGAGGAACGTTTTCAATAACACCGATGACCCCTACTATTTCTTCATTGTTCAAAAGCAGGTTTTTGCCCAGTATTCCATCCAGGGTGCCAAAATACTTGATTGCCATTTCCCTGCTCAATACTACCTTGTTCGGATCTTTTAAAGAGGCGGCGGAGCCGACAATGAAGGGGTAATCAAAAATATTGAACAAGGCCGGTTTGGTATAGAATACCCCGGTCTCTTCCCTAAATCCATTGATGGGGTCGCCATTGTTGTCCAAAACCTTTATCTGAGTGTCGTTTTCCGCCAAGACAGGGGCAACCCGCTCTATTTGCGGAAAAGCCTCTTTGAGGTTCTCAGGAACGGGATAAGGTACCGCCTTGTTAGTAAAAGGGGAAACGTTGGGGTGATGATATTCGGTCATAACCCTATAAATCCGATCCTTCTTTTTATGATACCCATCAAAACTAAGCTCAAAACGGATAACCAGAAAAATAATCAAGCAAACCGCAATACCCACGGACAAACCGCTAATGTTAATGATTGCGTTGGTTTTGTGACGCGATAGGTTTCGCCAAGCGATTTTTAAATAGTTCTTGAACATGGTTCCTGTTTTCTTAATTCATTTAACCTTTAGTTCTATAATTTCCATTTCTTCCTTTTCCCCTTCGACTGCCTGCCCGACAACGTCATTCAGGCGGGCGCTCAGGATGACATGAGAATGTTCATTCCGTACGCAAGCTCTTTACCGGATTGGCCAAGGCTGCTTTGATGCTTTGATAACTTACCGTAAACAGGGCGATAGTCACGGCCAACAGTCCGGATAGCAACAAGGCCCACCAGGGAATATTGATACGAAAGGCAAAATCCTCCAACCACCTATCCATAATAATCCAGCCTAAGGGTAAGGCAATACCAATTGCTATAGCCACAAGCTTCAAAAAATCAAAGGACAGGCGGTAGGCAATTTGTCCCACGGAGGCCCCAAGCACCTTGCGTACCCCTATCTCCTTTACCCGCTTTTGGGCATTGAAGGCGGCCAGACCGAACAGTCCCAAACAAGCGATAAGTATGGATAGCACGGTAAAGGCAATAAATATTTTGCCCAAGCGTCTGTCGGCATCATAGGTCCTATTAAAGGAATCGTCCATAAAACTGTACTCAAAGGGCAAAGTAGGCACGGTTTTATTCCACATGCGTTCCACCTCGCCGACAATTTTGCTGGCCTGTTTTCCGCTATGTAACTTAATGGCCAGATTGCCTCCATTTGAACTTAGCTGCATGCTTAAGGCATCGACTTGGTTTCGTAAGGTTTCAAAATTGAAATTCCTGATCACGCCAATGACCGTAGCTAATTCGCCCGATCCCAAATTCGTTACAAACTGTTTCCCCAAGGCTTCCTCAGGGCCGGTACCCAACAATTCCACGGTTTTCTCATTAATGATCATGGCCGTGGAATCTGTAGGAAATTGGGTGGGATTAAAGTTTCTTCCGGCAATGAGCTGTAATCCCACAGTGGCAATATAGTCTTCGTCCACGTCCCATTCCTGCATGTTAATGGCCTTTTCCTGACTTTGGTCTTCGGCCTGTAAAAAGGTGTTATCACTTCTGCTGGATGGTGTAGGCAAATAGCTGCTGATGGTTGCATTTGAAACTCCCGCCAATTGTTTTACCTCCTGCTTGAATGCCTGTTTTTTTTGGGCCAGGGAAAACACATTGTGTACAACGAGCACCTGTTCCTTATCATAGCCCAAATCTTTTTCGGTCATATAATTCAATTGCTCATACACCACCAGCGTACTTACGATCAATAATAACGATATAGCAAACTGAAAAACGACCAAGGCATTGCGTAGACCGCTGCCTCCTATATCCTTATTGCCCTGTCCTTTGAGTACTTTTACCGGATTGAACCTGGACATAAAAAAGGCTGGATAGCTCCCCGCGGAAAGGGTCAAAAAGGCCATTAATGTGATTAGGGCGCCCCAAAACGCATAGGATGTAACGGGGACAGCCAATTCCTTCTCTGCCAATTGGTTGAACAAAGGGATCCCTAGTAGGGCCAAGAGCAGTCCCAAAACCAAGGCTCCAAGGGTAATTAAGGCAGATTCCATTATAAATTGCGCTATCAACCCTTTTCGGGCCGATCCCAAAGTCTTACGGATACCCACTTCCTTGGCCCGCTTCAAGGAAAAGGCCGTGGACAGGTTAATAAAGTTTACACAGGCCAATATCAATAAAAAAAGACCGATGACCCCAAGCACATATACATTCTTAATGTCCCCATTGGGACTGAATTCCACGTCAATATTTGAATATAGATGCACTTTTTGCAGTGGGGTGGCCCCATATTTTACATAATTGCCGGAAGCCTCAAACTGCGTTCTATCCATGCCCGGAAAAAACTGTTGTACAAAAGGCATCAAATAATCATCAATCATTTTGTCCATACCTATTTTAACATCCTCGATCCGTGCATCAGACCGTAATTTAATAAGCGTGTAAAAATTAAAATTGCCCCATTGATTGCCCCTGGAAGCTTCGTAACCCGCCATGGCCATGAAAATGCCCCGATCCCGTAAAAACGAATTTTTGGGAAGGTCTTCGATAATGCCCGTAATGGTTGCGGTAATGTTGTTGTCAATTTTGACCGTTTGCCCCACGGCATCCACTTCCGGGAAGAATTTTTGGGCCGTGGAACGCGTCATCACCATGGTATTGGGATTGGATAACGCCGTTTTCTTATCTCCACGGAGAAGCGTAATCCCAAAAAAATCGAAAAAGGTGGTATCCACATAGCAGGTAGACTGTTCCTTAATGTAGGCATCCGCCCCCTCGGGACGCACCAGTAAATCCCAATTGTCCCGAAACCGGACTACCGACTCCACCGTGGGAATGTCCTGCAAGATAGCTGCGGCCATAGGGCCCGAAACGTTGGCGATCGTCTCCGCTTTGCCACCAAATTTGGTATCGGCATCCAGCCTGTAGATCCGATCGGCATCCGCAAACATAGTGTCATATCTTAGCTCATCGTGTATGTAGAGTCCAATAAGGATTACCGCTGCAATGCCCACGGCCAGACCAAATAGGTTCAACCCTGTAAAGAAGGGTTGTTTTACCAAATTCCTCCACGCGATTTTTAGATAGTTTTTAAACATGATGCTTTTTTGATTATTCTATTCGCAAACTTTTTACAGGATTAGAAAGCGCGGTTCTTATACTTTGATAGGTTATGGTCATCAGGGCAATTAAAATGGCTATACATCCTGCCATGAAAAATATGATCCAGTTTAGTTCTATATGATAGGCAAAGTCTTCCAACCACCTACCCATAATATACCCCCCTATTGGAACCGCTATTGTTATGGCAATTAGAACCAATCCGAGAAATTCTTTTGATATCAGGGCAGTTACGCTTGTGACTGAGGCACCTAAAACCTTTCGTATTCCAATTTCCTTCTTACGTCGCTCCGCGATAAATGTGGTTAGGCTAAATAGGCCAAGACACGCTATTCCAATGGCAAGTAGGGCAAATGCATTAAAAAGTTTTCCCGCACCTTCGATCTCTTTGTGCATTGCCACAAAACTCTCATCCAAAAAATCATAGCGAAATTGAAATGTAGGACTCATACCATCCCATACTTTTTGTATTGAAGCTAGTGACCCTTCTAGGTCGCTAGCCCTCATTTTGACCGAAATCATCGAGTTGGATCGGCCTAAGATCAATGCGGATGAAGAGATTTGGTGCCTTAAGGATTCAAAGTGAAAATCCTCAAATACGCCAATAACCTTCCAAGATTTTTCCTTGTTTGTAATCCTAGTGCCAATGACATTGTCTACACCTAATTTCTCTGAAAATGTCTTGCTAACAAGTATTGCCGTTGAATCCGAAACCAATTTCCCGTCGAAATTTCGTCCTTGGACCATTGTAATCCCCAGGGTTGGAACGTAATCATGATCAACCCTCCATATTTGTGAATTTATACCCTGTTCAATGCTTTGTCTGCCTTGTTTCCAAAAGGAATCCGAATAGCGCATAGCCCCTTCCATAGGCAAATAATCACTTATGGAAACATGGTTTACGTCGTTCAATTTTAAAACCTGTTCTTTAAAAGTGGAGATTTTCGGGCCAAGACCATCCGTTCCTTTTATGACCAGTACCTGTTCCTTATCAAATCCCAAATCCTTATCGGAAACAAATTTCATTTGCTGGTAAACCACTAGGGTACAAATAATCAACACTATGGAAATCACAAATTGAAACACTACAAGGGAATTTCTAAAAGAAACATTGCCTTTTACACCGGTGGAATTTGATTTTCCGTTTGAACCAATTTTGAGTTTGGACAAATACAAGGACGGATACAGGCCGGTAATAACGCCAAGGAAAATTGCACTCGCTATCAGAATAGTGGTTCCCCCAATGGTCCAATCAGGAAATTCCAATGATTTTGTAGTAATCCCGTTAACAAAGGGTAGAAGGGCATAGGCCAAGAAAACCCCTATTATCAGCGACAGTATGCTAAATAATACCGATTCCATCAAGAATTGGGAAACCACTTGTTTTTTGCTTGCCCCTATTACTTTTCTTAACCCAATTTCCTTGGATCTTAGGGTATAGCGGGCGGTAGATAGGTTGATAAAATTTACGCATGCAATACCAATTATTAATAGGCCGGAAAAAGCAAATAGCCACAACAATTGCCTATTGCCATGGGGAAGATTGTCCCTAACTTTTTCAGAGTCCAAATAAATATTGATTATGGGCTGTAATTCATGCTTGATGTTATTTGCGATATCCTGGGGATTTGAGAAATCCCGCTCTATCCAATTGGGCAGAAAATACTTTGTAGTGATATCGGATAGTTTGTCATTTAGCTCATCTACATTTGCCTTTGGATTCAATTTAAGATAAACACCATACATATTGGCTCCCCAATACTCTTGTTCGCCGGGCCAAAACTCTACTCCGGCCAATGAGACCAAAAAGTCAACATCAAGATGGGAATTGGTGGGGAAGTCTTCAAATACACCGGCCACATTATAAAGTGTTTCTTCATCGTTGTTTATGATGAGCTTTTGTCCTATTGGATTGGTGTTTGAAAAGTATCTTTGGGCCTTACTTTCGGATATTAAAATGGTATTGGGTTCCCCCATTGAATTTTCATATTCACCATTTACCAAGGGGATATCCAATATCTTCAAAAGATCCAGATCTACATAGGCAAACCCTTCTTCAAAATAGTTTTCTTGTTTATTGCCCGGCCTTATTTGATTGAACCAACTTATGGGCATAAACCTTCCCGCTTTTTCCACTTCTGGAAAGTCGTTCACCAATACCTTGGAAAAGGGCGCCGGATAATCGACCCCATAAAAACCTTCTTCCAAATATTTTGTGGTGACCCTATAGATCCTGTCCTTATCAGGATAAAAACTATCATAACTGAGCTCATGTTTCAGATATATCGCAAGCAACAGGAAAGCGGATATTCCCGTGGCCAGTCCAATAATTTTGATGAGGGACAACCCTTTATCCTTCCAGATATGCCTCAACGAAATTTTTAGATAATTCCTAAACATGGCCCTTTCGCCTTTTGATACTGACCCTGCCCACAGGTTCTTTTTCAGTATCCGATGATTGATGAATAAACTCCTTAATCCCGGGTTATTAGGCCCCGGACAAGTCTAGACCGTAGCCCCGATAGCCCTATTTTGGCTTTCCGTAACGATCTGTCCGTCAAAGAGGTTTACGATACGATGTGCAAAATGCGAATCGTGATCGGAGTGCGTCACCATAATTATGGTTGTGCCCTCTTGGTTGAGTTCCGTTAATAGGTTCATGACCTCCAACCCGTTTTTGGAATCGAGATTCCCTGTAGGCTCATCCGCCAGAATCAATTTGGGAGTAGTCACGACTGCACGCGCAATGGCCACACGCTGTTGTTGCCCTCCGGATAATTGATGCGGGAAATGTTTTTCCCGATGCGCTATCTTCATGCGTTCCAGTACCTTCATTACCTTTTCCCGGCGCTCACTTTTGCCCATTTTAAGATAAATCAGCGGAAGCTCTACATTTTCAAAGACCGTAAGCTCATCGATAAGGTTAAAGCTTTGGAATACAAAACCCAGATTTCCCTTTCGCAATTGGGTCCGTTGGCTTTCCCGGAGCCCGGCCACCTCATGGCCCGCAAATTGGTAACTGCCCTCGGTAGGGTTGTCCAACATGCCGATAATGTTCAACAAGGTGGATTTCCCACAACCGGATGGCCCCATGACGGCCACGAATTCGCCTTCCTCCACTTTTAGGTCTACCTTGTTCAAAGCCAGGGTCTCCACTTCCTCGGTTCTAAAACTTTTCTTTAATTCTTTAATCTGTATCATCATTTCCTGATTGGGTTTTACGCGTTATAATTAAGGACTTCTATATTTCGTTTTGGTGACAGTTTTTGGTTCTTTTTTCTGTATATGTCCGTTTATTTCCGTTCTTATCCTGAACTGGTTTTATTAAGGATGGCCTAGGCGACGATTCTGGAAGCTATTTCAATACGATCCGTTCCGCTTCCCCAAAGCTGTCGTAATTACTGGTGATTACATTTTCACCATCCTGTAATCCCTCGAGCACCTCATAGAATCTTGAATTCTGTTTCCCGATCCGGATATTGCGTTTTATAGCTTCATCCCCATTGGATCCTACGACAAAGATCCACTGGCCTCCCGTACTTTGGAAAAAACTTCCCTTGGGCAGCAACAGGGCATCCGATGATTCCCCCAACTGTAATTTGATGTTATAGCTCTGCCCCGTCCGTATAGTTTCCGGTTTTTCATCCGTAAAGACCAAATCCACCTTGAATTTTCCATTCCGCACTTCGGGATAGACCTTACGTAGGCGCAAAGGATATTCTTTGCCGGTCCGTTCCAAAATGGCCGTCAAATCGCGTTGCACCCGGTCTATATAATGTTCATCTATGTCGGCCTCTATCTTAAAATCGGTCAACACATTGATCTGGCCAATGCGTTCCCCCTGAGCTATGTTCTGTCCTATTTCCGCATCCAAAAAGCCCAATTGTCCATCTGCCGGTGCACGAACATTCAAATGATCCAAGCGCTCATAGACCATGGAAAGGGTCTTCTTCATTCGTTCCAAATCGGTATCCAGACCGGCTAGGGAGGTTTTCCTCAGTTCATCGTCCTGCTCGGTCTGAAGCTTTACGATATCGTACTGTTTTTGAGAGAGTTCATAGTTCTCCTTGGAGACCAGATAGTCCTCCTGCGAGATAAGTTCCTCTGCATAAAGGGACTTGTTCTGTTCATAATTCCGTTTTGTCCGAGTCAGGTCGTTTTGGGCCGTGGCTAAATTTCTTCGCCCTTCGACCTGACGCGAATCAAAATTTAAACGGGTAGAACGGAGGTCATTCTGCTTTAAGGCCAAATTACTTTCACTTTGCAGTATCTGTTCATACAGCCCCATATTTTCCAATTTTAGAATAATCTCCCCCTTTTTGACCATGGCCCCTTCCTCGATCAGTTTTTCGGCCACCCTGCCACCCTCATAGGCATCCATATAAATGGTGGTAATCGGCGCCACAAAGCCATTTATGGTAATATAGTCATCAAATTTCCCTTGGGTGACTTCGGCTATGGAAAGTTTGTCCTTTTCGGTCCGAAAGGTGGAAACGGAACTGGCGAACAGTAGTTGATATGCCGTAAAAAGTAACAATACCCCTAGGGCAATATAGCCGTAATGTTTTGGCCGTAATCCTTTTTTCTTTTCAAGTTGTATATCCATAAAATGTATTTCCTTTAATTAATGTCAAATACGGGTAGGCCCCTATAAAAATCTAAGGTGCTTTTATTGACTTCCAGACGGAGCCTAACCTGTAAGTTTGTATTTTGGGCACTGGCAAACAAGTTTTTTGCCGTAAAAAGTTCCAGCGCATTGATCAATCCTTTTTCGTATCGTTTTTGGGCAATGGTAAAGGCCAGGTTCTGCGCCTCCACGTTTTGGCCGCTTTGCTCATACTCTGCCTGGAGGGCCTTATATTCCTGAACCAATTGTTGAATGGTCTGAAAAAGCACTTGCTTTTGTACATCCAAATTGTTCTCCGCCCTAAGACGTTCAATCTTATTTTGCTTCACCCTGGATCGGTTGGCCCATCTATTGCTAATGGGAATGTCTAGGCCTACCCCGATAAATTGAAAGGTATTGTCCCGGAATTGATCCCGAAAGGGAATGGTATTTCCCAAGGAATCCCGGGTCGTTTCAAAATATCCGGTACCTACACCCCAAAACATGTTCAATGAAGGATATAATACCCCTCTGGACGCGGCGACCTGTTTTTTCGCGGCCTTGGCCCGAAATTCCTGCGCCTTGATCAAGGGCAAAAAGCTTTGGGCCTCGGCAAAGATAGAGTCGGACTGAATCTGCGCGGATTCATCAAAAGTTTCTTTTTTCGCCATTACGGGCTGTATGCTGATATCGTCCGCATCTTCCAGGTTCATTTCCTGGATCAGTTGCAGCTTTGCCGTCACCAGCTGATTTTCACTTTGGGTAAGGTTCAATTTATCCGCCAATAAAAGGGATTCCGCCTCGTAAAGATCGGCGCCTGCCATAAGGCCCAGTTCAATCTGTTTCCTTACCAAGTCCAAATTGGATTGGGACACGGCCACCTGTTCCTTGGAAATAGCAACCAATCCCTCAAAAAACTGAATATCATAAAATGCCTGCATCACTCGGAATGCCAATAGATATTTTTGCTGTAGGGCTTCTTCCTGGGTCGCCTTAAACAAAAATTTAGAAGCCTTGATGGAGTTCAGTTTTTGAAAGCCTTGGAATAAATCTATGGAAGCGTTCAAACTATAGCTGTTGGAGAAAAATTCCGTAGTAACTACATCATTGGTAAAGGGATCCGTACTACGCCCAAAGTTGATGACATAATTGGTAGATGCACTGATATCGGGCAGCAGATTCCGAATGGATTGCCTATAGGTCTCCTTATTGGACTGGGCCGTATATTCAAAATCATTAAGCGGTAAGTTGTGCTCCAAGGCATAGGATACACACTCATCCAAGGACCATTTCTGCTGGGCCGATAGATGTATGGAGATGAAGCCTATGAGGAACATGATGATTTTTACTTTCAAATTCATATTTTATTCCTTGTGCCAAAATGTACGCTATTGTTGTGCCAAATATGTATAGTGTTGAAAAATAGAGTTTTATAATTTGTTTTTGTTGTGGCAAGCTTTTCAACTGTAAAAAAGTTATACAGATAGTGTCCAAAAAATTGACACTGTCTTAAAATACTGAATTTCAAATTGTAGTTTTATCTAGGTCTTTGTGAGGCATTAGGTAATCCATTCTGTTTTGTATATATGTTTCGTTGGATTACTTCCCTAGACTCAAAAGGATTTGAATCCATATTGTAATTCATCCCCTAGCGAAAGGGCATATCATTTTTTCCATGCTGGACGCGAATATTTTAGTAATCGATGACAATAAAAGCGTGCTAAGCGCCTTGGAGATATTGCTTCAATTTGAATACAAGAATGTAGCGACTATTTCCAATCCCAACCAGATTTCCTCCTTCCCCGGATTTCAGGATTTGGATATTGTCCTATTGGACATGAATTTCTCTGCTGGGGTAAACTCCGGTAACGAGGGGCTGTATTGGCTCAAGGAGATCAAAAAGAAAGCGCCCCATATTTCCGTAATCATGATGACCGCCTACGGAGCGGTAGATTTGGCCGTAAAGGCCATTAAGGAAGGGGCTTCCGATTTTATTCTAAAGCCTTGGAACAATGAACGATTGTTAACCACGGTAAAATCGGCCTATGCGTTGCGAAAGTCCCAAAAGCAGGTCAAGGAACTGAAGCAGCGACAGGATAATCTAAAGCAGGTCATCAACCAAAAGAAACATTACATTATCGGAAACTCCAAGGCCTTGCATTCCGTTCTCAACTTAACGCGCAAAGTTTCCAAAACGGACGTAAACGTCCTGATTACGGGTGAAAACGGAACCGGTAAGGAATTAATCGCCCGGGAACTCCACCGGACGTCCCATCGTAACCAAGAGGTATTTATATCCGTGGATATGGGTTCCATATCCGAATCCCTTTTTGAAAGTGAGCTCTTTGGGCATCTTAAGGGAGCGTTTACGGATGCCAAGGAAGACCGCGCCGGAAAGTTCGAGGCCGCCAATGGGGGTACCCTTTTTCTGGATGAGATAGGAAACCTGTCCTTACAGACACAGGCCAAATTGTTATCCGCCATTCAACATAAGACCATAGTACGGGTGGGATCCAACAAATCCATTCCAGTGGATATCCGGCTTATATGTGCCACCAATAGCGATTTGGAGAAAATGGTGGCCGATGGTCTTTTTAGGGAAGATCTGCTCTACCGCATCAATACCATTCAAATTAATGTTCCACCCTTGCGGGAACGGGAAGGGGATATTTTGGTATTGGCCGATTTTTATCTCAATAGGTTCATGTCCAAGTATGGGAAACAGGGTTTGCGTATCAATCAGGCCGCCCAGGAGAAATTGATGGCCTATAATTGGCCCGGGAATGTTCGCGAATTACAACACACCATGGAACGCGCGGTCATCCTTTCGGAGGGCACCGTATTAAAACCTGAGGATTTTTTATTGACCGCCTCAACGGCAATTTCCATGGATACGGGACCCAACACCCTAGAGGAGATGGAGCTCCTTATGATCAACAATGCCCTAAAACAAAATAATGGAAATTACAGTGCTGCAGCGGAGCAATTGGGAATCTCGCGGCAGACCCTCTACAATAAACTGAAAAAATTGGGCAGCTAATGGCAAGTCGTAATTTTTATTTTCAACTTATCCTGCGGGTGCTGCTCATTACCTCGACCTCCATAGCATTGGCTATTTCATTTGTAAACCAATGGTACCTGGCCACAGGTATCCTAGCTATACTTTTGGCATCCCAGACCTATTTTCTAATTACATTTATCAACTCCACCAATCGGAAAATCGCCTATTTTTTTGATGCCATAAAAAATGAGGATTTCACCCTACGCTTCCCTGAAAGGGTATCCATTAAATCCTTTAAGGAACTTAACCAAAGCCTAAACCGGGTAAATGGACTTATTCAGGAAGTGCATCTTCAATTGCAGATTCGGGAACAGTACTATCAACAGATTTTGAAACAGGCCAATATTGGTATCATGACCTTCAACAAAAAAGGCCATATTCTATTTTCCAACCCGACATTGGAAAAGCTGCTGAACTATAAACCACTGAATCATATTAAACAATTGGCCCAAGTAGATCAAGGCCTTTATGAAATTTTTGAAAGGTTGGAACCTTTTGATCGTGAGCTGGTTCAATTGACCAACGAACGGGAAAAGACCCATCTGGCCGTAAAAGCGACTTCAATGTCCTTGGATAGGCAATCCCTTTTATTGGTCACCGTTCAGGACATCCATAAGGAATTGGACGAGAAGGAAACCGATTCATGGATACGCCTTATCAGGGTATTGAACCATGAAATTATGAATACCATCACTCCCATTACCTCTATTTCAGAATCCATTTTGAAATATTATCAGCTTAAAGATGGTTTGGCGCCTTCCGAATACATTACCGAGGATCTGGTAAAGAATACCGCCAAGGGTCTGGGGGTAATCCAGGAGCAAGGAAGAAACCTCATGGATTTTGTACATTCCTATCGTAGTTTTTTGAGTTTGCCGCCGCCGGACAAGATCTTGGTTCCTGCACAAAAGTTGTTGGACAAAGTAAAAACCCTAATGGATCAACAGAGCCAAAACAATGCTATTTACTTTGAAGCAAAGGCAGATCCAGAAAATCTGGAGCTTTTTATTGATGAAAAACAAATTTCCCAGATACTGATCAATCTTTGCAAGAATGCCCTACAGTCGTTGGAAGGTAAGGAAAAAGGGATCATTAAAATCTTGTCCGGGACCAACGAAATTGGTAAAAAGTTTATCGAGGTATGGGATAACGGGCCCGGAATTCCGGAAGACCTTATTGACGAAATCTTTGTGCCTTTCTTTACCACCAAGAATGCCGGAACCGGTATTGGACTTAGTCTTTCCAAACAGATCATGCATCTGCATGGCGGAAATATAAAGGTACGTTCGATACCGAATAGGGAAACGTCCTTCCTGCTTACTTTTTAGTGCTATTCGTTTCACACGAAACCAGCACCCACCTTTACCGGAAGCTTCCGAGAAGAGCAATTCTACGGAAGTTACCTATTCCAATTGAAAACTGGTCAATGGTATTGAATGGGCAAATTCGAGAGCACTCTTCCGGGGCAACCTTGCCCTAACATAAAAAGGAGGCGAAATTCGCCTCCTTTTTTGGTTCCATGATTCCCGTCTTTGAGATGCACAGGTACGCTTTTATCTTGACCGAACGGCACTATACTGCCCTTCTGGCAAGAGGGTATGGGATTCCCCATAGCTTGGACGTTCAACTTTCTTGGTCTTCTCCTTTAACGAAGGTTGAGCCAGGCTTTCACGGATTCTGCCTACAAAAACAATGGTCAGAATAAAACTGCAGGCCAAGAGCTTATCCAGGAAAAGAGCTCCGTTAATAAAGGAAATCAGGTTCAAAAGTACCAGAAAAACCATGCCTAAAATTGGTAAAAAAATTTTCTTTTTCAGCTGCATTTTAAATTTTTAAAGTTTACTACAATTCTTGTTAAGTGCTTTAATTGGGATTCCCGAAACGGTATTAAGAGTTGATGGAGATTTCAAGTGTGCCATTTATTTTAAAGGTGTGTCCCAAATTGGAAGCCTCTTTAATAAATTCCTTTACGATTCTTTTTTCTTCCTCAAGCTCCGCGATACGGCCATCAAGTTGGTCGGTCTCACGTCCGTGATCTCCTTCCCAGATTTGAAGCCTTTGAATTTTGTGAAAATTGATTTTTTCGTCGATAAGGGCATTTACAACAAAAGAAGCCTCGGATCGGGTAAACTCTCCTTTAACCAATTGAATTTTTTGTTCTGTTTTTTTAGCTTTTCCCAATTCCTTTGTTTCCATTTTAATCTTTTTTTGACGGGTTTATACAAACTGGATACAAAGGTTATTCTTTTTTTGTATTTATTTATATTTATATTTATTATGGAATGCATTACTATTTTTTATGGATGTCGATTTAACTCTTCCAAAAATGGAAGTTTCAAGTCTGGCAGATCCCGTGTTTTAAAAGCACTTGTGATTGCGATCAAAAGAAATGTATTCGGTTAACAGACGGATCTTTCCTATTGATATTTTGAAGCAACTTTCCTTGGAAGAAAAAGAAGCATTCAGCAAAGATTCGTTGCCGATATCCCGATCGGATAAGCTGAAAAGTTCACAGAAGAAAACAAACGCTCTCTACCCTACATACGTAAACTTGCCGAACTCATGGGTCAATAGCTCTCAACTTGCAGGGAGTTTAACAGGGGCACCATTACCTGCTGAAGGGTCAACGTGTGATTCTCGCTTTTCGTTGAAATCTCCAAATGAATAGGCACATGGCCCATTTCACTTAGAAAAGTTGTGTGTATCCCATCGTTTTTTGGGTTTAGGACACTTTGATGTTTCCAAACCGACTGTCCCGCCCGTAGCCCGAACCATGGGCTTTGATTGGATTCGGAATCCGAAATAGCATCGAACCGAACATTAGTATTCCCACTTTTGGTTGAACTTTTTACATATCCCTGTATTTGGATACTGGGGTTTTCCGGATCGCTGATGACAAAACTATTGGAGGTTTCCCGCAGTTCCCAGGTTTTGGGTATTGAGAAATTTATAGAACCTTTTACACGTACGGTTCTGTAATTTTGAATACGTTTTTTGTTGACTCTGCTAAATTCTGCACCTAAACAGAAAAGACCTTTGACCGTTCCGTCGGGGGTTAGCTTAAACTGTAACTTCTGAGGAATGGCCATATTGCGCCCGATTGCAAGCGACGGTGAGGCAAAATCCAATTTAAAATGGTTTATGGTATCCTTGCCCCGGGTCACTACAGCTTCTAGACCCTGACCACTTTGGCGCTTGATATGCAGCTCAAGTCCAAAATTTACCCAAAAATCCCCTCCTCCAATCTGAATGAAATCGCCTAGATATTTTTCGGTATCCGTCGCTTCTAGTTCAAAATCATTGCGTGAGGGGTCGGTTATGGTCGGCCTTCCAAAGGAGGTAGCCGAGCCTCCAGTGGCCATATGAAGTATGTTGTTTGCCATATGGTATATAGTAGGATACTGATATTGGTCAATAAAGGTCAGATCAAGGTTGACCAATACTGATACGGCAATTTGGTTTGTTAAATCGATCATGGTCATGGAGGACATCTTGCCTGTGCTTCCCCCATGATGAACAATTTTTCTGCCTTCAATTTCGGATATCATCCACCCAAGCCCATAATGTATGGGTCTGTCATCCCCGCCTTCTTCCAGCGTCAGTCCGGGAAACGAGATGTTCGGGGACCACATTGCCTCGATACTTTCACTGGACACCACCTGAACATCTCTATATTTCCCTTGGTTAAGTAAGGCAATCAGATATTTTCCAATGTCCTCTGCGGTAGAACGGGTAAATGATCCCGCAGGAATATATTCCCCGGACTCAAACTGCCTTTCCCTGAACGCCGGGTATGCCTGTCCAATTCCATGATAATGCCCTTCCAATGCTCCTAAAGCATCAAACTTCTCTGGATCCGTAGAGGTGTTTTTCATACCAAGGGGGTCAAATATTTGCTTATCCAGATACTCCGTATAAGGAAGCCCGGATACCTCACTTAACAAATAACCGGCAACACTAAATCCTAGATTGCTGTATTCATATGCCAATCCAGGTTCTGTTGTGATGAAAGTACTTTTTAGGTCTTGCACCAATTTTTCCAATGCCCTGTCCGAAAGGTCGTAAATGGGTTCCGGGTTGGCCTGAAGTCCGCTGGTATTATTGAGCAACATGCGAACCGTGATTTTATCGCTCATATCCTTGTTGGCCGTTCCAAACCAAGGAAGATATTGGACTACCGGGGCATCCAACTCTAGTTCTCCTTGTTCCACCAATTGCATAATGCCCATTGCGGTCAATGATTTTGTAAGCGACCCAATGGCGTTCACCGATTTTTTGGTGAAAGGTGCCGATAGGTCCAATCGCTCCTTTCCAAACCCCTTTGCATAAAGGTATCCCTTAGGATTGACCACAACCACGGAAAACCCGGGAATTACATGATTTTCATAGATTTCATTTAAATAACGATCCAACGTCCGAAGTTCTTGGGCACTGCCATTGTGGGTTGCCCATAAAAAAGACATTGCCAGAAAAAGGTGTTTTGATGTTCGTATTCTTCTTAACATGATTACGGCAATTTTTACAGGTTGGAGATTATTCTAAAATTTAGTTTTCGTAGGGCAGCGGCAGCGAACCATACGGATAATGCGCCCAGGACAAAAAGAACTACTATTGACACTATCATTCCTATTGGGGAAGGGATAAAAGGGAAACGGACCAAACCAATATCGGCCGTAAGGATGTTCATAATTTTGGGGCCCAACCATAGGGATAGGGGAATCCCAATAGACATCCCCAAAACCAAATTCAAGAGGGTCTTCCAAAGCAATATCATTCTCAAGTTCTTAACCGTAAACCCAAGGGATTTGAGTTTTACAAAGGATATCTTATTCTGCTGGATATAGATGTTCTGATCATTGTAAATGATCAAGACCAGCACTAAAACGAAAAACAAGGAAATGGTAAAAACAGCTATTCGTATATTCATAACCATGGATACCATAGACTTTCTTTCTTCTACGCCCAGCTCTGTTCGGATGGTTTCACCAAATTGGTTCTCCAACCGTAATCTAAATTCGTCCCGTTCTACATTGGGGTATAGCTCCAAGCCATAAAATCGGGGTTCAAATAGTGGGTTTAATGCCAATAATGCCTCTTCCTGCAAACGAAAGCCCTGTCCAAAATTCCCGACATCCTGATAGATACCCGTTATGGTAAAGACTTTATTTTGCCCCTCGATAAAAACAGCGACCTCATCGCCAATTTGTTTTCCAAATTCCTGTGCGGTTCCTATACAGAGCGATATCTCATCGTCCGAAACAGGGTGATTGCCTATGATGTTTTCCAATCCCGTTTTGGAAATAGTGCCGGAATAGACCTTTCCCTGTATTTCCTTTACCGCTTTGTTGTCCTGGGACAGCAGAAAAAGATTGGTGTAATTGTATGGGGTAATGGTTCGTATTTTGTTATTGTATTTCCGGAGCATTTCCATCAATTGCCCATGTTTAAGGGCCAAAACGACGGAGCTATTGCGATTGACTACCACATCAGCTTTATCAAAACCCCATGCAGTTCGGTCGGTATGAATCTTGTCAAAGGAATTGGCGATGTTCACACAAAAAATGACCACAAATACAATTCCCGCCATATTAATTCCCATGAGAACCAGGTTTCTTCTTTGGCTGTTTAAAAAACGTCCGCCCAATAACAGGGACAGCGGGAGCCATAAGGAAGAAAAGGCTTTGGATGCTTTTCTTGAGCGACCTCCCTTTCGTTGAAAAGAGTTCCGAATGGCCTCTACGGGTTTTACAAGACCCGCTTTTCTAGCTGAAAAAAAGGAAACTGCAAAAATCAAGAAGAGCGTAATCCCAAAAGAGACCAAGACCGGTGTAGTTAAATCGTAGGTAAAGTCCGGTATTCCCATAGGTTCAGTTATCCAGTTGACCACAGCTCGAACCACAAACCATGAAACAAATAAACCCAAGGGAAGGGCTAGCAAGGCAAGAAAGCTCATTTGCATGAGGTAAAGGGTAACCATGTTCCCAGGGGTAAATCCTACACCCTTTAGTACCCCTATTTGCTTGTAGTCCGAAAAAACATGACTTGAAATCGTATGATTGATGATTAAAAGGGATATCAAAAGCCCCATGACCGAAAAAATCATCAGAACGGAGCTCAGCAAGGTATAAAAGCTTGTAAAAGCCCTTTTGAAAAGCGGGTATTGTAGGCTCTTGCCGGAGTACTCAAAATTTTCGTTGAAGCGTTTCCAAAAAGCATCCAACTGGTTTTTGTCCTTAAGCCTGATTCCCATCATGTTGTTGTTCAATTCCGAAAGGGGTGCCAAAAAGGGGAGTTCGCCCGGGGCGACCCAGGCCCGGGTAGGATTGAAAATAGCACTCAAATAGTGGGGGTCTACCACAAATGCCGAAATTCTCAATTGCTGTAACGCTCCATTTATGCTCAGTCCAAGGGTATCCCCCAATTGTAGATCAAAACTTCTTTCAAAGTGACTCGGGAGCCATATTTCTCCATGATCTGGATGTTCCCTGGACGCTCCCTTTAAAATCCGGGTCTGGTCCTGGGTCAAGTGGCCCGTGTTGTGTTCCGTCAGCTGAACGCTGAGGTCTATTTCCCTTTCCCCATGAATGAGCGGTGCATTCACCATAATATAGGGACTTGGTGCCGACGCGCCCAAAACCTCATCCTGTTTGGAAAACCATTGAGTGATTTTATCCTTGTCATCGTTTCGATTATCGAATAACAAAAGAATTTCGGACGCCTTAAGATTGGTAAAGGTGATATCAAAGGGCTGTCCGATGATTCGGAGTAGGCTAAGGGCAATGCTCAACAGAAGAATGGTCAAAACCAAACTGAATCCTACCAAAAGGAATTCCCTCTTGCGCTTAACGAGGTATTTTAAATGTATAAGTAAAAGGCTTCTCATGTCCGTTTCTTTTTATTAGGGTATTCTTACCATCCCAGAGACCGCAACCATTGTAACAATGCCTCATTGCGTTCTCCCAAATCGTCATCTATTCCAAATTTGAGGGAGTCTATCACCTTTCCATCCCGTATAAAAAGAACCCTGTCCCCATAACAGGCCGATTTCGGGTCATGGGTGACCATAAGTATGGTCTGCCCCTCATCGTGAACTTTTTTAAAACAGGAAAGTACCTTTTTGGAGGCTGAGGAATTTAGGCTTCCCGTAGGTTCATCCGCCATAAGAATCTTAGGGTTATTGACCAGGGCCCTTGCGATGGCACAACGCTGACGTTCTCCGCCCGAGACTTGAGAGGGCAATCTATCTGCAAGACCATCCAATTCCAGTTCCTTTAGAAGTAAGGATGTCCTTGTCTGAACCACCTTTCTGTCCTGTTTGGACAAGTACCCTACAATAAGAATGTTTTCCCTTAAGCTAAGCTCGGAAATAAGATTATGGTCCTGAAAAACAAAACCGATATGGTTCCTTCTAAAAAGGGCCAAGGCCTTTTCGCCAAGCTTATGAATTGGGGTATTGTTCAGGAAAATCTGTCCTTGTGAGGGGTGGTCCAATCCGCTCAGTAAATACAGGAGTGTTGATTTCCCTGATCCGGAATTCCCCATAATGACATTAAATTCCCCTTCATTGATTTCAATAGTTACATTGGCAATCCCGGTATGGTTTTTTGATCCCTCGTTAAACGATTTGCTCAATGCTTCTGTCTTTACAATCGGAACGGCATCCATGTTTTGCGATTTTATGTTTCAAGGGCAAAACAAGAATAATTGGGAATGCCAAGCGCCGCAACGTGAAGGTTGGCACCCTTTCCCTGAGACATGAGACGAAATCCTGGAAAGTGATCCCTCGTTCTTTTTACAAATCTCTACCTTTAATAAAAAAACCATGCAGTACCTCTTTGTGGCCAGCGGCAGCTTGACCCTTTTCATCATAGCTTTGATTCTTGGGAAGAGGAACAAATCCTTGGCGAACCGAATTCTTGTGGTCTGGCTCATTGTGTTCGTGGCAAACCTGATTTCCCTTATTGTACTGTATGAGGCCACGGTGCCATTCTCGTTGTGGCAGCATTTAATCCTAGAGTTCAGTGAAGTCTCTATTTTTGCCCATGGGCCATTACTTTGGCTGTATACCCAATCCCTGACCGAAGAAAGTTTTGGCTTAAAGCGGGAACATACCTATCATTTTGTACCATTTGTTGTAGGATATGTTCTTTTTTTGATCCAGATTTTTTCCGGTACTGAAATGGTTCCACTACTGAGAAATATGATTACCATCTTAAAAATGGGGAGTCTCTTGGTATATCTGGTACTGGTACTGGTTAAGTTGAGGGGGCACAAGGCGCGTGTGGCCCATATTTTCTCCAATATAGAACACAAGAATTTAGGTTGGCTCGGTTTTCTAAGCTGGGGCATCCTCATTATATGGTTCATTGCCGGGTCCAGTTTATTGTTAGATCGGTTTACGGCAATAGTTATCCCGCAATATGGAGGGATAATTGCCCATATTGCCATATGTCTATTCATTTTCCTGATGGGGTATTTTGGCCTCCATCAACCTTCTGTATTCATGGGTCATCAACATCCTTATACATATTCCGATAAAAGGCCGGAAGAAATAATAGCAAAGCCCGATTCCTTGAAGTATCGAAATTCCGGTTTGGACACAAAAGGATCCAAACAGATACAGGCCGCCTTGTTGGAATTGATAAAAACCACACAACCTTATTTGGAGAAGGAGCTCACTTTATACAACCTGGCCGAAAGGTTAAGGGTACAACCCAATCATTTGTCCCAAGTAATCAACAGTCTTGAGGGAAAGAACTTTTTCGATTTTATAAATATGTATCGCGTAGAGGCTGCCCAGGAAAAAATTCGGTTGGGGGAACATCAAAACCTTACCCTTTTAGGGATAGCGTTTGAAAGTGGATTTAATTCCAAAGCCTCGTTCAACCGGGCCTTTAAAAAATTTACGGGCCAAACCCCCACGGAATATAAAAAACATATTTCTTAGCTTAGGAAAGCATTTGCTCAAAACGATTCCACTATAACAGTTTTGGATTTGGGTAATTATCGGATTGATCTTCTATGGTATTGTCCAAACACGTAAAATCCTTTTCCACCAAAAGCGAAAGCGCACCGCTATCGTTCCAGTCCACCGAATTGGCATAGCCTACGCGGTCGTTATCGGCCCAAGTTAAGAGTTCCTCCTGGGGAAGATAAAGGGTAATGGTGTCCCCCGTAAAATCGGCCTCCAATTCCTTGATTCCCGCTTTGCCCTCAAGGGCATAGATTAGGGTTTTTGCGCCAAAGTTCGTTGTTTCCTCATATCGACCTTTTTGACAGAAAGCCGCTACTTCTGGTTTGGTCAATCGATAACGTACCGAGTTTCCTTTAATCCGTATTTTCATTTTTTATTTTTTACAAAAAATCAGTCTACTCCATTCAATACCGTTTCCCTTGCCTTGTAATTTATGGTAACCCGAGTTCCTTCCCCAGGTATTGAATTGATAAACAAGCGCCCATTGATATAATTAATGCGTTCTTTCATAAAAAAGACACCCATACCTCCCTCACTATTATTTTTGGCCACCTTGTCCAAAATAGAGGAGTCAAAACCTTTGCCATCGTCATCAATGACTACACTCAAAAGGCCGTCTACGTAATTGATGGACACCAAAATATAATTGGCATCGGCATATTTGATCGCATTATTCACCGCCTCCTGGGTCACCCTATAAATGTTGGTTTCCGCAAGGGAATCGAACCGAATACTTCCACCGGCCTTGTTTTCAAACAAAATATTCTTTCCTGTAAGTTTGCTTAGTTCGATGGTCATTTTTTGAAGTGCCGGAAAAATACCGTGGTCTTCCAACTCCGGCGGGGTAAGGTTAAAAGTGGCGGTACGTACTCCCTTTATAAGGTCGGCCGTCAACGTTTTTAAATACGCGATCTTTTCTTTGGTCCTTTCCTTTTGGTCCGTGTTGATGGATTCTATGTTGAATTTCAAAGCGGTCAGCATCTGCCCTATCCCGTCATGTATATCCTTGGCAATACGCTTTCGTTCCTCTTCCTGCCCTTCCACGATTTGACTGGCCTGCAATTGCTTTTGACGCATGCGTTCCTCATAGTTTTGTTTGGTAAGCTCCTCAACTTTCATTTGATTTTTCTTGCGTTCGGTAATGTCCGAACACAAAATCAATATACTTTGTTCCAAACTCGATAGGTGCATGGGGATAATCGACATATCCAGCCAAAGACGCTTTCCTGTTTTTGTCTCAATCTTAATTTCCTCGGTTCGGATGTTCTTGCGTTTGCTGGTCAAGACTTCCCTAAGATACTGTTGTTGACCGGGGTTCTCGGTAAGGATCTCGGACAACGGTATGTTCAATTGAATATCTTCCCGTTCCAAAAGGGCCAAAAACTTTTTGCTGATGAAGACCACGGTACCATCCTTCCGTGTGCTTGCGAAGAGGGCCGCATTGTCTATTACAAAATTGAGTTCCTGTAACTGTTGTAAGGATTTTTCCTTCTCCGTAAAAAGTCGCTTGACCTCAAAAGCGGTGGCCTCCGACTTTTTTTGATTTTGTATCAACTTTGATATGGTCTCCCGAATCTGAATGGACAACGGTCTAAAAATAAACACTACCTCCAAAAACAATATCAACAATGAAAAAGCAAGCAATAGGTACTCTTTGAATTTGAGTCTTTGCAGTTTTTCTTTGCTCTGAATATCGTATTCGTTTACGATGGCATCCATTTTGGTCAAAAACAGTTGCTCATTGGCCAAAAGCACCTGTAGTTCTTCTTGGTGCGAAGTGGAGCGCATATCCGGATTATCCCCATCGTTGATAATGGTTTCCGCGGCTAGGACCATAGCCTCATGATGAGGATTCAAATCCGCGAACAACCGCAATATGGCTACATTCCCTTCCCTCGGAAGACCAATACTATCATTGCCTTTTTGTAGGCCGTTATGGGAAGTTTTCCAAGTGAAAAGGGTCTGGCTTAAATTGTTTATGATTTCTTGCCGGCTAAACTTATTGGAATCCAAAGTCTGTAATAACAAGGCTTCTTTGACCAGTTTTTGGCTAAGGGCACGTTGTCGACCCGCGACGTTAATAACACGGGAATCGTTCAATTGCGAATTGAGATGTTGTTGGATCAGGATCTGTGCAACAATTATGGTCAGGGCAATAGCGGCAATGGCCAATAGATACCACTTTCTTACCCTTAAGAAAGTAGCAATGTCCAATGCTTGTTGTTTGCTTTCCATAACTAATTATTGTGCGGAGGCAAATTCATTAAAGGTCTCCGTCATCCTGATGGCATAGCGTAATTCCATGGGATAGAATCGCTCTTCGTATATTTCTCCATGGGAGTCATTTCTATTGGCTTCATCAAAAAGATGATAGGCTTTGTCACCTATGAGTGCCTTAAGAATCATTCCGAAAAGCCAATATACACAAAGTTGTTCTCAATTCTTATGGGATAGGTTGCGATAGCGTCCAAACTACCATTGAGATTTTCACCGGTTTTCAACGAAAAGGTATTTTTATGTAGAGGGCAAGCTACCTTTGGATGCTCACCCTCCCCGCCGATCATCCCTCTAGACAAGACCATTTCCATTTTATGGGGACATAAATTTTGACAAGCGTACCATTCTCCTTTTCGGGTAAAATTAAATACCGCAATCTGCTTATCCTTATATTTTACACAAGCCCCTCCATTTTTCGGGAATTTGGAAATTTCAGCGGCCTTGAACCAAACCGTCACTTTTTCTTTCTTAGTTGCTTGATAGGTATTCAGTTCTGATATCATTATTCAGTTTTTATGCTCACTTTTGAATACAATTCCTATATCCTAAAATGAAGGGTTCTAGTGTCTTACTTGAAAATTATGTCCAGGCCTTGGGCATTTTTTGCCCTCGCATAGGTACAAATTCAATATTGCTGTCCTGCTCGTCAGAGTTTACAAAATGTGTATAGCGCGACCGTATTTCAGGGGTTTCCACAGCCTCTTTCCATTCACATTTGTAGGTGTCGGCATATCGTTGCATTTCAAGATCAAGTTCCTCCGCGATACCTAGTGCGTCATGTATCACCACATTTTTCAAATAGGTGATGCCACCTTCCAATTTTTCCAACCAGGCTGCCGTTCTAGTAAGGGGCGGAGCCGTTTTGATGTAGTACATCAAGAAACGATCAACATATTTTACTGCTGTTTCCTTATCTACTTTTTCAGCCAAAAGCTCCGCATGCTTGGGATTGGCACCGCCATTTCCACAGACATAGACATTCCATCCGCCTTCCACGGCAATAAAACCAAAATCTTTGCATCGTGCCTCTGCGCATTCGCGAATACACCCGGAAACACCTCCTTTCATTTTATGGGGAGAGCGAATACCTTTATACCTGTTTTCTATTTCAATGGCAAAACTCACACTTTCGTCCATTCCGTATCTACACCAGGTGGAGCCTACACAACTTTTTACCGTCCGTAAAGCTTTTCCATAGGCATGACCACTTTCAAACCCTTCCTTGATAAGTTCCTCCCAAATCAGGGGGAGCTCGTGCAATTGTGCCCCGAACATATCGATGCGTTGTCCTCCCGTAATTTTGGTGTACAAGTCATATTTCATTCCAATACGCCCAAGGGCCATCAATTGTTTTGGGCTAATTTCACCTCCCGCAACCCTGGGCACCACGGAGTATGTCCCATTACGTTGAATGTTCGCCAAGTACCGGTCGTTGGAATCTTGAATGGTCTCCTGTCTGTTTGCCGTTTCGTTGTACACACTGCCAAAGATGGCGGCAACGGCGGGCTTACAGACTTCGCAACCATCTCCTTGCCCAACGGTATCGAGCAGCTCGTCATAATCCTGGATATTACGAAGTTTAACGATATCGTATAGCTCTTGTCTTGAATAATTGAAGTGTTCACAGATCCGTACTTTTACGGTCTTGCCCAAAGATTTCAGGCTCTCGGTGACCAAATCCGTCACCATCGGCTTACATCCACCACAACCCGTAGTGGCCTTGGTGGTCTTGGCAATGCCTTTTACGCTCTCAAGGCCTTCTTCGGTAACGGCACAACAAATATCTCCTTTGGTCACCGATTCACAGGAGCAGACCACCGCTTTGTCAGGTAAATCAAGAACATTTCCCATGGCGGATTCTTCCCCATTGCGGGCACCCAAAATCAAATCCTCGGGATTAGCGGGCAATGGCATTTCATTCTGTTGTAATTGTAATAACATATTATAGTCCGAAGCATCGCCTACTAGAATTCCTCCAAGCAGCTTCTTCCCATCCTTGGAAATATTGATTCGTTTATAAAGTCCTTGAAGTTTGTTTTCAAAGACAATGGCATGGGCTTCTTCTTCCGTAGTAAAAGGGTTGCCAAAACTCGCAACGTCTACACCAATGAGTTTCAGTTTAGTGGACATATCAACGCTTTCGGCCATTATGGTCTCACCACCCAAAATCTGATCTACGGCTACCTGTGCCATTTCATAGCCCGGTGCAACGAGTCCGTAAATCATTTGCTTGTAGAGGGCCACTTCTCCAATCGCAAAAATATCGGAATCCGAGGTACGCATAGTACGATCCACAACAACCCCACCGCGGACACCAATTTCAAGATTACAGGATTTGGCCAGTTCGTCCCTGGGACGGATACCGGCAGAAATAATCAGCATATCAACACGAAGGGTTTCTCCCTCCGAAAACTCCATACCTTGAATACTTCCATTACCCAGAATTTGTTGTGTTGCCTTGTTAAGGTGGACGGAAATGCCCAATTCTTTCATTTTACGTTCCAAAGCCGCACTGCCATCAGCATCCAATTGACGCGGCATCAATCTTGGGGCAAACTCCACCACATGAGGTTCAAGCCCCATATCCTTTACTGCTTTTGCCGCTTCGAGCCCTAGAAGTCCTCCTCCCAGAACAGCCGCCCTACCCTTCCTGATATTGGAAGCATAGCTCATGGTATGCTCTAAATCCTCTATGGTACGGTACACGAATATCCCTTTTTTATCCATTCCTTCAATGGGGGGTACAAAAGGTGCAGAGCCGGTGGCCAATACCAGAAAGTCATACGAAAAAGCCCTTCCGCTCAAGGTGGTTACCATTTTGTTTTTCCTTTCAATATCCGTTATGCGCTCATTGGTAAAGAGCTCAATACCTTGTTCCTTATACCATTGCCGTGGTGCCAGAGTTAGTTTTTCTTCGTCGCCATCCTCAAAATATTCGCTCAGGTGTACCCTATCATAAGCTACTCTCGGCTCTTCGCCAAAGACAAGTAATCTAAACTCTTTGCTTGTTTTCCGAGCTACGAATTTTTCACAAAATTTATAACCCACCATTCCGTTTCCGATGACAATAACAGTTTTCATAGTGCCATGCTTTGATTATTTCCACAACAATATTACGTATTTTTACGTATTTAATAAGTGAATATATCTAAATAATTACGTAGTTTCGTTGCAAAAATGGTAAAAGCCATCCATAAATAATCGGAATGATACAATCACAAAATTCTCCAAAAGTCACCTTGGTCGGGGCCGGGCCAGGGGCTAAAGACCTTATAACTATTAGAGGTTCAAGGGTATTGCAAAGTGCCAATGCCATTCTATATGATGCTTTGGTCAACATTGATTTATTATATGGTATTAGTGACGATATTCCAAAAGTATACGTAGGGAAACGTTACGGGAAACACTATGCCAAACAGGAGGAAATCAACAGGCTTCTGGTTGAGTATGCTTTTGCCTATGGACATGTGGTACGTTTAAAGGGTGGCGATCCTTTTGTTTTCGGGAGAGCTTCGGAGGAAATTGCACATGTGGAATCTTTTGGCATTCCCGTTGAGGTAGTCCCTGGCGTATCAAGTGCTATTTCCGTGCCTTCGGGCCAAGGTATTCCATTGACCAAAAGAGTTGCGGCCAGCAGTTTCTGGGTAATGACGGCCACCAAAAGGGACGGTTCCTTTTCGGAGGATCTGATATTGGCCTCCCAATCGTCCGCTACGATGGTGATTTTAATGGGGGTTCGTAAATTTGTCGAAATAGCCCGTGAAATCACAAGATATAGGGGAGAATCCACCCCTGTTGCACTCATTCAAAATGGAACATTGGAGAACGAAAGTTGCCTCATCGGGACATTGGGCAACGTTGAGACCATGTTTCAAAATATAGATATTTCAAAACCGGGCATCATTGTGGTAGGCAGTGTTGTTTTAGAGCACCCTTTCTTCTTTGAGGACGAAGTACACCGTGTTTTGCACTCCCGTATTTAAGCGTCATGGTATATATAATTATACGTATATCCGAGTCTTAGTATCCGTTTCCTGTCAGTTCCAAAACCTTTCCGATTTCATATTCATTAATATTCAAGTCCTTTTTTTGACATCTTTCAATTTTTAGATTCGAGGAATTTCCATCCACATAAAAATACGTAGTTCGAGGTATTTTTTATTAAATACTACGTATTAATACGTAAATAATACTGTATGTTTGTTGTGATAATAAGTAACCCATTAAAACATACATATTATGAAATCAATTGTAACAAAAATCCTTGGCTTAGTTCTTTTGCTCGCTGCAATGGGCTGCAGTGGAAAGGCCGAGAAAAAAACGAAAGAAACGGCCGAGGCCAAAATACCCAGTGGTTCCCTAGAGATAGAGAAGCCTCAATTGACCTTTGGATTCATTAAACTGACAGACATGGCGCCTTTGGCCATTGCCAAGGAAAAAGGCTTCTTTGAGGATGAAGGCCTTTTTGTGTCCGTAGAGGCGCAGTCAAACTGGAAAAATGTTTTGGATCGTGTAATCGATGGTCAATTGGACGGATCCCATATGCTGGCCGGGCAACCCATCGCTGCGGGTGCCGGATTTGGTAGGCAAGCGGAATTGGTTACCCCTTTTTCTATGGATCTTAACGGCAATGGAATCACTGTGTCCAATGACGTATGGTCTAAAATGAAACCCAATGTTCCCACGGGCGCGGACGGCAAACCTTTACATCCCATTAAGGCCGATGCGTTGAAGTCTGTGATTTCAGAATACAAGAACAGTGGGAAACCCTTTAAAATGGGAATGGTATTCCCCGTATCCACGCATAATTACGAAATCCGTTATTGGTTGGCCGCTGCGGGCATACACCCCGGAATGTATACTGCCGATAACGTACAAGGACAAATCGACGCCGAGGTATTGCTATCCGTTACCCCGCCGCCGCAAATGCCCGCTACTTTGGAAGCTGGGACTATTTATGGTTACTGCGTAGGAGAGCCTTGGAATCAACAGGCCGTATTTAAAGGTATTGGCGTGCCGGTAACCACAAACTACGACATCTGGAAAAACAACCCGGAGAAGGTATTTGTAATGACCAAAAAGTTTGTGGAGCAGAATCCAAATACGGCTATTGCCGTGACCAAAGCCTTGATTCGTGCTGGAAAATGGTTGGATGAACCCAGCAATCGGGCCGAAGCCGTGAAAATCCTTTCCATGCCCCAATACGTAGGTGCCGATGAGGTTGTCCTGGCGAATTCCATGACAGGAACCTTTGAATTTGAAAAAGGCGATAAACGTTCCATGCCCGATTTCAATGTATTTTACAAATATAACGCTACCTATCCCTTCTATTCCGATGGAATCTGGTTCTTGACCCAAATGCGGAGATGGGGGCAGATTCCCGAACCAAAACCGGCAGCATGGTACGAAGAGACGATTAAAGACATATATCGACCTGATATCTGGAAAAAGGCCGCCGACCTATTGGTAGCGGAAGGACGTATTCCAGCCTCTGACATTCCGGTTAC
Organism: Ulvibacterium sp.; assembly: GCF_965228935.1. Classification (GTDB taxonomy): domain Bacteria; phylum Bacteroidota; class Bacteroidia; order Flavobacteriales; family Flavobacteriaceae; genus Ulvibacterium. The sequence goes on along the minus strand of NZ_OZ245846.1, from coordinate 1,313,262 downwards.
GGATGGATATAAGCCTGCCACTTCAGATTTTATTGATGATAACACCTATGATGCCAAGGATCCCATAGGCTATATCAACAGCTTCAAGATCGGAAATAAAGAGGAGCCCTCCTTATAAGACACCCACGGTAAAATTACAATTATGAAGCAAAGTGTAATCGTAAACAAAACGCAGGAATTGAAGCTGGGTAGTGCCGTTAAGGCCGCATTGGCCAAATTCAAGCTAAGAACCCCCAAGTTCGATCTTCGAACAATACTGAGGAAGGTGGTTGTACCCATGATGTCCATCTTACTTTTCGTTGGGCTTTGGCATATGGGAGCCAAGGCACTGTACAATATTGAAGCGGATTATAAAATACAAAAGGCCTTGACCGATCAAGGGCAAGAAGCTGCAGACGCCATGCAAGCGTGCATCGTATCGGGTGACATTAGTTGTCAACCCAACACATTGCCTTCGCCCACGCAGGTTTGGGAATCCTTCAATACCCTAATTGCGGACCACAGGGTAATTAGTGCCGATAAATTGGCTTTTGAAGAGAAGACCGCTGCCTTAAATGAAAAACGTATTGCTGAAGGAAAGGATCCCATCACCTACACAGGTCGACCTTCCTTCGTAGATCAGATTTTTACCAGCTTAAAAACTGTTTTTGCCGGATTCATATTGGCCTTCCTGATTGCGGTACCGATAGGAATTGTAATCGGACTGAGTGAAACCCTGCGCGATTCCTTCAATTGGTTAATCCAGGTATTCAAGCCCGTTTCCCCAGTAGTTTGGTTGCTCTTGGTATTCATGATCGTAAAAACAATGACAAAGGATTCCAATTCGGATAGTGCCTTTATCATATCATTTATTAGCGTAGGGCTATGTGCCATGTGGGCAACCTTGGTCAATACCGCCATGGGGGTTTCATCCGTGGACAAAGATTACATCAATGTGGCCAAGGTGTTAAAGTTAGGGCCTCTACAGAAGGTATTCAAAGTGATTCTACCTTCCTCATTACCCTTGATTTTTACCGGATTACGGATTACGCTTTCCGTCGCATGGATGGTCCTAATCGCGATCGAGCTTTTGGCACAAAGCCCGGGTTTGGGGTCTTTCGTTTGGGAAGAGTTCCAGAACGGAGCCAACGATTCCAACTCCAAGATCATTGTGGCCATGTTCGTTATCGGAATCATTGGTTTCCTACTGGACCGTATCATGTTGACCATTCAAAACATGGTGTCCTTTAATAAAAATGCAACAGCTTAAAAAAGACGTCATGGCATATTTGGAAATAAAGAACATCCATAAAACATACGGGGAAGGAAAACAGGCCACGGAGGTCTTGACCAATATCAACCTGAACATCGAAGAGGGAGAGTTTGTGGCCATTGTAGGTTTTACCGGAAGTGGCAAGACCACATTGGTAAACTTGATCAATGGATTATTACGACCAACCAGTGGAGAGGTCCTTTTTAAAGGAAAGCCTGTGGTGGGCACAAGTCACGATCGTGGAGTAATCTTTCAAAACTATTCCTTATTACCCTGGTTGAACGTTGGGCAAAATGTGGCCATGGCCGTAAAGGAAGCATTCCCTAGAGAAAAGAAAAGTTTCAGAAAAGAAAGGGTAGCCCGTTACGTTGAAATGGTAAACCTATCAGCTGCCATCAACAAAAGGCCTAAGGAACTATCCGGAGGTATGCGGCAGCGTGTAGCCGTAGCCCGGGCCTTGGCCATGAACCCGGAGATGATCATTATGGACGAACCTTTGGGGGCTTTGGACGCCCTCACACGTGGTAATCTTCAGGACGAAATCTTAAAAATTTGGAGCCAGGACAAGCGTACCGCCCTGCTTATAACCAATGATGTGGACGAAGGGATTTATATGGCAGACCGTATTATTCCATTACGCCCCGGACCAAGGGCGACCTTGGGGCCGGAATTCAAAATCGACATCGGGCGTCCAAGGGATAAAACTGCATTAAATGATAATCCGGTCTATAAAAAGACGAGAAATGCCATTATCGAATATCTAATGGGTATCGGAGAAGAGCGCAAAGCAGTATCCCAGGAAATCTATGAATTGCCCGAACTGACTCCAAAAAGTTTTGTGGCCTAAAAACAATGGTTATGGTAGTTAAGGAGATTACGGCAAAAGAAACGCACGAAAATGGTATTTCATTTCCTTCGGATAAGGTGATGCTCGATTTGCGCGACCTAAAAAAAGTGTATCCCACCCCAAAAGGTGACTATGTGGTACTGGAACATCTCAACCTTCAGATCCTAAAGGAAGAGTTTGTGACAATTATCGGTCATTCCGGATGCGGCAAAACAACCATGTTATCCATGATAGCGGGGCTCAATCCCATCTCTGAAGGAAATATCGCCGTACTGGGCAATGCCATTAAGGGGCCCGGGCCCGATCGCGGGGTCATTTTTCAGTCGCCCAGTTTGATGCCCTGGATGACCGCACTACAAAATGTATTGCTGGGTGTAAATCGCGTATTCCCACATGCCACAAAAGCACAGCGTAAGGACATTGCCAAATACTACCTGCATAAAGTAGGACTTGGGAACGCTTTTGACAAAAAAGCCAACGAGCTCTCACAAGGAATGCAGCAGCGTGTGGGCATTGCACGGGCCTTTGCCATCAAGCCCAAGGTATTACTGCTTGACGAGCCATTTGGGATGCTCGATTCACTAACGCGTGGTGAGCTACAGGATATCCTCATCGAAATCTGGAACAAGGAAAAGATTACGGCGGTCATGATCACACACGATGTGGACGAGGCCATCTTCCTAGCGGATCGGGTGGTTATGATGACCAGTGGCCCACGTGCCAAAATTGGGGACGTCCTTACCATAAACTTTGAACGTCCGCGAACTAGAAAAGCGGTATTGGAGCATGACGATTACTACAAATACCGGAAACACCTAATTGACTTTTTGGAACATTAAAAAAGAATAACCACCTAAAACTACGTATTATGAAAAGAGGTTATAGTTTATTTATCCTAGTTATCCTATCGGTTCAGTCTATATCTGCACAGTTTAGTCTGGATGCGCAATTTAGGCCAAGAACCGAGTACAGAAACGGTTTTCAGTTCCTACAGCGGGAAGGAGTCGACGCCGGCTTTGTAACAAATACCAGAGCAAGGATCGGAGTAGGTTTTAAAACCGAAACATATCAGATATATCTTAATGTCCAAGATGTTCAAATTTGGGGTGAAAACCCACAGCTTGTTCCTGTGGATGGGAACAACTCCTTTTCTCTATTTGAAGCGTGGGGCGAATTGCAATTTGGTGGCGGGTGGTCAACAAAATTGGGCCGCCAGGTACTGTCCTATGATGATCAGCGTTATTTTGGCGGATTGGACTGGGCGCAGCAAGGACGATACCATGATTTAGCGATGATCAAGTTTCGTCAGGAAGGCTTTATGCTGGATGTAGGTTTGGCATTCAATCAAGATTTGGATAACCTTGGTGGACCATTGTTCGGTTTCAAAAATTCCGGGACCGAGTTCAATTCGGCCAACCCTTTTCAATACAAGACCATGCAGCATCTTTATGCCAAGAAAGAATTCAAGGCGTTTAGTGCTAGTCTAGTCCTGGCCAATTTAGGGTTCCAACAAATCGATACGGAAACAGGTGACGCTAGCGACATAAGAAATACGTTTACGGCGGGCACCCACTTGACTTACAAAAAAGGAAAGTTTGGTTTAGAGGGAAACGCATTCCTACAGACCGGGGAATTTGTTACAGGGATTGATATCGATGGAGCCTATCTATTAGGGTTGGAAGCATCTTATAGCGTAAGTCCAAAAACCAAATTAGGGCTTGGTATCGAAGCCATTAGTGGGGATGATCCATCTACCGGGGGTACGGAAGCATTCTTACCTCATTTTGGCACCAACCATAAGTTCAATGGATTTATGGATCATTTTTACGTCGGTAACTGGATCAACAACGTTGGTCTCTTGGATATCCATGCCAGTGCAACCTTTAAGTTAGGTGAAAAAACAACGCTTTTTTCAAAGTTGATGAGTTTTCAGGGCATGGAAGATACCCCGAGTGGGGAAAGCGGCCTTGGTACCGAACTGGATCTGGTATTGACCCAAAAATTCAAGGATTTTGCACTTCAAATAGGGTATTCCCAATTATTTGCCGCAGATGGATTGGAAGAATTGGAAATCGCCCGTTTGGGTGCTACGGAACCTGTGGATTTCAAAGGTTCACAAAACTGGGCTTGGGCCATGATCATTATAAAACCCACCCTCTTCACAACGGCAAAATCGGATAAATAATACTAAAAAGCTTTGCTTCGCAAGGGTCATGTCGACTAAACTGTCGGGGTGATCCTTTGTGTTTTGTAAAACCTGAACAAAATCCGTTATTTTTGTACTATGTCCGAACCTGACCAAGGCAATACGATCAAAATTATTCTTGCAGATGACCATGCCTTGGTCCGAGATGGTATCAGGGCGTTATTGGAAGAAGAATCGGATATGGAGGTCGTAGGAGAGGTATCCAACGGCTATGAGGCCTTGGAAATGGTAAGCGAAAAGACTCCGGATATTTTAATCATTGACATTCGGATGCCCGAACTTGGTGGAATTGAAACGGTAGAGCGGTTAAATAAATCCCAGGCGGCCGAAACCAAATGTATTATTCTATCCATGCATGATTCTGAGGAATATATTCTAAAGTCCGTTCAAGCGGGCGCTTCGGGATATCTTCTAAAGGACACGGACAAAAACGAATTCTTAAAGGCCATCCATGCCGTTCAGGATGGTGGAAAATACTTCAGTGGGGATATTTCAAATGTATTGGTCAACAATATAATCAGCCCAAAAAATCAAGTAACACCTCAGCTTTCAAAAAAGGATAAGGACATCCCTTTTGATCTTACCAACAAAGAGCTACAGGTACTGGAATTGGTTCTTGCCGGATTTACCAACAAAGAGATTTCCGAAAAACTCCAGAACAGTAAGCGCACCATAGAAACCCATAGGTTTAACCTCATGAAAAAAATGCAGGTGAAAAATTTGATGGATCTTTCCAAAAAAGCGAGAAAGCATCGATTGGTGCAAGTTTGAACCTATCAAAATTAAGGGCGAATTATTACGAATCCTTCGGTTTAAGCCCATACTTTTACTATATTCTTACTACGTATTACTACGTAAATTTCTAATTTTCTCATTTAAAAGGGAGCTTTTTTTCCTATCGAATGCAGAAAAAAGAAAGTCATAACACCATATGCTCCTATTGTGGGGTAGGCTGCGGAATAACCGTTACCAAGGATACCAAGGGGGTACTTTCCGTTGAGGGTAACGAGAACTACCCGGTAAACAAGGGGATGCTCTGTTCCAAGGGAAAGAACCTAAACTACGTAGTCCAAGATACCGGCGACCGCATACGCTATCCCGAAATGCGGTGGAGCCGTAACCATTCCCTGGAACGTGTAACATGGGATACTGCCCTAAAAAGGGCGGCCGCCGTGTTTGGAAGCATCATTGAAAAACACGGCCCCGACAGTGTGGGATTTTATGTTTCGGGTCAATGTCTTACCGAAGAATACTATCTGGCCAACAAATTGACCAAAGGCTTTATAGGCACCAACAATATTGATACGAATTCGCGCTTGTGTATGAGCTCTGCCGTAATGGGATATAAAAAAACCGTGGGTGAAGACGCTGTACCTATTTCCTACGCGGACATTGAACTGGCCGATTGCTTTTTGATTGCAGGGGCAAACCCCGCATGGTGCCACCCTATTTTGTTCCGTAGGTTGGAAAGGCACAAGGAAGAAAACCCCAATATCAAAATAATTGTAGTAGACCCCAGAAAAACCCAGACCTGTGCATTGGCGGACATCCATTTACAACTACTGCCCGGTACCGATGTAATCCTGTTCAATGCCATAGCCCGTTGGTTAATCGAGAAGAAAAAAATCGACTTGACATTTATCAAAAAACACACTTCAAACTTTGAGGCCTGTAAGCAAAGTGCATTTGAACTAACGCTTCATGAGGCAGCCAAAAAATGCGGTATTCCTATAGACGATATCCGAAAAGCCGCTAGGGCCATCGGCAACGCTAAAGGATTTATCAGCATGTGGACGATGGGGCTCAACCAGAGCGTTATCGGGGTCGATAAGAACGTATCATTGCTGAACCTATCCCTCTTGACCGGGCATATTGGCAAACCCGGTTCCGGTCCTTTTTCGCTTACGGGGCAACCCAATGCCATGGGTGGTCGCGAAGTGGGGGGTATGGCCAGCCTATTAGCGGCCCATCGTAATTTGGCCAATGAAAAACACCGCAAGGAAGTAGAAGAGTTTTGGGGCGGAAAGCCCATTAAAAAAGAAGCCGGTCTAACCGCGACCGAAATGTTCGATGCACTTGAAAAAGGTACGCTCAAAGCCATTTGGATCATCTGTACCAATCCGGTAGTGAGTATGCCCAACGCCCATAAAGTCGAGGCTGCCCTGAAAAAAGCCAATTTTGTCATTGTTCAGGACATCTCACATAATTCCGAGACTACCAAATATGCCGATTTATTGTTGCCGGCAGCCGGATGGCTGGAGAAAGAAGGTACAATGACCAATTCCGAACGTCGTATCAGTTACCTGCCCAAGGTCGTTGATGCGCCAGGGGAAGCCTTGCCCGATGCCGAAATCCTATGGCGATTTGCCCAAGAAATGGGCTATCATGGTTTTGATTATACCAGCGCCAGCGAGGTATACGACGAATATTGCCTAATGACCAAAGGTACCAATATCGATATATCCGGATTATCGTACGACCGCCTTAAACGAGAAGGTAGCTTTCAATGGCCCGTTCCCCATAAAGCCCACAAGGGCACTCCTAGATTGTTTCAGGACCAACGCTACCATACCGCGGATGGCAGGGCACATTTCAATGCTCCCAAAAAACTGTATAACCAATCCGAGCAAACCGATAGTGAATACCCATTGATATTGAATACGGGAAGGGTTCGGGACCAATGGCATACCCGAACCAAAACGGGTAAGGTAAAACGCCTGCTGACGCACATACCGACCCCCTTTCTGGAAATGAACACAGTGGATGCCTTTCTTTTGGGGCTACAAGAAGGTGATATGGCAATTGTAAAAAGTCGTAGAGGCAGTGTGCGCGTAAAGGTGAAAATCAATTTCAATATCCGCGAAAAGGTGGTCTTCCTTCCCATGCATTGGGGAAAAGTGCTAAATAACGATTTTAGCCGGGCCAATAATTTGACCAACGATTTGGTAGACCCGATTTCCAAGGAACCCGATTTCAAATATTGCGCCGTCCGGGTGGAAAAATATATAAAACCGAAACAAAAAATTGTTGTTATCGGAGCTGGAGCGGCGGCATACCGCTTTATACGTTCATATCGCGAAAAAAATGAAACGGATGAACTACATGTCTTTTCCAAAGAGCCCTACCCATTTTACAATAGGGTATTGCTTCCTGAATATGTAAATGAAGAGTTGCCCTGGGAAGCCCTGCAAAAGCTGAAACAAGGAGAGCTGGAAAAGCTGGGTGTAGATCTTTATCCAGGCAACGGAATTACAGAAGTCAATGCCCAAAAGAAATACGTAGTGGATGACCATGGCAACCAACATGGATATGACCTTTTGGTGATGGCTACAGGTAGTAGGGCCTTTGTCCCCAATGAAGTGCGAATGGGCCTGCCAGGAAGATTCACCATGCGGGAACGTAGTGATGCGGACAACTTAAAACGCTACCTATACGAGACCGGGCTTCCTCCCACGGAACAACATGTGGTCATTGTAGGCGGAGGGCTTTTGGGGTTGGAGCTTGCCGCCTCACTCAAAAAGATCGATATCAACATTAGTATAATCCAACGGGCACCCCGTCTAATGGAACGTCAGCTAGATCCCGTGGCCAGCCGCCTGCTTGCCGAAGACGTGGCAGAACGTGGTATTCATCTCTATTTCGACAATGAGGTAAGTACTGTTTTTGAGGATGCCCAGCGCAAACATTCCCTGTTGGTAAGCCTAAAAACCGGACGTACCATAAGCTGCAATGCCATTGTATATGCCATTGGCACCCGTCCCAATATAGAATTGGCCAAGCAAGCTGATTTGGAAACGCGAAGAGGGGTATTGGTGAATTCGTATTTGCAGACGAGCCGTCCAGATATCTTTGCCTTGGGGGAGATAGCGGAATTTGAAAATTCCCTTTTCGGCATTACTTCGGCCGCTGAGCAACAAGCCGATATCGCGGCCAATTTCATTTTAGGCGATTTGTCCAGCATCTATTCCGGATCCGTGTCGATGAACATCCTGAAATTTGAGGATTTGGATCTTTGTAGCATTGGTATGGTCAATGCACCAGCCCATGATAGTTCCTATGAGGAGATCATTCTAATGGATGTGCGAAAGCGTTTCTACAAAAAATGCATCGTTAAAAACGACACCCTTAAGGGAACCATTTTAATGGGAGACAAGAACGAGTTTGCCGAGTTCAAAAGAATGATAGAGGAAGAAATTGAACTATCCGAAAAGCGCAACGAACTTTTACGAGGAGCCCCAAACACCCAACCTTTAAAAGGCAAGCTGGTCTGCTCCTGTGCCCAAGTAGGTGAAGGGAACATTCAAGAGGCACTCCGCAACGGGTGCTCCGATTTCTCAAAATTATGTTCCGAAACCGGGGCAGGCCTGGGCTGTGGTAGTTGCAAGCCCGAAGTAAAAGCACTTATAGATGTTGAATTCAAAGCTGCATTGTCATAAATATTGAGGCATGAACGACGATCTACACCGCATATTGATTAAAGGAGGGGTCACCTCCCCTGGGGAATTGAAGGACAGTATTGCCATGTTAGAGGCTGCAGGCCTAAACGAGGTGTATTTCGGTTCCCGGCAAGATCTTTTGTTTCCATTAAATACCCATGATGAAACTTCCCTGGAAAATATCACGAAGTACAATACGGATATTATAGATGATAGAAGTTACCAGAATATTGTTTCGTCCTATGTTTCCGCCGATATTTTTGAGATGACCTATTGGCTCAAAGGTTCTACCTACTTGTACATTTTGGAAGCGTTTAATTACTTGCCCAAACTAAAAATAAACATTACCGACCCCAGACAGCGATTGGTACCCCTATTCAGCGGGAACCTCAACTTTATCGCTTCGGAGCAGGAAGATTATTGGTATCTATACATCGATATTCCCAATGTTGGGATTTCTGGATACTATCCCGTTTTGATATACAGCTGGGATATTGTCATGATTTCAAGGACAATTGAAGCGCTGTTAGATACAGTGGAGGATTTGGATTCCCTGTTTGCCCTTCTCAATAAGACCATAGATACCAACAACAAGAGTATGGAAAAGAATTTAGAAATCCCATATTTGACCTTCCCTTACTATGAGGGGATGAACCGCATGGGCATTGACCAATATTGGTTGGGGCTGTATTGGAGAAACAATCGCTATGACCTACAGTTTCTAAAAGACTTCTGCGGATTTTGTTTGGACCACAGTATCGGAAAGATATGCATCACCCCGTGGAAATCCTTTGTCGTAAAAGGCATTAAACAACAGCACCGATCCGAACTGGAGCGTTTTATTGGGCAACGCGGAATCAATGTGCGTCATTCACAACTGGAAATGAACTGGCATTTACCGGTGGGCGATAACGATGCCTTTGAACTGAAAAAGTTTTTGGTCCGCAATTTTGATGAAAACGACATCAGCACGTACGGCCTAACCTTTGGGATAAGTAACGATGTAGGCAAGCGCTCACACTTCGCTTCGGTAATCATTGAAAAAAACCTGTCCCCTACCATAGTAAAGGATTTTAAAATACGACCCACATACAATGTATTGCACTATGAGGCCTTTGACCCCAATACGCAAACCTATATTTCCTATGCACAGGATGTGGACAAAGTAGAGCTTCCCGGCCTATTAATGGAACTTAGCAAAAAATATTTCGGACAATTGGGAGAGGGTGGGCAAACGTCCAAGGAGGTCTTGGAAGAAGAAACCGTTGCAATCCAAGCATTCCAATGTACCCTATGTCTTACCATTTACGATGAGGCTTTGGGGGATGAAAAAAATGGAATACATGCCGGCATTTCATTTGAGAAGCTTCCGGAAACCTACGTCTGTCCGGTATGTGAATCTGGTAAGTCAAGTTTCCAGAAGACCTTTATGTCTTTGAAAAAGGTATAACTTGAACAGGAAATCTTTTAGTTGTGGTATTTTAATATTTGATGGTTAAGACTTAATCCGACAACCTTAATAAATTGGTTTAAACTTTAAATTAGATTTGTCAGATAAGTACAGAAGAAAGCATCATCAGACTAAAGTTGGATTTTCCCAAAAAGGTAACTTAATACCCGCGTGCTCATTTCCCTTTCACTTGCTCTTGCAAAGCTTGTTGAATCCCTTCCAAGTGCTTATTAAACTCCGATACCTGCCCCAATAATTGGAACATTGCAGCTTGATTTCCCAGTCCTTTCATTTTGTTTTTTTCCACAAAAGTTTCCTTAATGGATTTCCATCGTGCCTGTTCTTCTTTAGACAACGACTGTGTGAGCTCTTTATACTTCAGCAGGTTGGCCTCGGCCGCACTGGTCAGCGTTTGGGACTCGTTTTCATAATGGGACAGCAACAAGGTTTCCAATTCGTCACCATTCATGATAGGAACAATTTTCGCCACCAACTTGTTCATGTCACGGTACGAACCTTGTAGTTTAAAAGAAGGTTCTGTTCGATAGGCATCTTCCATGGCTGCTGATTTGATATAAGTTCCATTCACCTGTAATACCGTATTTCTTACGCGTACTACTTTATCCAAAACAGCCAAATAGTCTTGAATCTCTTGACGGGTATGATTCCCTTTGAGCAAAGAGGTGTCTTCGGTTTTACTAACAACCATATGAATCAATTGGTAGACATCCTCAAACGACTTACTGCTTAGCTGCTGTAAGATAGGGTTGGATGTCAACGCGTTTTCAATCAAGCTAAGTTCGAACAAATCTGCGGTGTCGCCGATAATATCGCCTAAGTTGTAGATATCGGCCCGGTTGGCCAACATATCAGGGATTTGAAACTTATCCCCGCTTTCGGTATAAGGGTTTCCGGCCATGATCACACAAAACTTCTTGGCTCGTAAATCGTAGGTTTTAGCTACCCCGTTATAAATACCCTCGATCTTTCTTGTTCCGTCGGCCAAAGAAATGAATTTCTGCAAGAACTCCGTATTGCAATGCTGGATGTCATCCAGATACAACATAACATTATTACCCATCTCAAAGGCCAAATTGAGCTTCTTCAACTCTTCCTTTGCTGCCGAATTCGTCGCGGTATTGGGGTCGACCGAAGTAACTTCATGCCCAATAGCAGGACCGTTAATCTTCATAAAGATCAACCCCAAGCGGTTTGCCATGTACTCCATAAGGGTAGTCTTACCGTATCCCGGGGGGGAAATGAGAAGTAGCATCCCCATTCTATCGGTGCGTTTGTTCTCGCCGGCGCTTCCCAATTGCTTTGCCAGATTATCCCCGATCAATGGAAAATAGACTTGATCGATCAATTTATTCCTTACAAAGGACGACAATACCCTAGGCTTGAACCCATCGAGTTTTAAATCGGACTTCACCTGCTCTGTCAATTCATGTTTTGCCTTGGTAAACGCATTGAACGCCTTAACTTCATAGGAATTGAAATGCTCAAGGGTGGCAACGAACTTGTGGTATTTAAAAGCAAAAACCCCCTCGATCAAGCTCGCATGACTCCCTTTCATTTGGGTAATATCCTCTTCAGGGGTAGTAGCAATGGTCCTTGTGCCATTTGGGAATAGGAATAAACAACAAACTTCGTGTAAATACTGCTGTTGTTGTTCTGAACCATCGCCAAGATAGGCTTTGACCCATTGCCAGGCCAATGCAATTCGCTCCTGATGGTCATCCATTTCGGTATGCGGGTCGATTGCCACCTTTTCCTTTACTTTCGAGTACAACTTTTTGCCCTTCAATTTCTTGGCAAATTGCCCATACAGTTCTTGGGCGGTATGACTGATCACAAAATCATTATGGTCTTTGATTTCCTCAAAAAGATATTGGGCAATGTCATGGCTACAGGATGTATCGAACACCTGGTTCTCTTCGGCGAAGTCAGAGATCGCCTCAGCTAATTGGGCGACAACTTTTTTGTGGGCGGTGCTATTCGGAAATGTCTTTACTACCTGTCCGGCGTTTTTAAGTCTTCCGTTCCAGTGGCCGATTTCAGCACTCTTCAAGGTCTGCCAAAAGTATTGGGCAAATGCACGAATCTTAGGCGGATAGGTCAAAACCCCTAGATCATGGTGTTTTGATACGAGTTTTTGTAATATTTTTTGGGCGTCTTCGTCATGAACTCCCTTTACATAGCCTTCCGCATAATTCTTGCTCGTTTCCTCGGTCACTAGTTTCTTGAGAGCAGCATTCGACAAGTCATGCAAATAGGTTTTGTCTTCCCTTTTGAAAATCTTATACGCCAAGTAAGCGGCCCGATACACCGTTTCATTTTCGGAAACTAGTTCTTGATTCCAATACGCTTGTGATCGGGTAAGGATATCGTTTTCGATTTCTTGATAAAAGTCCGTGCCTGTCAAATGATAATACAGCCCTTCATCTTTGTATACGATGGTAAGATCCAGGGCCTGCTTATTGACCCCGAATTTATGTTTGCCCAATTTGATGATGTTCTCACCATCTTCATATAGGTCTTGCTTGTCCTTTAGTTTTCTTATGGCGTCTTCCTTGGCTACTTTAACCGCGGTTTCAATGGCCTCGGCCTTTCCTGAATCTTCCAGCTCCAAGAGCTGCTGAACGATATCGCGAATCTTACTGACCATTAAATCACCGGCAAAGTAACCGTTGATGTCGTTTAGGTTATCAAAAGTGAGTGATTTCTTGAGTACGCCCTTTAAAATTCTGTTCGCCGAGTTTTCCAAAGCTACGGTTCGTTTGTTTCTAGCCTCAATCAACGCCGTCTTTCTATTTTCAAAAGCATTATATACTTCCTCTCTCTTTTCAATAATTTGGGAAATAAAATCCTCGAAATCGGCAAACCTGCCTTCCAAGTCTTCTAATTGCAGGGCCACTTTGTTCAACAACTCATCGGTCTTTTCAGGGGTATTCGAAACATCGAGGTAGTTGATCACACTTTGATCGACCAGCTTCAGTTGGGCTACGAATTCGGCCCCTGATTCCTCCACCGAAAGTGAATTGATCTTATTTTTAATAGCTGCTTTCAACTGGTTGATCGAAGCGAAGATCAAAGAGATGTTATCAATGATTTTCGTGGTCTGCGAAGTATCCTCAATCTTTAGATTCGAAACGATCTCAATCAACATTTCAAGGTCTACCGCGATCTGGCCGACTTCATCCTGAAGTTGCTTTGTTTCAACCACTTTTGCCACTTTATCAAGCAGGCCTTGCTTTTCGGCAACACGTTCTTGATAGGGTGCTAGCGCTTTATCGTCTATCAAAAAAAGAACGCAACGTTGGGAGACTTTTTCGGTTTGTTCGGCAATCTCTTGTTCAAGCGCATCGATAAAGGAAAGGTCCACATACCGTACTTCTTTCAATCCGATGACCTCTCCTCGAAATGAACGTAGCTTTGATAAAATCCGGACAAAATCATCGATAGATTTAAAGGAACTGCTCTTTATTTTTCCGGAAATCTCTTCCGCCGTTTCCTGGGTCGCCTTTGTGGTGGTTGCCGCCGTTTTCCTCAGTTGAACGACCTTTTCAAATTCATCGATCGCCGCATTGGCCGTTTCATTGATAGCGGTAAGGGGCAGGTTGAGCTGATGGGCTTCTTCTTCGTGGATCCAATAGTAACTGTCGAGAATATCAGTTGAAAACTTGACCAAATCATCATATAAGCCTCCATAACTATCCTCCTTATTTAATAATGTTATGAGTGACTGACACTCCGCCATAGCCTCAACAATATCCTTATTGCCAATTTTATAGAGTAAGGTGTCGGTATGTTCCGATGGAATGCCAGTACTTTTCATAAAAGTGGTCTGCCATATTTGGACAACATGATGCTTGGTCTGTTCGTTGTCCGTTTTGAAATAACAAAGTTCCCCATCTTTTAAAAGTGTGAATCCGTTACAGATAATCGGAGTCTTTACCTCTTGCTCGATAACATTATAGGACATCAACACGTACAATCCTTCTTTGCTTTCATAAAACACATAAAGGAAATCTTCTCCATTAGGGGAACTGATTTTTTCCTGAAACTGCACCTTTCCTAAATCATTGTCAAACAATTTAAAGGTGCCAGATTGAAGATAATAACCGTTAGGGTAAATGACCCCTTGGTCATTGGGAAGTTGCAAGCAAGCGTCTTTAATACTAGGTATTTTCTTTACTTCCTGTATCTTGTGGTTGTATACAAAATATCGCGATTCTTCCTGAAAAGGCTTAATTTCAATGGCAATCAGGTTGCCGATTTCGGCATATCTGAACTTCCCGTCATCCAAGGTCTGGTCTTTATGAAGAACATCTTCCTTAAAAATACCAAGCCCTTCGTCCGTATTGTCTTCAATTTTAATGGTAAGGTCTCCCCCTATGGTCTCAACAAACACCTTTTCCAGAATAGAAACATGAGGATGTTCACCATACCGCTGCATATCCCGATTGGTTTCTGTCCAATTGAATTCATGCTGCGGCGGTATTTTAAATTCATGTTCACTGCGATTATTCTGGTACTTCAAGGTACCGTCATTGACCAACCATTTAAAGGTTTTGATATCCGAGATGCTATCACTCAATTGAAAGACCATATGCAGATAGTTCCCGACCATGGCGAACTTGGCAAAAATGGTATTGCGGTAATACTTATAGAGGTTTACAAAATCATTTATAAATACTTCATCGCTGATCAAATCGAGTGGCCGAGGGATGAAATTCCCTTCCTGATACTTATAGATACCAAAAACATCTTCGAGTTTGATATTGGTACGAAGCCCGAAATGCACATTGTAACCCAAAATGCTGTATTCTCCAATGGTAATGATATCCCTTGCGATACAATTATTCTCGGTATTGATTCTTTTGTTCGCGATCAATTTGGTAACCACGCTTCCAAAGACCTCTTTCCGGCCGTCGTTCAGTCGATTGAGTCGTACCTGTAAGTCGTTTTTCTGTTCCTTTAATCGTCCTTGGATGATTTCATAGGTGCCATCATCAAGTATGGTAGTGCTGGGAGTATCTTGTTTTTCTTCCTGCATTGATTTTATTTGATTAATTGATGTGCGCCTCCAACGGCCTGTTTTTCTTCCTGCTTTTATCTTAAACCCCTTCGATTTTAAAGATTGCATCACCCACTTTAAGTTTTTGGTCTAACTGTACAATCGGTAATACACGACCGCCGTAGATGCTTTCAAACTCCATCAAAATCGTTCTGTTCTCTAAATCACAGACCACATCACCGGTTTTGATCAATTGCCCAGGTTGCACATGCCACTTGGTAATTTTATATTCCTTGCCATATCCAAGGTCTGGCATGACGATTATTTCAATTCTTCCTTTTTCTAGGTGAATTTCTTTGATGGGATTTCTCTCTTTTTGAGCGTCATCAATACCGAAAAACCATTGTGAAAATCTTTTGAACATTGTATGATAGTTCAATAGAGGAATTTAGGCTCACAACCAAAATGTGAGTTGGAGCCTATTTCCTTATTACTTCAGTTTTTTATTGCCCAATCCCAAGCTTTTGGCAAGATTCAATAAGTTGTCGAACATATTGCCCTCTTCGTTGCTGGTGGTCTTGCTCTTAAGTTGCAGTAACAAACCGGCCACGGATAAGTTCTTCAAGTCTTCGCTTGAAATATCATACTGCACGGCAAATTCTTTGATACGGTCAAGTAAATTACCGGCAACATCTTCACTGCCCAAGATGGCATCTTTGATGTCTTGAACTTGTTCGGAATGCTGTACCAAACGATCAAATCCTTTGGCGCGGGTAATCTGTCCTACGATTTGGTCAAAGAACATGGATTCTCCACCGACGATATCGATATTTGCTGCTTTCAATCCTTCTGATAGTACACTTGCTTGGGCATCGGCAATCTCTTTTTGAATATTGATATGGGCGAGGTCTACTTGTAGTTCTTTTTCAAGTCTTAGTTTAAACTCTTCGTGCTCTTTGCCCACACCATCAAGTTTCTTCATGGCATTGGCTTTCTCCTCGATACCGGCTGCATCTGCAATGGCCTTCTCTTTTATAACTTCAGCTTCGGCCAACCCTTCTTTTTTAATAGCTTCGGCTTTGGCTTCTATACCCGTTGCTTCTGCCTTGGCTTTCTTCTCGATAATCAAGGCTTCAACCGTACCCTGTCTTTCAGAGGCATCCGCTTTGGCGTGCATTACTTCAGCTTCTGATAAACCAATAGTCGCTTCCTCTTTAGCTCTGGCCTCTGCCAATGTTTTTCGGGCTTCAGCTTCTTTTTCGCTGGCCTCTTTCTTGGCCTGGGCCTCTATGTTAATCTCTTCGGCCTGTTGTTTTGCCGCCTCTTTTTGAGCTTCAGCGGCTTTCAAAGTTTTGATCAAATCTTCTTGGGCAGCAGCTTCGGCCAAGGTAACTTTCACTTGCTTTTCACGGTCAGCTCCCTTGAAGGCTTGAATATCTTTCATGTTTTCTTGCTCTTCAACAACTCCTTTCTCCAACATAACACGATCGCGAATCACGTCTTGGATGTTCTTTTTCTCAACTTCAACCACCTTGTCTTTTTCAATCTGTGCCAAGGTTACCACTCGTTCTCTCTCCGTAGCTTCCAGTGCTCGGTCTTTTTCAACACGTTCCGTTTCAACAGCCGTGGTACGTTCTTTGTTTTTTTGGGCCACCACTACTTGACGTTGTTTGTTCTCTTCAGCCACTTGGATTTTTTCTTCCGTAGCAATTCTCGCGCTCTCGGACTTTAGTTTTTCCTCTTCCGAAACCTTGATAATTTCAGCCTCTTCCCTTGACTTTATGTTGGCTATCTCACGCTTTTGTTGCTCTTCCTTTTCAGCCAACTGGCGATCTAATTCCAAAATAGCCTCCCTAGCTTCCACATCTTGCTTTCGGATTACTTTTTCCTCATCCCTTTTGATAAGGTTTGCCTTGATGTTTTGAGCGGCTGTAAGGTCGGTAATCTTCTTAATACCTTCAGCATCTAGGATGTTGTCCGGTTTTAAATGGGATACAGCTGTTTGTTCCAGGTAATCAATAGCACAGTCTTCGAGTGTGTATCCATTTAAATCCGTGCCGATGATATCTACAATCTCATCACGGAATTCACGTCGTGCTTCATACAGCGCTGTGAATTCAAACTTTTTACCTACGGTTTTTAATGCTTCCGAGAATTTTGCCTCAAAAAGGTCTTCCAATGTTTCTTTTCTAGAGGCACGTGCGACACCAATGGTTTGTGCCACTTTTTTAATGAACTCTACCTCGTTATTCACACGCACAAAGAATGCTACCTTAATATCTGCACGCATATTATCTTTACAGATTAGCCCTTCTACACCCATACGCTCAATCTGGATTTTCTTTACAGAGATATCCATAACTTCAACACGGTGAAAAACAGGCACTACATAAAGTCCTTTGTCCGTAGCGACCTTGGTGCCGCCAAAACCGGTACGCACCAGCGCTTCTCCTTGATGTACTTTTTTATAGAATAGGGCTATAATCGCAAAGTATACGATTATAAGAAACAGCAGTATCCCTACTCCCGTTACGATGATAGGCAAGATTCCTTCCATAGTTGTTACTTATTTTTTTAGTTGTTTAAATTGACTTATGATTTACTTACAAAAAAGAAATTTTTGTCATCAGATTGTTTGATGATGAGTACACTTTCACGAAAGCGTAATTCCGATCCGTCAAGTGATTTCACATAGACATTCATAATGTTTCCGTCCACATTCACCTCGGCATTACCCAGTTTTTCTCCTGAAATATTGGACAGAAGTATTGCCTGTCTTCCTAAAAAGTCCACCGCTTTATCCCCATCTTTATTAAGGTTTTTAAAGAAGGATTTAAATGGTGCCGTTAAGATTTTGGTAAGTATTAATGACGGAACAATGGCCAACAACACTATAACAAAGCCGAAACTATTATCATAGCTGACTGTAAGCATTGTCGTTAGTACACTTATAAGCCACCAATTAAAAATCCAGAACGTAAACGTGAACATGAACGGCAGACCTACAAAATTGAAATAAATCAATATGATCTGCCACCATTTAAGTTTACGAGTACCTTTATTTACTACATGTTCACGGTCAACCTCGGCATTGGCAACATCAGAAAAGTCCATGCTTCCTCCTTCAATACCGGTGTCCATGTCTACATCAACATCTGCATCTATATCGACGTCCACATCCACATCCAAGTCGAAGTCTATACCGCTAATCATGGTTATTAACCAGTAGATTATGAGTATAATCAACAATACACTTAAGGTAATGTTTACCTGCGAAAAGATGATATCAAAGTAGTTTTCCAAAGTTGGTTGGTGTTTAAGGTGTAATAGTATACGTCGTGGTCGTGATTTACGATTCCTTGTCGTTCATGCCCAGTTGCTCTTTCAGCTTGGCCAAATCGGCATCGGCGTTGGAGTTCGAGACATCAGCGGCTTTTTCGATTTCTTCATCGATTGATTTGGAAGCGTTTGCGATATCGCCATAGGCTTCGGCAAGGGCTTCTTCTTGTTGTACTTTTTCCTTCATACGCTCCAACATTGAAACGGTACTGGAGCTGTCTATTTCCGCCATTTGCTTGTTCAGGTTCTTGGTGGCCTTAGAGACCTTGACCCTTGCCTTTAGCGTTTTCAACTCGTTCTCCCAACGAGAGATGTTCTGTTTTATCTCCTGTACGTTTTTCTCTAGTTTGGCCACCGAACCATCAAACTTTTCCGAATCGCTTTTACTACGGGCAGCTTGTTGGTTGGCTGCTTCCTTTTTGATAAGGGCTTCTTTGGCCAAACGATCGGCCTCGGCACCATCAATCTCATTTTTGTGGCCTTTTTGAAGAATGAGCATTGCTTTTTGCTGATAATCCTCAGCTTTCGCCAAAAACTCTTCAGTATCGTTCTTGGCACGTATGGCCAATGCCTTTACCTGTGCCAAAGATTCCAAGCTTTTCTCCAAATCGCCTTTCATATCCCGTATACCTTGCTCCGTTAATTTAATAGGGTCTTCCATCTTGTCGATAACGGCATTTGCTTCGGCCTCCCCTATTTTAAACAGTCTTTTAAAAAAATTTACCATGATTATTGTTTTGAATAGTTTATAATTTGATCTGCATACTCGCTCAATAGCAAGCTTAATGAGTTTAGTGATCCTTCCAGTTCGTCCAAGTCCAGGTGCTGCAACCTTAAGGTGTCCCTGAAAATTACTTTTTCTCCGGACCCATCAAGGACGAACGCCCCATGTACAATGTCCCTGTTCTTTTTAAGCAGTTCTTTGTACACCTTGATATCCCCAACGGCGATATCGAATATGTGCTGTTCGATAATGAGTATGGGGGTAAAAACCCCGAGTATCAAGTTTTTTATCCCCTCCTGTTCCTTGTTGATGACAATTATGCCTTCCCCAATGTTTTCGGTCGCAATGTCAAAATCAAGCTGTTGCAGGTAATCCTTGACTTTTTGAAAATGTTTTTCCATAGTGTATTGGTTGATTAATGATTACAATAATGATAATAATTTGGAACTCAATTTAAGCTATAAATTTCTGCTTTTAATGAATCCGTCCATATAAAATAGCTAAAAAGCATAGCTAAACTCAATATAATTCCAGTTTTTTAGCAAAAAACAGCTTCGAGACAGCTTAATTTTTTATATTTACCTAACAAACATAGCAAATAGTTTTCATATTTGCAAATATTATTAGCATTTATGTCTTTCTTTGGAAAAAATATCAAAAAGATTCGGAGCGTTCAAAACATGAGCCAGCAGGCATTTTCAGAGATATTTGATTTGAAAAGAGCTACTTTAGGGGCTTATGAAGAACAGCGTAGCGAGCCAAAAATCGACACAATCATAAGAATTGCTAATTATTTTAGTATTTCCATCGACGATCTCTTGACCAGTGAACTCACCGTTAACGAATTGCTCAAATTTAAAGCGGACCTTACCACGGATTCAACTAGGATTTCCAAAGATCTATTTCCAGAAATCGGTTGTGTCACCTACGAGCTTATTTTGGATTACCCCACCTCTTTTGAAAACGAGGCCTATATCAAAGGGTTGCCCAAACTTCAATTACCTATTTCAAACGCGGAATCATCTCGTGCCTTCGTGGTACAAAACCTGGAAATGACGCATTTGGATCGCGGATTTTATCCCAAGGATATCGTTATAGGTCAAAAATTGGCACGCAAAGACTATAAGAAGCTCGAGAACGGCACCTACTGCGTTTTGATTACCGCTGACAAGGTAATCTTTCGGAGGTTCTTCTTTTCTTCCGGGGAAATCACCCTTAGAACGGACCATAAAAACATTGAAGACATCGAGATGCCTGTTTCAGCTGTGAGAGAACTTTGGGAGATAAAATACGTGTTCTGCAATCGAATTCCTGATTTTTCCGATATGATAGAGGGAAGATTGACCCTTATCCAAGAAGAAGTTGGAAAATTACATGAATTATTGAGATAACGGATTTAGTAGAAATAAATGACAGGTAAGCTTGCCGACATTATCACCTATTTCCATCAATGCTACCTATCTGACAATAGGTCTATTAGTATCTTTAATTTTTTAGGGTCCAAAGTAGCCCATAAAATTTATTTTGAGCAAGAAGAACTCATTAATGGCAAATACCCAATAGTTCCCTTGCCCAATGAGCAGGCAGAGTTGTTGTTAAAAAATATTACGTTATTTGAAAAAGAAAAGGAATTGATTTATGGGTCACTTTTTATTTGTGGCACCTATGTTGATTTCAGGGGAAAACTACAATCCCTTTGCGCTCCCTTATTATACTATGATGTAAATATTGAGAAGAAGGAGGAGTTTTATTTTGCTCGAATTGACTTAAAATCAAGAAGGCTCAATTACCCCCTGCTACAGTTTTTAAGCAGCAATGATGAAAATGATAATTTTCAAGACAAACTGCTTGAAGCATTACCAAGGGACGCTTTGCTTTTTGAACATATTAGCGGCCTAACCAAAATTTTTGAAAAGCACTTCCCCAATGTAGAGCATACCGAACTTTTGGGCTACCCAAAAAACATCGTTCTTAGTAAATTAAGATATCGACTAAAAAAATTGAAAGGCACGAAGGATGTCTATCAAATTGTACCTTTTAGTGTGTTGGGAATTGTCGAAAAATCCAAACAAACACGTGGGATCCTCAACGAATTAAAGGAATTGGGAGAATCCGCAGATTTCTCTACTTCATTGTCCTACCTTTTTGACAACAGCGAAAATACTTTATCCGGATCCAACAAAGCATTTAAAGGTTATGTCCCTACTATTCTAAGTGAGGCACAAAAAAAATTGATGTCATCTTCCACCCATAATCCCGTGACCTTAATTGTAGGGCCACCCGGCACAGGAAAAACCTACACCATATCAGCCATTGCGTTGGAGCATATGAGTCGCGGAGAATCCGTTTTGATTGCTTCTAGAACCGATGAAGCCGTAGATGTGGTCGCCGATAAGATCAATGACCAATTAGGTTTTGAACATTGTATTGTAAGAGGCGGAGGAAAAAGAAAGCATATTACCAAAGTAAGGCGCTTCTTAAAATCCATGTTAATCCGAAAGTATCCACTACGTTTTCTGAATAAAGAGTTTCAGGAAACCAACAGTTTTCGAACCAAAAGTGAACTGCGAAATCATGCTTTGGAACTCAAGTTTAAATTATCCAAGCTGAAAAAACGTAGCTCAAAACTTGAGGAAGAGTTCAAGGCCGTATTGGTAACGGAGAAAGAAAAAAGTTCCTTTTTAAGTCGAAAAGCGAAGAGGTTTTGGCATGAGCTAAAGACGCTTTGGTTTAAACTAAGCACTAATTTCTCCATAAAGGGCCCATTACATGTAATTGTTTCCGAATTGGGGAAAAACGACAAGGAAGTCGTAAGGTTGACAAAAGATTTTCTAAAATGGAACTATGTTTCCAACCTTCTAGGGGCCATAGAGTATCACTGGAAAGATTTTAATGAATTTTACCGCGCGCTCAACACACACAACGACACAGAAAGAACCAAGCTCTTTGAGAAAATTGAGTTCGACAATATTCTAAAGGCCTTCCCCGTCTGGTTGATCAACTTGTCCGAAGTAAAAGATAAGATTCCGCTCCAAAAGGAATTGTTCGATGTGGTAATTATTGACGAAGCGACCCAGTGCGATATCGCTTCCTGCATTCCGGCAATACAACGTGCAAAAAGAGTCGTTTTTGCCGGCGACCCCAGTCAACTTCGACATATTTCTTTTTTATCCAAAAACGTGCAACACCTATTGGCCAGTAAGTTTGAGTTGGACCATATCGATTCTTTCCTTTTAAATTACCGTGACCACAGCATATTGGATATCGCCATGAACAGCCTTAAAAGTGGAGATCAAGTAGCTATGCTCGATGAACATTACCGGAGTCTTCCCCCCATAATTGATTTTAGTAATCGCGAATTTTATGACAACGGGCTCCAACTCATGACAACAAAACCAGATGATAGGGAGCAGGCCTTGTATTTTATAAAGTGTGGGGGCGAAAGAAATGACAAGGGCGAGAACTTTGTAGAAGCCCAGAACCTGTTGAAGGATGTAAAAAATCGAATTAAGAAAGAATCCGACCTAGCCGATTCGTTGGCCACTTCCATTGGGGTTTTAAGTCCTTTCAGAAGTCAAGTAGAATATATCTCCAAAATGTTGTTTGATCAATTTACGCTCGAAATTATTGAGAGACACCACATCAAAATTGGCACCCCATATAGTTTTCAGGGTGAAGAACGAGATGTCATGTACCTATCTATGGTCGTGGATAGCAATACACATCATTCTGCCCATATCCATCTGAACAAACCCGAAGTGTTCAACGTATCCATCACCCGTGCACGGCATCAACAACACATATATTTTTCCGTAGACCACCCAGATCTAAAACCGGAAAATCTTTTTCGAAAGTACTTGGCACAAGGCAATAAACAAAAGGCGAAAGGGGACTACATACCAACGGGTTATGACACTTTCTTAGAGGAGGTAAAGCAAAGTCTGCCTCAATCGGTTTTCGAAAATTACTGGGAAAACTATAAAATAGCGGATACAACGTTAGATCTCTTATTCAAAATAAATGACCAATACCTAGGGGTAGACCTTATTGGATATCCCGGAGCTTATGAACATGCTCTGAGTATAGAGCGCATCCGTATCTTACGAAGGGCCAATGTTCAAGTTTTCCCCATTTCATTTGCTGACTGGTATTTTGAAAAGGAAACGGTATTGCTACGTCTTAAATCATTCCTCAACTTTCGATAAAACCAAAAAGTGTGATGCTTTGGGTGAAGTATGGTTTAAATTGATTTTTACTTCAAGCGCGTTTGATATAGCCCTGCCGCATTTCTTAGTTTCTCGGCAATTCGATTTCTCAGTTTTTCTGGTTTTAACACTTCCATAGATTCTCCAAAACCCAAGAGCAAACGTTCCAATTCAAAGTTGGGTTTTACCAGAAAGGTGATTTCAATGCCCGTGTGCTCATTTCCCTTTCACTTGCTCTTGCAAAGCTTGTTGAATCCCTTCCAAGTGCTTATTAAACTCTGATACTTACCCTAATAATTGGAACTTTGCAGCTTGATTTCCCAGTCCTTTCATTTTCTTTTTTGCCACGCCCAACGTTCCCAACGAAATAAGGAAATAAACCCAACGTAAAATTTATTCCTGATTTATTGCGTTATAGAGGTATCTTCCTAGAAAAAGATACGAATGTTCTCAAAGAAATGTTTATTTAGCATTTATTTCATACTCCTTATCTCTCCAATCCTTTGCCTCGGCCAATATGATGTAATTCTCGATTCCACCTCCTTTGATCAGCGTACCGAAAGGCAGCCGCTTACCTTTAAAAAAATGGCAATTCCGGTTGGGCTGACGGCTACCGCCTTGCTGATGACCAACGGTGATTTTGAGCAGGAATTGCAACCTAAGGTCAATCGTAACCTAAAAACAAATATCGATGATTACACCAGGTTTGCACCCCTGGCCGTCATGTATATTTCTGACGGTTTGGGCGCAAAAGCTGAGAACCATTGGTTTGACCAAACAAAGAATGCAGGACTGTCCTTACTGCTTACCCAGGCAATTACCACTGGCCTAAAGATAACTATCGATAAGGAAAGGCCTAATGGCGCCAATGAGGAAGCGTTCCCCTCTGGGCATACCTCTCTGGCTTTTGCAAGTGCTACCGTGCTCCATGAGGAATTCAAAAATACCGAACCCATTTTAGCCTATTCCGGTTATGCCTTTGCTATAAGTACGGCATACCTACGTATGGCTAAGAATAAACATTGGCTCTCCGATGTAATCCTGGGTTCTGCCCTGGGCATTGCAGTGACCAAGCTAGTCTACCACTTCGACTATCTTTTCTCCTGGAATCCTTTCAAGAAATCAGATAGGCTGCTAATCGCACCAACTGTGGATCAGGCGGGGGCCGGAGCATACCTTTCTTTTAGATTTTAATCCTCCCAGAAAACGGATCTTAATCCCGCGCTTAGCCATTGATTTTTTCCTTGGGTTAAAAATCAGGATGCCCTGATTGCCAATAGAATAAGGAAAACACATTTGCTACTTGTCTTTTAATGCCCAAGAAATTAATTCACTCTGAACTTGTCCAGCTAGATGAAGATTTGGAATACGAATCCAAATTGTATTCATTAAGCAAAAAATTTATTGTCAGTAAAGAAGCAATGGACTACAGATTAAAGGCACTGGGGCTTTATGATTATGGTTTATAGACTTTGTAAAGGCTTTGTGGCCGTACAATTATCGTACATTTTATAAATCAAAAAGTTCACAACAAACTAATAATTAGCAAGTTACGAATTTTAAAAGTGGCCCTGCCCCGCCTTCATTTTATTTCGGACGGGCAGGTTGGGCTTGCTTCGACTAAGCTCAGCATAAACTTCTCGCCCAAGGTTTCATCCACAAAAAAAGTCCTAGCTCTCGCTAAGACTTTTGGTATCATATGGGTTGCTTCCTCCAAAGTTGGAAGCGACCAGAGAAGGCCCGTTACTGCAAATGCAAAACCCATGGCCTATAGCCGTTGTGTTTTATTTTTTTGATGCTCAAGAAACCCAAGTGTCTTCTCCTATTCAAAAAAATAAAACCCGGCCTCCTAGCGGAGCACGGGTTTTGCGCTTGATGTGGTCCCACCTGGACTACCATTCCTCTTTTACTTTTTAAAGCCCCTTTAAACCCGCTAATATTGATTATATTGGCTCTCCCAAAGGTTATTGAAATTAAAAATTACAATTTTAAACTTAAAAAAGTTGCCCTATTTGTTGCCCCTTTTTTCGCATTGAAATCAAATTAAAGACCCATGCAAGTTTCATTTCATTTAAGACAGGATAAAGTAAAAAAGTCGGGGGCTATGCCCGTTCGGATGCTGATTTCCGCCAATGGATTCAAGTATTTTAAGGTCGTGTCGGGCATCGATTGCAAGAAATCGCATTGGGATGAAAGAAACCAACGTATCAAAACACCGAGAAAATCCGAGCCATATAATTACAGCTTAGAGTACAACAAGATTTTGGATGATATGGAGAGCGATGCCAAGAAGCTGTTTCGGTATATGCTGCTGAATGACATTGCGCCTTCCAAGAAGTATATTGCGGAAAGGCTGGATAATGGGCAATCAACCATTGATCTTTCCCATGAATTTCTACCCTCATTTGATGAGTTTATAGAAAAGGGCAAAAACGTAAAGGCAAAAAGTACTCTCAAAAAATACAAGTCCGTTTTGAATTTCTACAAGGGCTTTTCAGAAGATACAGGCTACCAATTGCGGTTCGATACCATCACCCTTGACTTTTTCGAGAAGTTCAGGGATTATTGCTTTGAAGAAAAAAATACGCTCAACAATTACTTTGCAAAACTGATTTCCATCCTAAAAACCTTTATGAATTGGTCTTATGAGCGAGGGTACCACTCCAACTTGGCTTTCAAAAAGTTTAAGGCCGCTGGACAGGAAACCGAGGTCATTTATCTTACTATGGATGAATTGATGACCCTTTATAATCACAACTTCCACAATACAAGGTTGACCCAAGTTAGGGATGTGTATTGCTTTGGCTGTTTTACGGGATTGCGCTACTCCGATATCAGCCAACTTCGGGCTTCCAATGTTTTTGACGACCATATTATGCTGAACATCAAAAAGACAAAGACTGTTGCACACAAAGTACCCTTAAATAATTTTGCGAAAGCGTTATTGGACAAATACAAGGACACCATTTACGAACCTTTACCCATCATTTCGGATGTTAAATTCAATAAGCATATTAAGGAGTGTTGTCGGTTTGCCAAAATCACCACACCCACTTCAATTACACGTTGGATCGGGCAAAAGCGCATTGACATTACGGAGCCAAAATGGAAATTGATTACCAGCCATACCGCAAGAAAAACCTTTGTCACCAATAGTTTGGTATTAGGCATGAAAGAAATGGTGGTACGCAACATTACAGGGCATAAGCAGGAGGCTACATTTAGGCGTTATGTCAAAATTGCCGAGGATTTAAAGAAAAGGGAAATGGACAACGCTTGGAATGCAGTTAAAGTTTAATTTGTGTGTTCTTTCACAACATCCAATAACATAACGAATTTCTTATCAGAAGGATCGTCTATATTAATTCCATAAAACTTTATCATTTCATTTATAGCCTTGGATTGATTGTTATGCTTATAGCTGAGCTCTTTCCATTTGGACGACATTTTATCTCTTAATTTCCAATGTGTACCGTAAATATTGGAAAAGAGCGGGCTGAATTTTTTGTCGCTTTTTGTTTTCGGTTTTCCCGTTAAAGGGTTTTCTTTTAAAACTTTTGGCTCTCTTTTTAAAGTACCCTTTTTCTCTCTTCGATAAATTATATTCGACGCAGCACTGGCTCCTCTAGCAAATATTTCTTCCAAATCATAAGAATTCAGATAAACATTTCCCCATTTGTTATCAATATATTGCTTGACCACCAAAGAAAAAGCATCCTTTGAACTGTATCCCTCTTCTACCGTAATACGTGTCATTTCGTCTATTAATGGCTTATATTTCTCCATGTTTCCAGCGTAAGATTATTAAGTATCAAATACTTTCAATTATCATTGACTGAAATTAAAAAACCTTATTTATGATGATTTTCTATTACCACAATCTTTTCAAATAGTTTTTCAACAGAATGTTTCCTCGATACAAAATAGTGTTGTCATTAATCCATACAGTATTTAGAGACATATTCAAATCGATTACCTAATTGTCCAAACCGTTTGGCGTTAAATCCTACATTTCAAATAAAAGATTTTCAATACATTGGCTTTAGGTTTACCTTATGATTGTCTTATTTCAAAATAGACTTATCCCAGTTTGATTCAAGCCCTTAACATAGAAGAATCTTTAGACCCGATAAAGCTGTTTTTCTTTAGCGACTTTCAGACCAAGGAATTCAAGCAATTTACCCGAGGAAAAATCAAAAGCTTAAGCCCATACCAATACTATCACCTCATGGAATGGGTTCTCAATAACTTAAAAGACGATGTCTTGCTGGGTAATCTAGATGTGTTGTTCGATTTTTCGACACTTAACCCCAAAAAATACCTGCCGTCAAATGAGCAATCAGTTCCTATTGGTATAGATACACCGGAAAAATCCATCTTGCCCGACACGTTCTATGAGGATTGCCGTTCATTTTTTCATAGCAATTATGGAACCATGAATTATATTCTTGAAGAAATGGCCTCATTGGAACGAATAAATCGTTTTTTGTACTATTTCAAGGCAAAAAAAGACATCAGGCAACCGGAAATTGACTTCGAAAAGTTATTGCATTTAATGTCTTTGGAAGAACGGCTTTGTTTCCCTGTACATAGCTTCCCCGACCAAGAACCAATCCCTTTTTATGGTTATGCCCTCAATTATTTAAAGCAACTCTTTTTTGATGAGGCCAAATGGCTGGGGCATTCGCTATCGGACGAAATCAGAAAAGAGGGAGATCATATCAAAAAACTTTTTGTCAGCGCGGGCAAAGAGGCCCTCCCTTTTGCCATAATGGACAGGTCGGTTGTTTTATGGCCTGTATTGGTCGATTTTGAAAAATGGAGGCAGCTCGTAAGGAATGCCCTAAAACAAAAAGGATTATTTGGCTTGCTCAAGAAAAAACTTTTAATGTCCCTCAAGGAATTGGAAGCTCTCTTGGGCGAGGAGTATTTTCAAGATTTGACGATTGACACGGACAAAGGAAATTTTGCGGTGAAAGACAAAGAAATCGGAATCATTACCATCAAGTCATTTTCGCCACCATTGGTACATTCATCTCAATTTTCAACTTGGCTAAAAAAATTGAAAGCGAGGGATTTAAAAGTCTCACTCAAAGCAGAAACAGAAGAACCACCAAAAAACCAGATTGTCATCTCAAAAAAGGGGTCACAACTCAGATTAAAAAAAGTATTGACCGAATTTTTCAATCATCTTAAAATACAGGTTGACGAAGAGCGAGGTAGGGCAATCGAAAGTTTTTTATATCGAAACTTCTCCTTCGAATATGACGAAAAAATTGATTTTGCAAAACGCACTGTTAGCAATTTTGGGTACAAGCCTTTAAACTTCATACCATCAAAACACGCAAAAGATTTTGCAAAACTTTTTTTGTACTTAGCGGATAAAAAATACATTCTTAGCAACAAGACCCAAATCATTCGTACTTTGGACGAGGATATTCATGAAAAGAATGGAAAAGACGGTTTTAGTTACAGTTCCCTGATACGCATACCAAGTGATGAACACCATCTTTTCCCCGACAAAGACATAAGGAGACGCATCCGTTCTATACTTAAAATTGATGATTGATTGCACTTATGTTATTCATCCTTGTAAAATTTCCTCCTCAATTCACCCAATACAACCAATAAAATTGCACTGATACTGGAAGTGCAGGGAGGTTATTTGAATTTATCCCCAATTTAGTTATCGAGCGATACGCTCTGGTTTAAATACGATTCAAATGGGGAATGTACTTTTTTACACGCACACAAAAGAGGATTTAAAAAGAGCCGTAAAAATGGTCTTGGAAGAACTTCGTAAAACGGAGTATATTCAAGAAACTTCCCTCAATCCCGAAGAAGATCGCTTGACCCAAAAAGAGGCTGCAAAGTTTTTGGGCATATCCGTTACCTCATTAATCAGTTGGAAAAAGAAAAAAATCGTTCCCTATTATCAGATTGGCCGCTCGATATTCTACTCCAAAAAGGAACTGCTAGATTTGGCTCGGAAAAATGCATTTGTCCGTAAGTCCAGATATTGATTTCCCACTTCCTCCAATAATTTATTGGAGATTAGATTTACCCATAAAAGTTAAATTGCCGAGACAACAAAAAAATCAGGATTTAGACACCTTCGTAAGAGAAAAGTGGTTCTTTTGGAACCGCCCCTTAAAAACGGCTGGTTTAAGGAACTATGAATCCTATTTAAAAAAGTTAATTTCATGATGTTCGTATCGCCCCACTAAACAAATCGCTTATAAACAATACCTAAAAACCGCTCCAAGTTTTCGGCTCAAGCTACGCACATTACATAAGAATCACTAAAAGCAATTTAGCAACACCCCAGTTGTCTTCTAGATTTTATCTGTATCTTCAATTCACAACAAATTAAAAATCAGGACGTAACTTCGTCTAACTAGGCGTTAGCCACCATTGACAGAAAATAAGTGGAATCATTGATACAAAAGTTCGTGGATAAGAAATTTTTGAAGAAAAAGCACCCTTCTTTGAAATTAGACACGAATCCAAAAACCAATAGAAAATATGTGTATATCGATGATTTAATGTTGATAGTTAGATTTTTGGGGTTCATGAAGTTCGAATACAATCTACCAAACAAAAGGAATCACATTTTTATTAGAGGTCAAGTAAACGATTATGAGAATATGGTTCCCTCAATTTTTAGAGGAGAAAATCTCAATTCTGAAAGAAAAGAGAAAAGATTAAATGCTTTTAAAAAGGTCAAAGAAGAAATTTACAAACTGAAACCAGCAGCAAGATTTAAAGGTGAAATTGGAGGAGCATCATTTCAGCATTATGGATTAAAAACACCTTGGTTAGATTTAGTAGACAATATTTTCATTGGACTCTGGTTCGCAAGAAATCAAATGAAATGGATCGCAGAGGAAAATTATAAAATTGAAAAAAGCAAAAATGAATTTGGTTGGATTTATCTTCTAAAAGCTGATTACGACACTAAAGTTAACAATGAAGGAATTTGTATGGGTAATAAAACTCAATGGTGCGATTTAAGATACCATCATCGTGATTTGAGTTTAAGACCACACTTCCAACACGGAATATTTATAGCGAAATCCAAGTATTCAAAGGAAAATTATGATTTAAAGGATGAAATTATCGCAACCATAAAATTTCCAATTAATCTTAAAAATGATATGCTAGATGTGTCTCCGAATCACATCTTCCCTGAGAAACAATATGACAATACCTATAAATATCTGACTGAGCCTAAGATAAATATGAAGATAATGGAAGTTGAAAAGGAATTTGGTTTGGAAGAGCGAGAATTAGGAAGAATGTTTACTATAAAAAATAAAAACGATGGTTAACATTGCTATGGCGGTCATACCTTGCAAAAGATGGTCGCGCCGCCTATACGGGTGCGTTGTAATACAATAAAAAGTCGTTATGAGAAAAATGTTCATACCCCTTTTATCACTATCCAGTCTCGCATCATGTGCACAGGCAGAGGAATATTCTGGTGAATATTACTATGAAACTTCGGGATAGAAATATCATCTAAGCCTAAATAGCGATGAGTCATTTCTATTCAGTCATTATTGGAAAGGTAGTGGAAAAATGAGTCCCTCAGTAGTTGAATCTGGAAGTGAACATGGAAAAGGTATATGGACTTACGAAAACGGAGCTATCCTATTTTTCAATGAGCCTCAGTTAGACATTAATCAGGAACATCGTTTAAACTTCAACAATACAGTTGCCAATATAAAAGACAAATCCTATTTGGTTTTCTCCAAATCAGAAATGTTTTGGTTGGAAAACCTTAAAATGGAAAAAAGAAAATAACGCATTGCAACAATTGCAATAATTAAGTGCTAGCTTGCCAAGATCCGGGATGTTTTCCTACATTTATTGAATATTAAACTCGGCTTAACGATTTGGCACTTAAAACCTTCACACACAATACTTAGCTATACGGCTAAAATGGGTGCTCCGGTTACCATAACACACTAAACTATAGCCAAACCGCCAAGGCACATTTGGGTTTTGCCGAAACAGAAAAAAGAGAACTTAAATGACAAATGAATGAGTTATGCAAATACTTGGAGATTCTTACAGAAGTGGCAAAAAAGAAATTGCAAGAATACTTCAATACTGAAAATCTACTCTTCAGTGACTTTGATTTTGTCAACTCCTACCTGATATATCAAACGGTGCGGGATACACGCAGAAAGCCAAACACCCTTATTCATATTCCCCATAAAGGAGCGAAACACCAGTTTTACATACCAACAATAATTCTTCTATCACTATACAACTTTGTTGACAACTACCTGGACAACATAACAGAGTTCAGTGAAGGTGATACGCTGCAAAAAGGTAGGGATCGATATGTCATCGTTAAAATCAACAAAGATAAAGCAGTACTTATAAAAAGAGATAGAGCTAATTCCAAGTATCCCAATGTGCCAATTGAAAACTTAAAATCATACATTAAAACGTATGCAAGTGCTACATCAACAAGGGTGCACAACACCTTTAGTTCTTATAGATCATTTTTCAAAGAAACAGTCAAGGGGATTCATAAAGAAGTTCCTTCTCAATTCAGGTATAAATCGGTCATAATTACCGACAAAAAATAGTTGATGAATTGAAAA
The DNA here is from genome assembly GCF_965228935.1 of Ulvibacterium sp. GTDB lineage: Bacteria > Bacteroidota > Bacteroidia > Flavobacteriales > Flavobacteriaceae > Ulvibacterium. The sequence goes on along the minus strand of NZ_OZ245846.1, from coordinate 1,281,165 downwards.
ATTTTAAAATCAAGGATCAAAAAATCCACAAGGCTATACCATTTCAATATGTTACCAAATCGGGCAGAACTACTGATAACATTCCCATTGACCCGATGATATTCATAGTAAACGATTACCAAACTGCCCGCAAAAAAATTTTAGAAGAAGGAATTGATATTAGAAATATAGCCATACTTGGTTCAAGCAAATACAGAGAATCATATCGAGAAATATCTGAAGACTTAAACAACAAACGATACGAGAACTGCCTCCTCATTGGAAGTAAAGATATTCCTGAAAACTCTATTCCAAATATGCTGAAATGGAATTGGACGCTACCTGAACTTGACCATTTCTCTTTTGTAGAATCGAAGATCCCAGAAATTGTGAAAGTCGAAGATCCTGATTTTCAGAACAAATTTGATGGCTTCTTTGGAGCAATTGAGCATATTGAACAAAGCTTTGGTGCAAACCTAAAAGGGTTACTCAAATACGCTCGAAACATTCTCCCATTAACCATTCCAAATGAAAGTAGTCGACTTGCTAACCAGTTAGACCAACATCTTGCACACTTTAAAAAAGGTGGGTTTGATTCTTTTGAAAGTGAGTTTTGCGATAAAGACCTTTGGGAAGAAATAGATAATCAATGGTTACATCTTGCCGAGAAATATGATTTTCTTATAGAATATAAAAGAAGTCATTGCTCTAAGTATTCTGAATTAGATTCGTTTGATAGGATAGACTATCTCGTTGTTCCAAAAGACAATATACCACAATGGGAAGATGAAAGTAATAGCCGAAGAATCAGAAATATCATATCGTATAAAGAGTTCAAATCCTTAGACCATAAGAACAAGACAATAGTATTCTTAGGTTTCTATGGAATGGATCACTTTCGAATCACGATGTATAGTACCAATAACATCTATTTTTTATTATATCCACAAGAAGAAAGCTATTTCCAACTGTGTCAATCACGTTTCCAAAACGATGTTTACAAACAAATAAGAGATAAAGACCGAGAAAAACTATGTGAGATTTCATTTCAAGAAACTGAACAAATTGAAGACGTTTCAGAGCTAATAAAAAGATTATTTGAAAAAGATGGGACCTCAATTTCAAACCCTGACAATACAACTGAATACGATACAAATCTGGAGTTCATATTGACCTTTAATAATGGCACAGATACAAAGGTGTTAGATGAAAATAAGACGGTACTCGTCCAGGTACGTAATACTGAAAGAGATGAAAAAGTTAAAAACCTTAAATCAGGTGATAAGGTAAGAATCTATGATAATGTTTCAAAAGATACTTTATATGAAATTGCCTTAGAAGCCGATGAAGATGGTCACTTCCAACAGATAGAACAGTGCTCAAACTTATGGAAAACGAGTTTGTCAAACTACGGAGACAAGTTTGCTTCATTGTATGATTTTTTAGCTCATCTACAGGAAAATGGAATTTCAATAATGAGTGAAGCCACATTGCGGAGTTGGATCAATATCAAAAGTAGAATGAAATTTCCACAAAGCAGAAAAGATTTGGTTTTGATAAAAAAGCTAACAGAAATAGACGATGAAGATTTTAGAAACATTATGACATCAAGAAGTGCCTACAACAGCATTATGATTGCGTTGGGAAGGGACCTGAGCGATGAAATAACCGACTTTATTAAAAACGGAAGCAAAGGACGTATACTCCAAAAGTTCACAAAGCAACAGATAGAGAAATTTGCCGAACTAAATGCTCCTTTGATAACAATAGAGTCTATTCAAATTTTTAAAGATGATGAATAAATCAAAAGGTGAAATAGCAAGAGATCTTTTTCAAGGAAGAATACGCAAAGGAATGTTGGGGCCAGGCTCTGATGTGTTCGTTAAAAAATCTCATATTGAAAATGAGATAATCAGAAATTATCCATTGCAACAATATTATACCGGCATTTTATTTCCCGAAAAGCAAAGGATAGCGTCATTAGATGAGTTGGCCGATTGCCTTTTGGAAAGTGAAACTGATAATGAAGATGAAGACCTAGAAGACGAAATAGAACAACCAAGAGAAGATTTGAATGATCAGAACAATGGACACGATAAAGGAAATAAGACAGAAAACGATGATGAGATAAAAGTATCTCACAGCACTTTTTACCCCACTAATATTGGACTAACATTTTGTGTGGCTGATGATGTTAAACAAATTGATGTGGTTTTTAGCTTCGGCATATATACTCAACTTGACGAAAAAGATAAGTACGGAGTTGAAAATCTAAAAGTCCAATTTCCCGAGCAGTTATTTGATGAAACCATTAGAAACAATGAACACTTTCCTTCTTCACTAAAAGGCAAGTTAGACTGTAAGAACGGATATCTATTCTTAACGAAAAATATCGTTGGCAAAAAACGCAGACCAAGATCAGGTGATTATGCCGACTTTGATGCATATCAAAAAGAGTTCAGAAATAGAATTGAAACCACAAAAACTGAAAAACTACTTGGAAGAACCTGGCGAAGAGAATCAATAAAGGAGAAAAGGAAAATTCAAATTACCGATCTAACCACACCGGAAAAGTTATATGAAAAAGTCTTAACAAAAAAAGATGATGTAAATATTAGGATAAGCTACACCGTAAAGACTTACACTCATCAAGAAAACCCGGGATACAAATATGTAAAAATTCAATTGGTCAACTCCTCTACGGAACAACCGGTCAATAAATATTCAAACGCCAATGAAATTCTAAATCAGAAATGTGTGTTTCAGGCTAAAATCGAAGTACAGGATACCAAGTTGCAGACTTTCAAATCCTATTCAGAGTTAAATCCTTTAGATGAGGAAGCAGAACTTTTAAACTATTTGTATAAAGACAAATTCAGTTACGGTATTGGGCACAATTGTTCTGTAGAATGGAAAAAGGACGCATCTGGAATCGCCACAAGTTTCCTGCCGCAGTATGATGTAAAAGATACAAAAAATTCATTTGATGAATCCGACTTTGATAACCAAAATGTTTACAGTTCTATAAACGATGGTTTGGACATATATAATCTGTCTCATTTCACAACGGAAACACAAGAAGTTGTTTTGAATCGACTTAACGATTTTATAAGCCTTTACGAACAGTGGATAACTAAGCAGAGAACACTTTCAACTTCAAACAAGAATATTGAGCAAGCTATCTTTCAAAAATTGGACTACAATCTGGAACGACTGAGAAGTAACATTGGAAGATTACAGGATAACGCAGTTTATAAAGCCTTCCAATTAGCAAATACAGCAATGTTAATTCAGATAATCATATCGAATGATGCAGATTTTTCGGGAAAGGAGAAGGAGTTGGAAGACATAAGCCAATCTTTGGATTACGCAAAACTCAATTTCTTCAAAGATTATGATTTCACTCAATTGCCTTTCAATCGTCCCAAATACCGTCCCTTTCAATTAGCTTTTCTCTTACTGAATATAGATAGCATTACAGACTTAGAATCAGAAGCAAGAAATGAAGTCGTAGATCTAATTTGGTTTCCAACAGGCGGTGGGAAAACAGAAGCATATCTGGCAGTTGCAGCATTTACAATCATTTATCGAAGACTGACCAACTCAACGCGATACGAAGGCACTACTGTGATAATGCGATATACGCTGCGTCTGTTAACAGCACAGCAGTTTGAACGAGCATCACGACTAATTTGCGCCTTGGAGTTTTTAAGATGTCACTATTCCGATGAACTAAAAGATGAACCGATTACTATTGGGATGTGGGTAGGTATGTCGTCAACTCCGAACTCTGTTAAAGAAGCATTAGAAAAGGAAGAAGAAATAAGGGAAGAATGCAACAAACTGAATAGCGGAAACAACGGCAACCCAGAAAGTAAAAATGTCTTTCAGATTAGTTCTTGCTCGTGGTGTGGCACAAAACTAATTACCAAAAATCAATATGGAAACTGGACGAGTGGTTTCCAAATTAATGGAAATGGTCGAAATGCATCATTTAAAATTAGATGTGTAAATAACAAGTGCCATTTTCATAACGAGTTACCTATTCAGGTAGTTGATGAAATGCTTTATAGAAATCCTCCAACGTTACTATTTGGCACGGTGGATAAGTTTGCTATGCTTGCTTGGAAATCTAATGGACATCGATTCTTTAATTCGTTGGATGGCGAAAAATTGCCACCAGACCTCATAATACAGGACGAACTTCATTTGCTTACCGGACCATTAGGCTCGATAACAGGAATTTTTGAAAGTGTAATAGAAATACTTTGTACCAAAGAAGATCGGAAACCCAAAATAATATCATCAACGGCTACTACACGCAATACCGATGAGCAAGTTAAAGCACTATACGGAGCCAGTCGAACAGTAAATATATTTCCACCCAATGGACTTTCTTACGCAGACAGCTTTTTCGCAAAAGAAGCCAAATCAGAAAGTAAAAGACGATACATCGGCTTTTTACCTACTGGAAAATCTTCCATTGATACACAACTACAATTGCTTGCACATCTTTTTGTAGCAAGGCTTGAAGCTTACAAGTTGTTAATTCAAAATGGAGACAAAGATTATAGCACCTTTGACAAATACTGGACAATTGTTTCTTACTATAATAGCTTAAAAGATGTAGGCAAGATTCACAATAAAGTCGGGGATGAAATTTCCAACTTCACTTCCACACTTCAACAAAGACTTTTTAGCGACAACCCAGAGCAAGCATTTAATTATAGTTATTTATATAATAGGGATGAAGAACTGACCAGCAGAATAGAAAGTGCGAAAATTAAGCAAACACTTAAAAAATTAGAAGAAAATAGGTTTTCGAATAATACAATTGTAACTCCCCAAAGTGGCCGAACCTATGCTCAAAATGTCATTGATTTGGTACTCGCAACAAATATGATTTCCGTTGGAATTGACATAGACCGCTTCAATATTATGCTCATCAATGGACAACCAAGAAATGTCGCTGAATACATTCAGGCATCAAGTCGTGTAGGAAGAAAATACAAAGGTTTGGTTGTTAATCTTTTTGATGCGAATCGAGCGAGAGATAAATCACACTTTGAACATTTTATTCCTTTTCATCAGGCATTTTATAAGAGTGTTGAACCCATAAGTCTTACCCCTTTTACCGAGAACACATTAGAGAAGATGCTAACCAGTGTGATGATAACTTATTTACGACATAAAATACGGGGAATGGCTGCCGATGATGCTGCCCAACATTTCGAACCTGAAATGTTAGATGGATTGAAAAGTGAAATTCAACAACGATTTGGAGCCAATGAAACTATGTACAAGTTGTTGGAGAATAAATTAGAGCAACTGGCTGAAGATTGGACATATAAGATAGAAGAACACAGTCTTACCAAATATGATGATGGCAAGGAAGGGTTGTTGGTAAAACCGTCACAAAAAGATTTTGGTGAAGATGAGAAATGGGCTGTGATGCAGTCAATGCGTGAAATTGATACCAATTCATTTATTAAAAAGGAACTACCTAAAATCTGAAACAATGGGTAAAAAGTACACGGAATTACAGACAAGAAAACTTATAAGTTCCTATGGTGGAGTTGGGTCGATTTTGGAGACAATTGATGGTGCTTTAAAGGTAAGGGAGTTTGACAAATGGCAGTACTTTGCTATGATTGAGCGTGGACGGGAAGAATTAACAGAAAATCAGATTATCGAAGATGATAGATTATTGAAACGACTTAAGTACTATTTTCAAAACCTGAATTTTATTGCAAAAGTTCCTGCTAATTACTCGGAATTTTACAATGCATCTATTCCTTCTCTCAGAAATCATATTGTAAATGCAGAGTATTTTCCCAAGTGGATGTACTGTAATAAATGTGGAAGATTTAAACGCATTGATGATTGGTTTAAAGGATGGTGTAATGTCTATTCGAATGATGTAAACAGGAATCGCGAGTCTTTTCAACCTCCAGTATGCTATAAATGCTATTCCAAAGCAAAAGACAATAAAGAAAAGCGTAAATTCTTTCGCTTAGAACAAGTCAGATTTATTATGACTGCTCCAAATGGAGATATTGATGACTTGCCCTGGCACTTATGGACCAATAGAGCGGATAAATCAAGTAATGAAAAGAAAGACGAAGGCGAATCAGCAAAATTCTTTAATGATTTTAATCCCTGTTGCAAAAAACAAGATCTTTATTACCTAAAATCTGATAAGTTCTCAGATTTTTCCGGTGTACGAATTCAATGTAAAAATCCTGATTGCAAAACCAAAGGAAGACAATTCTCGCTTGCAGGGCTATTAGGGCTAATATATCCGCATTTCACCAATGGAGAAATAAGTACAGTTAAGGATAAGGAAGGAAACGAAATTTTAAGCAAGGAAGGTAAGTCACAAAAAATATTTTACAAACCGGTAATTCGTAGCAGCAATAGCGTTTACTATCCATTGATAACCAATAGTTTGTTTATACCAACCAGAAGCATATCAAGTGAATTAAAATCAGTAATTAAGACACTACACAGAAATATAAATTTAACTCCTGAGCAAATAAGAACAAACATTTTGGAAAACAATCAAGTTGATCTCACTTTAGGGCAAATCAAAGAAATCATCTCGCCTGAGCAAAATGACTTTGTTTCTGAAACAGAATACCGATTACGAGAATATGACTATTTACTTTCGGAAAATCACGAAAATGATCAAAATCTTGTTGTAGAATCAGTAATATCAGATTCTTTGAAATCTTTTAAAATCAACAAATTGTTGAAATTAAAAAGATTAAAATTATCGTCCGTCCAAACAGGATATAGCCGTCAGGAACCGATAGATAAGGATTTATATGCTGAGTTGTCTATGGACGACTATGTACGACCCGAAAAAGGAATCAAAGCCAAATACACATCTACAAAAGGGAACGGAACCACAATTCTTCCGGGTGTAGAAAGCTTTGGTGAAGGTATTTTTATTGACTTTGATAAAGAGAGTATCATTGATTGGTATGAAAGCGTTAAAGATAAGTCTGAATTCAAAAAAAGAATGGACTCGATGCTTGAAAATATGGGACGGTCAGATTATCGAATGAATGATGAGAAAAACAAGATGCTTGGCAACCTTCAATATCTTTCAAAGTTTATTTTGATTCATACTTTTTCTCATATACTGATTAAAGAATTGGAATTTTTAACTGGCTACCCTGCAACTTCAATGCAAGAACGTTTGTACACAAACGAAAAAGAAATGCAAGGTGTTCTAATTTATACGATAGCAGGAACCGAAGGAAGTTATGGTGGCTTAGTTCGACAAGCAGAACCCGAAAGATTTGTGAAAATTTTAAACTCTGCAATTACAAGGGCCAAAGACTGTGCATCTGATCCCATTTGTTACCACTCTGATGGACAAGGAATCGGCGGGCTAAACTTAGCAGCTTGCTATTCGTGCAGCTTACTACCTGAAACATCGTGTGAAGAATTTAACAGTTACTTGGATCGGGCTGTATTGGTTGACAAGAAATTTGGATATTACAATGAAATTTGAAATTCCCACGCGAAAAGCCCTACGCATTTACAATTTGCTTAAACCGATAAACAAGCCAAAAACTTGCCAAAGAGTATGCCTTTGCCTACCCAAAACGGGAGAATGAATACGCGCTCCAACACAGTATATGCCATACCATTGGTAGCAATTTATTCCCAATCTCATAAACAAAGGCTTTTTTTGGGACTAATTCTCTCCAATGATATTTATAAAGCTTATCAATATTCTATAAGCTTTACTTTATAATTTTTTGATTCCTTATTCTTCTCCCTAACCACAAAAAATTCCGCATGAGCCGCAGAGTATCTTTCAAAAGAAAGATAGCGAGCGGGAACCATGCTGCGCAGTGGTTCCCGCTCGCGCCTGCGGCGGGCGACCGCAGGCTATGCCTGCTCTGGTTTGGGATTCGTCTATTATAACAGTTTATGATTTTTTAATACGGGACCATGTAATTGTTTGAATATCAAAGGCAAATACTATAAAATCCGTTGCATTCACCTAAAATTACTTCATTTCAGGGCTTTCCTAATAATCAATGATTTACAAGTCCCGTCCTGCACACTTCCCGCGAGTGCACACCTTTCTTTCCCCTTACCGATGATATTTGGACAAAGCCATCACCATGCGAAAAAAGAGCGTTATTATCAGCGAAAGGAGCCATAGGGAACTCAAGAAATTGGCTTCAGAACACAATAGAGGGGTCGGAAAATTTACCGAGGAAATGATTCATTATTTCCAAAAGACAGGAACCGACCCGCAGGCCATTAAGGGCAAGAATGCTTTTGAAATGATCAAGGTCGTTGATCG